>NZ_JAHWZY010000046.1:0-44640 GCF_041380215.1 Streptomyces pimonensis
CACCCGGCATTCTGAAAGGACCCCTTAGCGCGCACGCGCACACGGCAGGGGGCGCCCGGCCGGCACCGGGCGCCCCCTGCCGTCGTACCGCCGGCTACTCCCCGAGCAGTGACCGCACCCGTTCCTGTCCCACCGCCAGCAGCAGCGTGGGCAGCCGCGGGCCCGTGTCCCGCCCGACCAGCAGGTGGTACAGCAGCGCGAAGAAGGACCGCTGGGCGGTCTTGATCTCCGCCGGCAGCTCCTTGGGCGTGGCGTCGGCGGAGAAGCCCGCCTGGACCTTGGGCACGCCGTAGACGAGGTGGGTGAGGCCGTCCAGCGACCAGTTGTCGGCCAGCCCGTCCAGCAGCAGCCGCAGCGACTGCCGGTCCCGCTCGTCGAGCGACTTCAGCAGCTCGGCGTCGGGCTCGGCGCGGACGATGGTGCGCTGGTCGGCGGGGACGTGGGTGTTGATCCACGCCTCGGCCTTGTCGTACCGGGGGCGGGCCTCGTCCAGCGAGCCCAGCGGGTCGGACGGGTCCAGCTCGCTGAGGATCCGCAGCGCCTGGTCCTCGTGTCCGGCGGTGATGTCGGCCACCGAGGCCAGCGTGCGGTACGGCAGCGGCCTGGACGTCCTCGGCAGTTCACCGCTCGCCGTGCGCACCGCGCGGGAGTGCGCGGCGGCGTCGGCGGGCAGGGCGGAGCCGTCGGCGACCTTGGCGTCGAGCCGGTCCCACTCGTCGTAGAGGCGCTGGATCTCCTGGTCGAAGGCGATCTTGAAGGACTGGTTGGGCCTGCGCCGGGCGTACAGCCAGCGCAGCAGCTGCGGCTCCATGATCTGCAGCGCGTCGGCCGGGGTCGGCACGCCGCCCTTCGAGGAGGACATCTTCGCCATGCCGCTGATCCCGACGAACGCGTACATCGGCCCGATCGGCTGCTCGCCGCCGAAGATCCCGACGATCTGCCCGCCGACCTGGAACGACGACCCGGGCGAGGAGTGGTCGACCCCGCTCGGCTCGAAGATCACGCCCTCGTACGCCCAGCGCATGGGCCAGTCGACCTTCCAGACCAGCTTGCCGCGGTCGAACTCGTTCAGCCGGACGGTCTCCGAGAAGCCGCACGCCGTGCAGGCGTAGGTCAGCTCGGTGGAGTCGTCGTCGTACGCGGTGACCGTCGTCAGGTCCTTCTCGCAGTTGCCGCAGTACGGCTTGTACGGGAAGTACCCGGCGGCCCCCGAGCTGCCGTCGTCCTCGGCGGCGGCGCCGGAGCCCTCGGCGGCCTCCAGCTCGGCCTCGTCGGCCGGCTTCTGCTGCTTCTTCGCCGGGGCCTTCCTGGTGCGGTGCTGCGCGAGGATCGCGTCGATGTCGGTGCGGTGCCTCATCGCGTGCAGGATCTGCTCGCGGTAGACACCGGAGGTGTACTGCTCGGTCTGGCTGATCCCGTCGAACTCCACGCCCAGCTCGGCCAGCGACGCGGTCATCGCGGCCTTGAAGTGCTCGGCCCAGTTCGGGTGCGCGGAACCCTTCGGCGCCGGGACGGAGGTCAGCGGCTTGCCGATGTGCTCGGACCACGACTCGTCGACCCCGGGGACGCCGGCCGGGACCTTGCGGTACCGGTCGTAGTCGTCCCAGGAGATCAGGTGCCGCACCCGGTGGCCGCGGCGGCGGATCTCGTCGGCGACGAGGTGCGGGGTCATGACCTCGCGGAGGTTGCCCAGGTGGATCGGGCCGGAGGGGGAGAGGCCGGACGCGACGACGACCGGTTTGCCCGGGGCCCGACGCTCCGACTCCTCGATGACCTCATCCGCGAAACGGGAGACCCAGTCGGTGGTCTCGGTGCTCTGAGCCACGATCGGCACGTCCTTCTTTCTGCTCGGGCAGCCGGTACGGTCGCACGGCTGACCGCTCCATTCTCCCAGCAACGACGGCAACGACGAAAACGCCTTTCCACCGGCCTGCCCGGGGGCGCGGGCCGTGCCGGTCGCGGCTCCGCGGCCGAGAAGATCGCTTCACCCCCCATGGGATACTGACCGTGTCTATCTGAACCCACGAGGAGAACGGGCACCCACTCCTATGGCCTCGGTCACATCGCTCACCGATCTCGTCAACCGGCAGCTCACGTCCGCTCTCCCGGCCACCCAGCCGGAGGCCGACCCGCTGCTGCGACGTAGCGACCGGGCGGACTTCCAGGCCAACGGCATCCTCGCGCTGGCCAAGAAGGCGAAGGCGAACCCGCGGGAGCTGGCGACCGAGGTCGTCTCGCGCATCACGACCGGTGACCTGATCAAGGACGTCGAGGTCTCCGGCCCCGGCTTCCTCAACATCACCGTCGCCGACCGGGCGATCACCGAGAACCTCGCCGCGCGGCTCGCGGACGGCGAGCGCCTCGGCGTGCCGCTGAAGGAGAACGCGGGCGTCACGGTCGTCGACTACGCCCAGCCGAACGTGGCGAAGGAGATGCACGTCGGTCACCTGCGGTCCGCGGTCATCGGCGACGCCCTGCGCGCCATGCTCGACTTCACCGGCGAGAAGACGATCGGCCGGCACCACATCGGTGACTGGGGCACCCAGTTCGGCATGCTCATCCAGTACCTGTTCGAGCACCCCGGCGAGCTGGCCCCCGCGGCCGAGGTCGACGGCGAGCAGGCCATGAGCAACCTGAACCGCGTGTACAAGGCGTCGCGTGCGCTCTTCGACGCGGACGAGGAGTTCAAGGAGCGGGCCCGGGGGCGGGTCGTCGCCCTCCAGTCCGGCGACAAGGAGACGCTCGATCTGTGGCAGCAGTTCGTGGACGAGTCGAAGGTCTACTTCTACTCCGTCTTCGAGAAGCTCGACATGGAGATCCGCGACGAGGAGATCGTCGGCGAGTCCGCGTACAACGAGGGCATGCCCGAGACCGCCCGCCTCCTGGAGGAGATGGGTGTCGCGGAGCGCTCCGAGGGCGCGCTCGTGGTGTTCTTCGACGACATCCGCGGCAAGGACGACCAGCCGGTCCCGCTGATCGTGCAGAAGGCCGACGGCGGCTTCGGCTACGCGGCCTCCGACCTGACCGCGATCCGCAACCGCGTCCTCGACCTGCACGCCACCACGCTGCTGTACGTCGTCGACGTGCGCCAGTCGCTCCACTTCCGGATGGTCTTCGAGACGGCCCGCCGGGCCGGCTGGCTGAACGACGACGTCACCGCGCACAACATGGGCTACGGCACGGTGCTCGGCGCGGACGGCAAGCCCTTCAAGACGCGTGAGGGCGAGACCGTACGCCTCGAGGACCTGCTGGACGAGGCGGTGCAGCGGGCCGCGGAGGTCGTACGGGAGAAGGCGCGGGACCTCACCGAGGACGAGATCCAGGAGCGGGCCGCGCAGGTCGGTATCGGGGCCGTGAAGTACGCGGACCTGTCGACGTCGCCGAGCCGCGACTACAAGTTCGACCTGGACCAGATGGTCTCGCTCAACGGCGACACCAGCGTGTACCTCCAGTACGCCTACGCCCGTATCCGGTCCATCCTCCGCAAGGCCGGCGAGGTCCGCCCCGCGGCCCACCCGGAGCTGGGGCTGCACGAGGCGGAGCGTGCGCTGGGCCTGCACCTGGACGCCTTCGGGGACACGGTCTTCGAGGCGGCCGCGGAGTACGCCCCGCACAAGCTGGCCGCATACCTGTACCAGCTGGCGTCGCTGTACACCTCGTTCTACGACAAGTGCCCGGTGCTGAAGGCCGATTCGCCGGAGCAGGTGGCCAACCGCCTGTTCCTGTGCGACCTCACGGCCCGCACGCTGCACCGGGGCATGGCCCTGCTGGGCATCCGGACGCCCGAGCGGCTCTGACGCGTTCGCCGGCACACGGACGGCGGCCCGTCCCCTCCACCGTTGGAGAGGACGGGCCGCCGTGTGTGCGGTCGGCGGGCCGGATCAGCAGCGGACGGTTCCGGCGAAGTTCCAGAACGCGGCCTTGGTCGCCGATCCGGCGACCCCGTCGACGGCGAGGCTGGCGCCGTGCCGGTTCAGGTAGCGCTGCAGCGCCCTGATCGTGTTGGGGCCGACGACTCCGTCGACGGTGCCGGCGTTGTAGCCCAGGTCGTTGAACTTGCGCTGCGCCGCCTTCCAGCTGTTGGTGCCCAGCTGGCCGTCGATCGTGCCGGGGTTGTAACCCGTGTCGCGCAGCCAGCACTGCCAGTTCTTGGCCCGGGTCGTGTTCAGCCCCAGGTTCTCCACCGCGAGCACCCCCGCCTCGGCGCTCACCACCCGCTCCTGGGCCGTCGCGGGTACCGCCATGGCGGTACCCGCGGTCGCCAGGCCGCCGGCCGCGATGCCGACGGCGGTCGTGACGCCGACGAGTGCCTTCGTGAGAGCTCGCATGCTGTTCTCCTCCATTGATGTGCGATGGACGGAACCGACCTCACCGGCCGGCTCCACGACGAGACTGCGGGGTCGGTGGACTGTCCGGCCACCGTCGACGCGGAACTGGCGTCCTCTTGGGACGTCCCGCCCCCTGACCTGCAGGGACGTGATCCGCGGAGTCGGCACGGCGGGACGGTCACAGCGAGCGGCGGCCTGTTTCGGTGCCCTTGGCCGAAATCGCCGTCCTGTGGCCACAGTGACAGCTGACGCAGAATGAGGCCGGGACACGGAGCCCAGGACCGATCACCCCGAACGCGAGTGGGGGAACATGGCTCGTTGGACAGAGCTGCTCGACGAACTCCATCCACAGACACGCCAGTTGATTGTGCGCCTGCGCAAGCTGAAGGATCGCGGCGAGCTGAGCACACGGCAGCTGGCCACGAAGACCGGCTACAGCGCGAGATCGTGGGATCGCTATCTGAACGGCAGGTCCCTGCCGCCCCGGGAGGCCGTCGAGGCGATGGCCCGCATCGGCGGTGACGACCCGGCCCGGCTGCTGGTGCTGCACGAGATCGCCGCCGAGCGGTGGGCGGAGGGACGGAGAGCCGGCCCCGGCACCTCACCGAGCGGGTCGGCTGCACCGGAGGACGGGTTCTCGGAGCAGCGGCCGCACGGGCGTTCCCTGCGCGTGGCGCTCACGGTGGGAGCGGTGGCCCTGGTGCTGTCCGTCACCGCGGTGCTCCTGCTGTCCGTGCGACTGGCCGAAGCCCGCTCCGCCGCCGAAGCCCTCCGCACCGGTACGGCCACGGCGGTGACGGACACCTCGACCCCCACCCCGGCATCCGTGCTGCCGGCCCTCCACACCTGCCGGCCGGAACGGGCCGGCGACCGTTGGTACGCGGGCCACAGCCGCACCCGGGACGCCATCGTGGCGTACGGCGGCACGGGGCCGGAGGTGATCGAGACCCAGTGCCTGCTGCGCCGGGCGGGCGTCTCGCCGGGAAACGTCGACGGGATCTTCGGCCCGCTGACCCAGCGCGCGGTCGAGCGTTTCCAGGACCGGGAGGGGCTGGCCGTGGACGGCATCGTCGGCCCGCACACCTGGCAGGCACTGCGGAGGGCGGCGCCGAAGTGACCCCGGACCACACCCGGCTGACCGCGGCGCTGCGCGAGCTGAGGACCCGTACGGGACTGAGTCTGGCGGCGCTGGCGAAACGCACGGCGTACAGCAAGTCGTCATGGGAGCGCTACCTCAACGGCAAGGCCATGCCCCCGCGGCAGGCGGTCCAGGACCTGTGCCGGGTCGCCGGTGAACCGGACGGGCGGCTGCTGGCGCTGTGGGAGATCGCCGAATCGGACTGGAGCGGACGCGCGGCGGTTCTCGCTCCCGCCCCTGCGGCCCCCGTCTCCGCCCCCGCCCCCGCCGAGCCACGGACCGGCCCGGACGCCGGGCGGTCACACGGCCGCTGGAGCAGGCTCATGATGACGCTGACGTCGGTGTACGCCGTAGTCGCCGGCGGGGTGACACTGACGTTGCTCCTGCTGCCGCACCGGGACGCAGCTCAGGACGAACCGCTGTCCTCCTCCTCGTACGCCCTCGCGCCCCGCTGTCACGGGGCCGCCTGCGAGGGCCGGGACCCGGTCCACATGGTCTGCGGCGCCGCCCCCGACGACCTCGCCACGTACCGCACGGCCACCGGCGCCCACGTGGAACTGCGCTACAGCAAGGAGTGCGGCGCGAGTTGGGCCCGGATGTGGGGGACGCGGGTCGGTGACCGGGTGGACGTCACGGTCGGCGGTCCGACCTGGAAGGTACGCACCGTGGACAGGTTCGACGCGAAGACCTACGTCTACACCAGGATGACCGCGGCCCGCCCCGGCAGCACCGTCCGGGCCTGCTTCCGGCCCGCGGCGGCCGACGGCGAGCGGGAGTGCTTCGGGGCCCGCGTGGGCGCGGCCGTGACGGGCCGGCCGCCCGCCTAGCGCCGGGCGCGCAGCGCCTCCCCCGGCCTGCGCAGCCTTCCGCGATCCCGTCCGGGGGCGAAGCGGAGCCTCAGCGCGGCCCGGTCGGGTTCCCCGTCGGCGTCGGCACGGCGCAGGCCCCGGCGGCGGCCCGCGCGTCCCGGTGGAACGGGCGGGCCGGAGCCCCGGTGACGAAGGGCGCGCTGTGCTGACGCCGGCCGCGCGGCCGCCTGCGCTTTCCGGTCCGGGTGACACCGGTCGCGTGATCATCGAACGCGCGTACTCCCATCTCTCCTCGTACGACGAAGAGTTGCCCCGAGTCCGCGGTCCGCGCGGGTTCCCACCGCCCGCCACCCCGGTACGGGCAGGGCGGGTCTCCGGGCGGAGCGAGCGCGCTTCAGTCCGTGGCGTCGAGAGCTTCGTAGACGTGCCTGATGTAGTCGTGGGTGCGTTCCGAGCCGAGGAGTCCGGCGCCCAGCCGGTTCATGGTGTACGCGAGCGTGACGCGCCGATCGAGGTCCATCATGACGATCGAACCGCCCCGGCCGACCCAGAAGCAGACCTTTCCGGTGGGCATGTGCGGCATGGTCCTCCGGTCCGCGAGCGCGTAGCCGACGCCCCAGCGCACAGGGACGCCCAGGAACAGGTCGACTCCGTCGGCCTGTACGTCGAAGATCTTGTCCACGGTGTCCGGGGAGAGGAGCCGAAGGCCGTTCACCTCGCCGTGTCGTGAGATCACGGAGAGGGCACGGGCCACACCTCGTGCGTTGCCGTGTCCGTTGACGGCGCCCAGTTCCGCGCGGCGCCATTGCGGGGTGTCGACGTGCTCGTCCCGGGCCGGACTTCCCAGCAACGTCTTGGTGAAGACCGCCTCGGGATCGAGGTCTGCGGGCACTTCGAGGGCCTGCGACGGCGGCACCAGCCCGGCGATACGCGACCAGTCGGCTTCCCGCGCGCCTATCTGGACGTCGGCTTCCGACGGCCCCGCGATCTCGGTGTCGACGAACTCGGTCAGGGTACGGCCGCTGACCCGCCGGACGAGCTCCCCCACCAACTGGCCCTGGGTCTGCATGTGGTAACCCGAGGCGCTGCCCGGCTTCCACCAGGGCGCCTGCCCGGCCAGTCGGGTGCTCGCCGTCGACCAGTCGCACAGGTCGTCCATGGTGAAGGGCTGCTGCCAACCGGAGAGCCCCGAGGTGTGTGCCAGGACGTGCCGCACCTCTATGTCCTGCTTGCCCCGGGCAGCGAACTCGGGCCAGTACTCCGCGACCGGACGGCGGAGATCCAGCGCTCCCCGGTCGACGAGGACTAGGGCCGCCAGACTGCTGAGGGTCTTGGTGACCGACCACAGGCCGACCAGTGTGTCCCGCTGCCACGGGACGGTTCGTGCCTCGTCGGCGTGCCCACCCCATACGTCGACTTCCATGACGCCGTCGACGTCGACGGCGATCGACGCCCCCAGCTCCTCGCCGGACTCGATGTGCGCTGCCAGTGCCGCTCGGACCGGTGCGAACCGGGCGGTACTGGTTCCTTCGACGGTGGCCATGCTTCTCCCTCTGTTGACGACGACTGCTGGCGACGACTACTACTGACGACGCCCGCCCGATCACTGAACGGGATGACCGGCCCCTCGGTTCACGCCCCGGAGCGGTTCGAGGGGCGGCTTCGCGGAAGACCCTCCTGTGCGTGGTCCGCCCTCCGCCCGCAGTGATCACCCAGGTGGTCCGGCCCGCTCGCGTCGGACTCCGACCGGAGGAGGGCACGTGCCACACGCCTCCTTCCCGATCCGGTCGGCACGGGAAGCCCGAAAGGACGTCGGCTGATCGGCCCCCCGGTCAGCCGTTTGCACCACTCCCGCTCCCGCTCGCAGGCCCCGGCAGGGCCCACACCGGGTGGCACCGTGAACAGCGGGAGGTCCGTCGCGGACGACTTCTCCCGGCCGCCGCGGGAACGGCACGAGCGCTCCCGCGGCCGGGGCGGGTCGCTCACGTGCCCATGGGTCATGTGCGGGCCCGGATGGTGTCATCGTTGAGCGGGGTGCCGAGTGGAAACGGTGGCGGTTGTGAGACATGAGCTCGAGTTCGGGCTACTTGGCCCGCTGGTGGTGCGGCGGGCGGGCACGGTGCTGGATCCGGGACGGCGCAAGCAACGCCTGCTGCTGATCCGGCTGTTGCTCTCGGACGGCTGCGCGGTCGCTCCCGAGACGCTGTGCGAGGAGCTGTGGCCCCAGCGGCCGGGAGGGGCGCCGGGCGGGGCGGCTGCCTCCCTGCACGCCCACGTCAGCAAGGTCCGCGCGGTCCTGGAACCCTCGCATCTGCGGGGGCGGCGGCCGTTCGAGGTGCTGGTCACCGAACCCGCCGGCTACGCCCTGCGCGTCCCGCCCGAGAACCGGGACACCGTGCGCTTCGGACGGGCCGTCGCCCGGGCCCGCCAGTTGCTGGACCAGGGCCGGCCCGGCCGCGCCGTGGAGGAAACCGAACGGGCCCTGGACATGTGGCGCGGCGCCGCGCTGGCCGACGCCGCGCACCACCTGTTCGCCGCCCACGAGGCCGCGCGCCTGGAGGAGCTGCGACAGAGCGTCCGGGAGATCCGCGCCACCGCTCTCCTCCTGGACGGGCGGATCACCGAAGCCGTCGACAGCGCACAGGAACTGACGTCGCGCCACCCCCTGCGGGAGACCGGCTGGGCCCTGCTGTTGCGCGCCCTGTACCTGGCCGGCCGCCACCCCGAGGCGCTGCGGCGCTACACGGACCTGCGCCGGCACCTCGCCGACGAACTCGGCCTCGAACCCGGCCCTCCGCTGCGTGCCCTGCACGACGGCATCCTCCGCCACGACCTGCCGCCGCTGCCCCTGCCGGGGACGGCGAGGGCCGCGGGTCCGGCGGCCGGCGCCGCGGGCAGCCGTGCTCCGAGCCGGCCGGCAGGACCCGGGGCACAGGAGGGGCAGGGCGAAACCGCGTCCCCCGGCGCGCGGCCCGCCGCCGCGGCCCACGGTGCCACGTCCTGCGGACCGGCCGCCGATGCGGCGCCGTCCGGCACGGCCGCCGGGGCATCCCCCGGTCCGGCGGACCCGTCCGGTGCGGGCGACTGCCCGGCCGGAAACGGCGGGGGAAGCCAGCCGCCGCCCTCGGCGCGTCCGATGCAGCTTCCCGGTGACCTGCCGGTGTTCGCCGGACGGACGGCTGAGAGCGCATGGCTGTCCGCCGCGAGCGGTGCGCCCGGACGGCCGGGACCGGCCGGTGTCCCCCTCGTCGTCATCAGCGGCGCCCCCGGTGTCGGCAAGACCACCTTCGCCGTCCACCACGCCCACCACCTCGCCCCCTCCTTCCCCGACGGACAGCTCTTCGTCAATCTGTGCGGGTTCCACCCGCACGCGCCCGCCGTGGAGCCCGGCGACGCCCTGCACGGCTTCCTCACCGCTCTCGGCGTCCCCGCCCAGCGCATCCCCGAGGACACCGCCGGCCGCAGCACACTGTTCCGCAGCCTCCTGGCCGACCGACGGGTCCTCCTCGTCCTGGACAACGCCCGCGACGAACAGCAGGTCCGCCCCCTGCTGCCCGCGGGCACCGGCTGCCTCACCCTGGTCACCAGCCGCAACCAGCTCCCGGGTCTGATCGCGGCCGACGGAGCCCGCCCCCTCGCCCTTGCGCTGCCCTCACAGGCCGAGGCCCAGCAGACGCTCGAACGACGGCTGGGGGCGGAGCGCCTGGCGGCCGAGCCCACGGCCGCGGCCGACATCATCCGGTTGTGCGGACGGCTGCCCCTGGCACTGGCCGTGGTGGCCGCCCGCGCCGAACTCGAACCCGCCTTCCCCCTGCACACCATCGCCGACGACCTGCGGCACTCCCACGGCGGCCTGGACGCCTTCACCGGCTTCGACACCACCACCGACGTCCGGGCGGTGTTCTCCTGGTCCTACCGGTCCCTGGACGAGCCCGCCGCCCGCCTCTTCCGCCTCCTCGCCCTCCACCCCGGACCCGACATCACCGTCCCCGCCGCCGCCGGCCTCGCCGGGCTCCCCCTCCCCCAAGCCCGCCGCGTACTCGCCGGGCTGACCCGCTCCTGCCTCGTCGAACAGCCTCTGCCCGGCCGGTTCGCCCTCCACGACCTGCTGCGTGGCTACGCCACCGAACTCACCCGCGCCCATGACGCCGACGAACGCCACCGCGCCACCCTCCGGGTCCTGGACCACTACATGTTCACGGCCCGTGAAGCCAACCGGCTGCTCAAACAGGACTCGCTGCCCGAACTCGACCTCGGTTCACCGAGCCCGGGCGTCACCCCGGAGGACCTCACCACCGCGGAACAGGCGAACCGGTGGTTCGCCGCCGAGCACCGGGTGCTGAGCGGCCTGCTGCACACCGCCGTCAGCCAGAGGCTGGACCACCACATCACCGGACTGGCCTGGTCACTGAAGGAGTACCTGTACCGCAGGGAGTTCTGGCCGGAGGCCGTCTCCGCACTGGCCCCCGCCCTGGAGGTGGCCCGGCGCCGCGGCGACCGCCTGGAGGAGGGCCGCTGCCTGCGCGACCTCGGCAGCATCCACGGCTACCTGGGCCACCGGGAACAGGCCCTGCACCACCTGCAACAGGCCACCGCGCTCTTCGAGGAACTCGGCGCGGTGGACGAACAGGCCCGCGCCCACTACTGCAAGGCGTGTGCGCTGTACATGTTCGGCCGGATCCAGGAGGCCGTGGCGGCCTCCGAGCGAGGACTGGCGCTGTCCCGGGCGACGGGGGACGAGCTGTGGCTGGCCGAATGCCTCATCGAACTCGCCTGGCTGTACGCCAATCTGGGACAGCTCGAGAAGAGCCTCGCGTACGGTGAGGAGGCCGGCGCCCTGTGCCGGCGCCTGGCGGCGCACTGGCAGCAGGCTCAGTGCTGGGACGTCCTGGGCTACTCCCTCCGTCAGCTCGGCCGGTACGAGGAGTCGATGGCCGGCTACCGGCGGGCGCAGGAGGCGTTCGAGGAACTGGGCGACCACAGGAACGCCGTCGGCGCACTGATGCGCCTGGGCGACACCCTCCTGGCCATGGGCGACCGGGAGGCCGCCCGAGCGCACTGGGTGCGTGCGCTCGCCGGCGCCGAACGGCAGGCGCTCCCCCACAGCGCCCAGCAGGTCCGGGACCGGCTCGCCGCCCTGGACGCCGAAGCGGGCTCCGCGCCCACCGCGCCCACCGCACCGGAGAGGGCCGTCGGCAGCCATCGGATCCCGGCTCCGGGTGATGCCGCGCGCGGGCTCCACCCCTCGATGCAGGGGTAGGACCGGGGTACGGTCCGGACCGAGGGCGGCCGGGCCTCGTGCCGCCGCACGGCCTGGTGGACCCGGCGGCGGGGAAGCGCAGGAGAGGCGAGCCGGGGCGACGGTCTGCCCGCCGCGGTCGCCCTGCCGCCCCGATCCTGCTCGACCGCGCCCGGGCGGTGCACTACGTCCGTGGTCGGACGTCGGCCTCCGCCCCGGCACGCCGGATCACCCGAACCGGAAGCTGGTCAGTTCGTCGTTGTGGATCGGCAGAGCCGCGACTGAACCACCGGGCCCGTAACACCCCATGGGATAACCGTAGTTCTCATGCCGGTACATGCAGACGGTGCGGTCGGTCCGGTTCCAGACCGAGGTGGTGCGGTCGTTCATGTAGCCGCCGACGTTGGGTGTGTCACGGTCGCTCGAGAAGAAGCGGCCTTCGTAGCTGCTGTGCTGCCAGACGCAGAAGTGCCCGGAGGGGCACTGGTTGTAATGGGCCTGCGCCGCCGGGGCGTTGAGCGCCACCAGGGCACCGGCCAGCACTGCTCCGGACAGCAGGACGCGGCGAAAGCGTGAACCGATCACAGATGTTCCTCTTCATGATTCGACGACCGGAGGGAACTCCGGGACGTTGTGGGTGCGGGAGCGCTTCCTCGGAAGGCCCGGCGGAGAATCCGTCGCGAGGACCACGCGCCGTGATCCCCGGACGTGCGCCCCTCTCCTGTGAACTCCCAAAACGACGCGCTGGTTCACCTTGCGGCCCTGCGACCTTGCGTCTCGTACGACGAATTACCGGCGGCGGGCTCTCTGCGGGGAAGCACCGATGGCGGCGTCGCGGAGCCCTTGCCCGCAGCATCCGCGGTGCGGACGGAAGGCCTCCCGGCGGACAGCTCGGGCCTCCTGTCCGCCGAACAGCGTGCCATCCCGTACGGATCCGTCCGGCCTGGCTCGCCCGGACCCTGCCGGCCGAGGATGTTCGGCATCCTCGACAACGCCTCACCGCGGCCGTGGGAGCCCCGCAGCAGAGTGTCCCGGGACGACCCCTTCGCACGGGACGCCCGAGCGCGGTTCCCGCTCGATCCCCGTGCCCCCCTCCTCCGGCCTCGGACACCGAAGCCCCACAGGGATCGTCCGTCGGGCACGGCCTAGTAGTCCGTCGTACCCTCCGGGACCCACTCCTCGCCGCCCAGCGGGAACTCGTACGCCGGACGCCCGTTGTTACCGCTGGTGCGGAAGGGGCGCCCCTTGTCGTCCACGACGAGCGTGCCGCTGCTGGAGCCGCTGGACCACTTCAGCTCCAGGTACCAGCTCACGTCGTAGGCGGAGGCGTCGGCCGTGATGTAGTAGACCTCGGGGTCCGACTCGCTCACCGAGAACGGGAAGTTCCGCTGCCCGGCCTCCGGGGCCACGACCGGGCGCGCGGCGTCGAGGGCGACCGTGAAGGAACGTGTGGGCACGTTGCCGCCGCAGCCCACGCCGGGGTAGCCCATCGCGAAGTCGTTCCAGGGGAGCGGCGACCGCTTGCCCGCCACCCGCACGGTGAGTCCTTGCACGACCACCGTCTCGTCCCCGGTCCCCTGCACGGTGAGCTGTACGTACTGCTCCCCCGACGACACGGCCCCGAACGCACTGACCCACGCCGCCGCACCCGGCTCCTGCGGCGGCGGTTTCACCTCGCTCGCCGGCCTGTTGATCAGATAACGCTGCGAGCAAGGGTCCTGCCAGGCGTACGGGTTGGTCTGCACGGTCAGCGGCACGGCGCCCTTGTCGCCGTCACCCGCCGGGGCGGCGGCGGAGGCGGAGGCCGGAGTGCGGGGCGCCTCCTTGTCCTTCGCGGACGGGGAGGCGAACGCGGAGGGGGAGGAGGAGGGCGAGCGGGACGCGGAGACGGAGGCGGACGGCGAGGCGGTGACGTCCTCGTTCCCGCCCGCCCCGGCGTCGACGGTCGCGGCTCCCGCCGTGTCCCTCCGGTCGCCCCCGCCCCCGTCGCCATCGTCCTGCAGGCCCAGGGCTAGCGTGACCCCACCGAGCACGGTGGCCACGGCGATCCCCGCGAGGACGGCGGTACGGGTACGGCGGCGGGGACGGGCCTCGCCGGGGCCCGCGACCACCGGGACCTCGGCCTCCTGTGGCCCTGCCCCCGGGGTCTGCGCTTCCCTGGTCTCCACCTCCGGGCCCCGGGCCCCGGACCGTCCCGGCGCCGGGGGCCCGGCCACCGGGCGGCCGTCAGCCTCCCGATCCCGGGCTGCCGCCTCCCGATCCCGGACCTCCGCGTCCTCCGCCGGTTCGCCGGCGCGCGCCGGTGCGCCCGTAGGAACCGGTGCGCCCGCGGGCACCGCTTCCCCGGCGGACGCCGCCCCTTCCGACGGCGCTCCCTTCCGCCCCCGCGCCGCGTCCGCCAGCACCCACCGCCGGTGCAGTTCGACCAGTTCCCCGGGGCTCGCCCTGCACAGCCGCGCCAGCCGTTCCACCGGCGCGTACTCCGTCGGCACCGCGTCCCCGTTGCAGTACCGGTGCAGGGTCGACGTACTCATGTGAAGCCGTTTGGCGAGCACCCCGTAGCTCAGCCCGGACCGCTCCTTCAGCGCCCTCAACCGCGCGGCGAACTCCGCCGCCACCGTATCCTGCGACACCGTTCCTCCCACCCCACGTCCCATTCCGCCGTTCCAGGGAATGGCCGTTTTCCCAGGTCAACAACGGTACGAGCGTTCCAACGTCCCGGATCGTCCACCAGCTCTGGCGGCCGGGACGAATCACCGGACAAGCTCTGGTCATCCAAGCACGCCGCTCCCGTCCTCCGGTCGAGCGGTCACTCCAAAGCCGTAGTCACGCAAAGGAATTCACCATGCGCACGTCCCGCATCCGTCTGATCGCCGCCGCCGGAGCCGCCCTCGTCGCCCTCGCCCTCACGGCGTGCCAGGAGGGCACGGGTCTCAAGGACGAGGGCGCCGGCACGTCCCAGCCGAACGCGACGGCGACCGCGGACACGCCCTCAGGCTCCGCGAAGGACGACTCCGCCTCGAACGAGCCGTCCGGGACCGGGAACAAGGACACCGGCACCGGGGACAAGGCCGGCGGCGGGGACAAGGCCGGCACCGGGGAGAAGGCCGGCGGCGGCAGCACGAACGGCTCCGACGGCGGCTCGCAGGCCCGCGTCATCTGCAACGGCTCCAACACCACCGTCGGCGCCAAGCCGGTCCCCCGCCCCGTCAACCACATGCTGATCACGGTCGAGAACTCGGGGTCGAGGACCTGTGACCTCCCCTACTACCCGGTGCTCCGCTTCGACGAGATGCAGTGGGTGCCGCAGCCCGTCAAGGAGTCGAAGCCGCAGGCCGTGGTCACCCTCGCCCCGGGCGAGACGGCGTACGCGGGCGTGCTCCTGTCGGCCGCCGACGGCAGCGGGGACGGCGGCACCACCGCCCACAAGCTCACCGTCGCCTTCCAGGGCGCCACCCCGAACAGCGACGGCGGCCCGTCGGCCGTCCCGGCCCTGCCGGCGGACGGCGTGTACTACGACAGCAGCATGGCGGTGACGTACTGGCAGCAGTCGATGGACGACGCCCTCACCTACTGAGCGGCGCCCAGCTTCTGGGCCACCTCGGTGGCCCAGTAGGTGAGGATGTTGCGCGCACCGGCCCGCTTGATGCCGGTCAGCGCCTCGAGGATCGCCCGGTCCCGGTCGATCCAGCCCTTCTCGGCGGCGGCCTCGATCATCGAGTACTCACCGGAGATCTGGTACGCCGCCACCGGCACGTCCACCGCGTCCGCGACCTTGGCCAGGATGTCCAGGTACGGGCCCGCCGGCTTCACCATGACCATGTCGGCGCCCTCCTCCAGGTCGAGCGCCAGCTCACGCATCGACTCGCGGACGTTCGCCGGGTCCTGCTGGTACGTCTTGCGGTCGCCCTGCAGCGAGGAGGCGACGGCCTCCCGGAACGGCCCGTAGAAGGCGGAGGCGTACTTGGCGGTGTAGGCGAGGATCGCCACGTCCTCCCGGCCGATCTGGTCGAGGGCGTCGCGGATCACCCCGATCTGCCCGTCCATCATCCCGCTCGGCCCGACCACGTGGGCGCCCGCGTCGGCCTGCACCTGGGCCATCTCGGCGTACCGCTCCAGCGTGGCGTCGTTGTCGACGCGCCCCTGCTCGTCGAGGACCCCGCAGTGCCCGTGGTCGGTCGTCTCGTCGAGGCAGAGGTCGGACATGACGAGCAGGTCGTCCCCGACCTCGGCCCGCACGTCCCGCAGGGCGACCTGGAGGATCCCGTCCGGGTCGGTGCCGGGCGTCCCGAGGGCGTCCTTCCTGGACTCCTCCGGAACGCCGAACAGCATGATCCCGGAGACCCCGGCCGCCACGGCCTCCGCCGCCGCCTTCTTCAGGCTGTCCCGGGTGTGCTGCACGACCCCCGGCATCGCCGCGATCGGCACGGGCTCGTCCGCGCCCTCGCGCACGAAGGCGGGAAGGATGAAGTCGGCGGGGTGCAGCCGGGTCTCGGCGACCATGCGCCGCATGGCGGGGGTGGTACGCAGACGCCGCGGCCGCGCGCCGGGGAAGGATCCGTACGTCGTCATACCACCTACGCTACGCCCGCCCCCCACGTGCCTTTGCCGACGCGGAGTCGGCCCGGCTCTCCGGGGCCGGGGACGGACCCGGCGTCTCCCCGGACCACGGCCGCGTCACGCGCGGCCGTCCTCCCTCACGCCGCCGTGTCCCACGCGCCGGGGAGTTCCTCCTCGTCCGGCGGCCGGTGCGCGGCCTTCTCACAGGCACGCAGGACGGCCCAGACGAGGAGGGACACGCAGGTGAGGTACCAGGGCAGTGGCCAGAGGACGGACCACCGGCCGGCGGAGGGTGCGAGGAGGAGGTCGGCTGCGGCCACGGCCATGCCGACGGCGAGGTTCCAGCACAGCAGGCGCCCGGCCCACCGGACGGGGCCGGTGAACCGGTTCGGGGTGGTGGGGCGTCGCGTACGGGAACGGCAGAAGGGCAGGGCTCTGCCGGGTTCGCTCATCGTGGGAGGGTCCTTCACGGAAGCGGGGGCGGGCGTGGCCGGATCGGCCGGACGCGATCAGTGTGCAGGCCGTGGGACCACTCCCACAGGGCCGTCGCCGGGGGACGCACCCTCTGAGACAACTTGCCACCAGGCGCTTTCCCCCTCCGCCCCGAGAGGATCGGGCAGGCGCTGTCCGCACGGTCGATCATGGCGTGGCGAACCTGGCTGAAAAACCCCGCTCAAGAGCGGCAAGCGTTCCCAATTGCCCCAGCCTCGAAGCTTTTCAGTCGATGCTGCTACGCAAAAAGGGTGGAGAGTGGACAACTTCGTTGACTCGCTCACCCAATTCGCCCGAAAGGATCCATACTTGCCGCCGGTAAGCGGTGGGGCTGATTCCGGCCCGTATGCATATGACGTTCGAGGGCATGCCGCGTCGCTTCATGTGCGTCCTGTGACACCTTGTGGGGGCCGGCGACCGTGGGGGCCACCTGTTCCGACCGCCCGCCTGTCGTACTCCCGACCTCCTGTGGGGGAGACCGATGCACTCGCGCGCTCCGGGCACGCCGTCGTGGCGTGCCCGGAGAACACACGGAGCCGCTCCCGTCGCGGCGATCGCCACGGCCGCCGTGGTGAACGCGGCGGCCCCCGGCCCGGCGGCGACGCCGAAGCCCCTGCCGCCGGAGCCGGAGAGATCACCGTGGTGCCCCTGGCGCCATCGGCATGGCGACCGAAGTGGGCGGCCCCTTGGCAGCAGGAGCGGTCACGGCCGAGGTGTTCGGCGATATCGGCCTCACGACCGGCACAGCAAGTGGAGTCGGCGGAGTGGGGCATGTCTTCGGACGGATGCCGGAAATGAAGAACGCGAGCCACGCGCTCCTTGCGGTCTCACTGATCGCGACGGCGGTCACGAACGGCCTGATGATCACCGGCGACGAGAGATCGACTCGTCGGCGTTCGGCCCGAAGAGCCGTGGTCGTCCTCGTGCCCCTCGTCGCCCTCGGCATCGCAGGAGTGCTCCTGACGTAGCCGTTCGGCAGGAACATGCTGCGACGCGTGACCCGCCGCGCGTACCCGCCGTACCGCAAGTACCTCCGCCACCGGCAACGCCCTCGATGGTGCCGTCACAGGGTGCGTGGCCGGCACCACGGCTGCCGCTCCCTCTCATGGCGCCCCGGCCCTCGCGGCCTGTCGTGCCCCGCCTACCGCATGACGTCCTGACGCTCCGTCCCTACGCGCTCCGACGCCGAAGGGGCCGACGGGCCCGGCCCGCCTCCGAGGAATCGAACCCACTTCTCTTCCCACAACGCCACAACGCCACAACGCCACAACGCCACAAAAGGAGAATCTGACGCCATGGGCAACCTGGGGAGTGCGGAACTGGTGATCATCGCCGGTTCCCTGATCATCGTCGTCATCTCCACAGTGGTGATTATCCGCACGGTGCGACGCCGCGACAGACTCTGACGCCTTCCCGCGAGCAACGCCCGAGGCTGCTCGACCGGGCGATGACCTCCGCCGATGGCAGCGGGTCCTGGTACCGGTGAGCCTTCGCGACGGAGGGCTCCCGTTCTCCCTCTCGGCCGGGGAGGCCGGCCCGGTCCCCCACGAGCGCCGTTCGACGCGGTCCTCACCGGGTCTCGTGCCTATCATCACCGCGTCGGCCTTCGGCGCCCCGCCGGGTGCGTCCGGAGGCTTCTCATGCCTCCCGACACCTTCGAACCCGTCACCGCCTACCGCGCGTCGCTCCGCAACCGCGCCGTCCGCGGCGAGGAGGCCACCGCCCGGGCCGTGCCGCGCCGCCACGCGCCGATTACGGCCCGGCCAGCACCCGTCGTACGAACTCCTGGAGCTGTGACCGCAGTTCGTCGCGGTCCGTGCCGCGGTCGCCCGCGAGGTGTTCGACCAGGTCGGCGCGTACGGCGGCCAGCAGGGCGTGCGCGGTGAAGCCGGGGTCGGCGAGGCCCGGGACACCGGCCAGCGCGGAGCGCAGCAGTTCGTGCCACCGCCCGTAGTGCTCCGCCTGGTAGGGGCTGCCGGATCCCGTCCCCTCCAGCGCCAGCATGAGGTGGCGGTGGTCCAGCTTGAAGCACAGCAGCGCGTCGAGCAGCGCGGGCACGCGTTCCGCCGGCGGCGTGCCGGGGCCCAGCGGCGGCGGCCCGTGCGACACCGCCGCGTCGAGGGGTTCCAGCCGCGCCGCGTAGAGCGCGCCGATCAGCGCCGTACGGTCGCCGAACGCGCGGAACAGCGTGCCCTTGCCGACGCCGGCCGACGCCGCGACGTCGGACATCGTGATGTCTCCGGGGCTGTCGCAGCGCGCGAACAGGTCGTCCGCCGCGGCGAGCAGGGCCGCCCGGTTGCGCGCCGCGTCCTTGCGCGGTCTGCGCGCGGGCGCGCCGTCCGCCGGTCCCGTTTCCATCATCGGCCTCCCAGCTTGCAAAGCGGACCAGCGGTCCGTATCGTCGTCCCCAGTAAAGCGGACCAGCGGTCCGTATTCTACGGGACGGAGACCCCCATGCCCGAGCGCACCCCCGCCTCCCCCGAGGCGCTCTTCCGCCACAGCCTGCGCCTGCTGCTGGACAAGGACATCCCCGCCTGGACCTCCCTGTGGGACGACGACGGCGTCATGGAGTTCCCCTTCGCCCCCGAAGGCTGGCCCCGCCGACTGGAGGGCAGGGCGGCGATCGCCGCGTACATGCGCGACTACCCCGACCACATCGACCTGCACGACATCCCCGACCTGCGCATCCACCGGACCGACGCCCCCGGCACCATCGTGGTCGAGATGCGCGCGGAGGGCCGCGTGGTCGCCACCGGCGCGGCCTACGACATGACGTACATCGCCGTCGTCACCTTCCGGAACGGCCTGATCACCGGCTACCGCGACTACTGGAACCCGCTCGCCGTGCGCGAGCCCGGCGTCGACTTCACCGGGAGCACCCGATGACCCCCACCGGCACCGTCCTCGTCGTCGGCGCCACCGGCACCACCGGAAGCCGTACCGCCGCCCAGATCCTCGCCGCCGGCCACCGCGTCCGCGCCGCCTCCCGCCGGGGCACCCCGCTCCCCGGCGCGGAAGCGGTCCGCTTCGACTGGTACGACCCCGCCACCCACGACGCCGCCCTCACCGGCACCGACCGCGTCTACCTCGTCCCACCGGTCGGCGACCCGGACCCGGCGGCGGTCATGCTCCCCTTCCTCGAACGGGCCCGGACCCTGGGCGTGCGCCGAGCGGTGCTCCTCAGCTCCTCGGCCGTTCCCGAGGGCGGCCCGGCGGTGGGCAGGGTGCACCAGGCCCTCCCGTCCCTCTTCGACGAGTGGGCGGTGCTGCGCCCTTCCTGGTTCATGCAGAACTTCACCGGCGCCCACCTCCACGCCACCACGATCCGCGAGACCGGCGCCTTCGCCACCGCCACGGGTGACGGCCGCGTCGCCTACGTCGACGCCGACGACATCGCCGCCGTCGCGGCACGCGCCCTGACCGACGACGACGCCCCGAACCGCGACCTCGTCCTGACCGGCCCCGAGGCCCTCACCCACGACGACATCGCCACGATCCTCACCGAGGTCACCGGCCGCCCCGTCACCCACCACCGCCTGACCGTCGCCGAGATCCGCCACCGCCTCACCGAACAGGCCGGCGTACCTCCGGAGTTCGCCGCCCTCCTCGCCGACATGGACCACGCCATAGCCATCGGCGCCGAGTCCCGCACCACGGACACCGTCCACCGCCTCACCGGCCGCCCGCCCCGCGACTTCCGCACGGCCGCCGAACGGGAGACCGCGCCCGCCCCTCCAGATGAATGAGTCCAATGTTCTTGGAGGGCCTTTCTCTCACTTGGCGGCGGGTGTCCACGGCATGTCCGCCATGAAGCGCTTCCGGAAAACCGTTCCGGGATTGGTGAGGGCTGCTTCGACTGCCTCTGCCGGGATCTTCTTGCTCATGGCCCGTCTGGGGACCTTGAGGTAGCCGCAGGCTCGGAGGAGATCCGTGGCTGAAGCCCAACTGTCGGCGGCCACCACCACCTCGTCCAGGGCGTCGCACGCGTTGGACGCGTCGACCAGGACCGCGTACGCGATGACAAGATCCGCCACCCGCGCCTTGGCGGTCATGTCTCCCATATCCACTCCCTCTGGTGAGGGTGGTGGGGCCGCATGATGCGGCCTCACCACCTGGTCCCCCTGGGGGGAACTGCGTAGATCAGCTTTAGTGGTCGCAGGCGATCAGGGATTTTTTGATCCTGATGCCGGTGGTCCAGTTGTGCCGGATACCGGCCGCGAGAGCAAGGAGGCGTTGTCCGGTACGGGCGAAGACTCCGGCAGGGGTTCTGCCACCGTGTCGTTCCAGGCTGAGCCGGCCTTCGAGGGTATCGAACACCGACTCGATCCACTGGCGGACACGAGCGAGACGGCCATGACGGATCGGCTCGTCCTTCCGGTCTGGCCGAACCAGGTGGATGCCGAGGCGTTCAGCGCAGAACGCCTCGAACTTCCGCCCGGCAAAGCCCTTGTCCGCCAGGATCACCTGGTCGGCGCGGATGAGGTGATGGTCGCGTTCGAGCAGTGCGGTCATCACCTTCCGCTCGCCGAGTTTTGGGTTCGCCAGGCACCAGGACACAGGCATGCCTTCGGCGGTCGTAACCAGATAGAGCCGGAGACCCCAGAAGAAGCGGGAGCAGCTGCGGCAGTAGCCGTATCCGGCGTGTCCGGCCAGCTTGGAGCGTTTGACGGTTTCGCGAGAGGCCGCGCAGGGCAGTGGCGTGGAGTCGATCAGCCGCAGGTTGTCGTTCCAGGTCGGCACCTGGCGGGCCAGGGCCTCGATCACGTGGCTGATCAGTGGCCCGGCGGCGTTGAGGCGCTTGTCGTAGGCGGACTGCTGGGGCAGGTAGCGGAAGAGGTGCCCGAGCCGGGCGTGGGCGAAGCGGATCCAATGCCGGGCGGAGGGAAAGCCGAGCAGGACCTGGGCGACTGCGAGGCACAGCAGTTCGGCGTCCGTGAGTTCAGGGGGTCGCCCGACCCGGCGACGCGGGGCCACATGGTCGTCGAGGAACACGTGCAGTGCCGCAAGAAGGGCGCCAGGTTTGTTTCACACACTGACCAACGGGCGTCCTTCGCCATGGTCGCGACCAGCAAAAACATAGGACTCATTCATCCAGGGACCTCGGCCCTGCCGCCCGGAGGAGGCCGCCCCGGGCGACGGCGAGGGGGCGGGAAGGACACGTCCCCGGTCGCGGTCAAGGACCGCCGGGTCACGGGTCCGTCCCAGCGGACGGCGGTCGCGAACGGGCGTGGAGCGGTGCGGGAACCGCCGTCCCGGCCGGACCGGCGGCAGGCCCCGGCGCGGTGCGGCGCACCGCGCTCAGACCTCGTCTCCCTTGCAGGACGGCGTCAGGGGACACCAAAGGGATGGTGCGGTACGGAGGGGGGCGCACCGGCGGTGGCGTGCGCCGTGTCCGTTTTCACCTGTCACAAGGCTGTATTAACGGGTGGCCGGGCGAAACTGCGGGCGGTCCGGACGGCTCTTGGTGCTCAGGAAGGCCCGCCCGGACCGACGGGCCGGCACCCCGGCCGACACCGAGGAGACACCATGCGCTTCAACAAGATCACCATCGCAGCCCTGGCCGTCGTCGCGGGCCTCTCGCTCACCGCCTGCCAGAACGACGACACCGCCACGGACCGGAGCAACTCGTCGTCCTCGAAGGGTGGTTCGAACTCCGGTGGCTCGGCCCAGGGCGCCGCGAAGGACTCCACCGGGAACGACGCGGACGAGGGGCGGGGCACGGTCGCCGGAACCGGCTCCAGCGGGAACGGCACGACCGGCGCGTGCCGCACCGACGAGCTGGAGGTCACGGCGACGGACCACACCGTCGAGGGCGACCCGGAGGGCATGGTCGCGGTGGAGTTCACCAACGGCGGCGGCCGGGACTGCGCGCTCTCGGGTTACGCGGGTGTCGACCTGAAGACCAACGCGGGATCGCTGTCCGCGGAGCGCACCGGCGAACAGGCCCCCTCGGTCACCCTCAAGGACGGCGAGTCGGTGGCCTTCGCCGTCAGCTACCCGGTCAACGACTCGGGCGGCTCAGGCGTCCGCGTCACGGGGCTGGTGGTGACCCCGCCGGACGAGACGAAGTCGGTCACCCTCGACTGGCCGGGCGCCGCCTCCCTGCCCGTCACGGACGGCTCCGGCACCCCGGTGAAGGTCGGCCCGATCGGCAGCGCCGGCCAGGGCGGCTGACCCGCCCCGCCGGCCCCGGGCTCAGGCCGCGCTCGCCACACCGCTCGTTGTCGTCGTCGGTCCGTACCGGCAGTCGCGGCAGCGGCCGGGTTCCAGGGAGCGGAAGACCCGCTCGCAGCCGTCGCAGTCCTGGAAGGGGGGCAGGCGGTGGGCGCCGGCCGTGACCGGTGGAGACGCCGGGGCCGCGGGAAGCGGCGGGGACAGCAGTTCGCGCAGGCGGTAGGCGATCACGCCCGCCGGGTGCTTCATGGGAACGGGCAGGTCGGCGGTCAGGGTGCGGTGGGCGGCGGCGGGGGCGGCACCTCGTTCGAGCCAGTCGACGACACTCGGGGCGAGTCCGTTCACGTCCCGCAGGGACAGGGGGAGCCGCTCGTCGGTACGGCGCAGACCGGCGAGGAGGGTGACCGCCTCCTCGTACCGCCGACCGGAGCGAACGGGCTCGCGCGGCGGGCCCACGGGGGCGGGTGCGGGTACGGACGTCTCAAGGACCTCCACCGACGCGTCCGGGACAACCGGAGCAGCTTGGGCAGCCGGCTCACCGGGAACTTGATCGCCCTCCTCGGGAGCCTCCCGGCCGCCCGCACCCTCGACCGAGTCCCGAGTGCGGGCACGACCCGTCCCCGCACGCCCGACCGCCCCAGCGGGAACGGACGACGCGGCCGCCCGCACGGGCAGCGGCGTGTGGTGGGCGTACGTACGCGTCACCAGGCGGCCCGCCTCCGTGTGCTCGCGCACCCGCTCCAGGTAGCCGTGCGCCTCCAACTCCCGGAACGCGAACGCGATCCGGTCCCGCCCCTCGGGAAAGCGCTCGGCGAGACTGCGGATGTCGACCGGCGTCCCCGCGGGCACCGACAGGATGTGGGGCGCCAGCCCGATCGCGGTCAGCGACAACTCATGGTGCTGGGCGAGGTGGTTGCCCACGACCACGTACTGACCGGACTGGTGCGTGCGTACGTGTGTGACACCGGAGGGTGTGGCGGATCGTCAAACACCCTGAATCGGGAGCGGGGCATGACTAGGCTTTTTCTCAGCCATGGGGAAGGCTCGACTTCCTCGTTGGCCAGGTCCTCGCCCCGGGAGTGCGAGTCCCGGCGGGGGCCGACGCATGTACGGGCTTGGGGAGCGCTGAGTTGCTCCGGCCGCTCCTGTGCCGAAACTGCCCGCCCGAACCATCGCCGCGCCAGCCAGTTCGACGTGTTTCACCCGCCCGAGTGACCTACACGAGGTTTGGTTGGTTTGGTCGGTTTTTACCCTTGGTTCTTAAGTCTTTTACCGCCCGCAGCCCCGACCCGCGCCCCGCCGCATCCCGTACTACCTGGCTCCGGTTCGGGGCCCGTCGGCGAGGACCGTACGGGCCAGCTCGCGAACGCCGCTGACCCGAGGATGTGAGCGGTGCAGCTCTTTGACGATGGCCCGCATGCTGGGCCGGTCCCGGACTTCGGCGGGGGGCACACGGAAGGCGGCCAGCAGGGACTGTGCGGTCTGTTCGGGCTTCCCCCCACTGCCACCAGGCACGAGCCATGTCGGTGTGCAGACGCCCCCTGCGTTCCGCCGTGGCGAACTGCTCCTGGCGGAGTTGCCCACCTGCTCTGATCGCGGCTCCGGCGTCACCGAGTGCCCAGTGGACTCCCACTTGGTACAGCCCTACGGAGGCAGGGGTGAGGGCAAAGAGGCGACCGGTCGGCGGTACGGCGGGCAGGTCGCGCGGCCTCGCCGATCATCGACAGCGCCTGGTCACGGTCGCCCGCGCGAGCCGCCGTGTACGACGTGGTGCAGAGCAGTTGCGCGTACGCCGCTGCCTGCGCCTGAGTGTTCAGGCCGGTGGCCTCGATGCTGCGGGCTGCCTTGAGGACGAGCCGCTGCGCCGTGTCCGCTTGATTCTGGTGACGCAGCGCGATGCCCAGTTCACGGGCAGCCGCCGCCGAGGCCAGCGGAGAACCGGACAGATCCGCGTAGAGGCCCGCACGGTCGGCGGTGAGCCGTGCCTGGTCGTACCGTCCGATCTTCACCAGCACCTGGGCCGTCAGCGAGTAGCAGGCGGACAGACGCGCATAGTCGATCTCCGCACGGTCCCGGATACGGGCGTGGGCCGTGGCAAGGAGGTCCGGCAACGCTTCCAGCAGATCGCCGTACCGGCCGGTGTCGAAAAGCGCACGCGCACGAGCCAGACGCACGTCGAGAGGCACCGACGACCCCGAAGGGGCGGGCATGTCCGCGAGGGCCGTTTCCACGCCGAGCAGAAGGGACGTGGGGACGGCCAGCCCTGCCGCTGCGAGCAGCGTACGGCGTCGCATCGGGTCCTCCTCGGTGTGGCGTGGGCCGTTCGGCGCAACACTAGCGGCTCGCAGGCCCGTGAGCCCCAGTGCCGCTCCCAGGACGTCCGGTGGTACTCCGACTTCGGAAGCGGCTCGCTGCAACAGACGCAGATCGCTGACACGGCCGGATTTCTCCAGCCGGGAGACGGTCGACGCCGAACAGCCGAGCCGACGACCGAGGTCTGCCTGGCGCCAACCGTGCAGAGCCCGGCCGAGCCGGACCAGCCCGCCGGGATCACACCGCTCCATGAGTAAGCGGACCCTGGACGAGTTCCACACCGGGTCGATGGTGCGCTGCATCGCGCCTCCCCATGGCAGGAGCAGGACCGTCCGTCCACGGTAGGAGGTTCGGAGCGGCGCGCCCAGGGGACGTGCACCTTCTGCACACTGCTTGCGTGGAAAGCGCGTTGAGGACGTCCGAGGCCGACGACGTGGTGCCGTGGTGATGCGGCCCGCCGGCAAGGAGCGGGTACGCGGCACACGGGAGGAGAGCCACGATGGCGACAACCCTGGAGCGCGCCCCGAAGACGGCTCCCGCGATGCGGGAGCCCAGGAAGTACGTCGAGCCGGAAGTCTGGGAGCGGGAGATCCAGCTCCTCATGCGCGACTACCCGTTCGACGAGGTCATGGCCGAGCGGCTGTTCGCCGCGGCGGTCTCGTACCTGGTCACGGCGATGGAGAAGTGGGGCCAAGGGCTGGAGATGTGCTGCGGTCGGCTGGTCGACATCGCCGTCCACGTCTTCATCCTGGACACGAAGAACTACCGCGATTTCTGCGCCCGGCACTTCGACGGCAGGTTCCTGGAGCACATCCCGGAGATCGAGTTCAAGTACGACGGCTCGGTGGAGCGCACGGCCCACATCATCGCGGAGAACGGCTTCCCGGTGGACTGGAAGCTGTGGGAGCGCGACTTCGCGAAGTGCGGTCCGTGCAGGCCGGGCGAGAACTGCCACTGATCGGTCGAGTACGGCCGGGTCCGGATGTCGTCGGTGGACACCCGGACCCGTTCTCGTCTTCATGGCGTGTCGCGGGCGGGCCACGGCTACGGTGCTCCAGCGCCATGCTCGCTCCCCCCTCAAGGACGCCCATGCCCCGCACGCCACACGATTCCGTCCTCTTCTGGGACCGCTACAAGCCGGACCGGGACGGCCCGTCGCCGCCTCCTGACGTGGCGGCCTTCGAGTGGACTCAGTACGAAGGTCATGGTCCGGGAGCCGAACTGCTCGGCCGACCGCGTACCGCACTGGAACTGGGGGCGGCAGAGTGCCGGGAGGCGTCGTGGCTGGCGCGCCGGGGAGTACGCGTCACGGCCCTGGACCTGTCCCCCGTGCAGGTCGAGCGGGCACGCAGGTGGTGGAAGGACGTTCCCGGCCTGACGATCGAGGAGGGGGAGGCGTGCTCCTTCCTCCGTGCGGACGACCAGACGTACGACGCGGTCTACTCGATCTGGGGAGCGGTGTGGTTCACCGACCCCGAAGAACTCTTCCCGCTGGTGGCCGAACGGTTGTCACCGGGCGGAGTGTTCGCCTTCTCGCACGGCGAGACCCCCCGGCACCTCAACGGCCGCCGCCCCATGTACGGGAAGGGTCCGGAGGGCAGGGAGATGACCGTGGACCGCTGGTGCCATCATCCTGGGACATGGGCCGACCTGGCCCGCGAGCACGGCTTCCGTGACGTCCGGGCACGGTGCCTTCCCGCGCCCACCGACCAAGCGCTGGGCACGATCATCGTCGAAGCGCGGCTTCCTGCCTGACAGAGCAGACGACCCAAGGTCTCCCGATCACTGAAGGGACTCCGTGCCACCGTCCTCCTACTCGGCGAGCGGACGATGCCGTCTCTGCGGTAGCGCCATACAGATAGACAGGCGGAGCGGAAAGGTCTACCCCCATCGCCGTGCTGACGCGCGGGCTGTGTTCAGCTCTCGGCGACCACCCTTCACAGAGGAGGAGCTGGAGCAGCAGATGGCTGCGCGTACAGCTCGCCAAGAGATCATCAGCGGCGACACCTCGCTGCCCGTCTTCAGCTTCGTTCAGTGCGAGTCGACGTTGCGACGCCCCTACGGGGGCAGAATGGTGATGCGCGAGCAACTCGAACGACTGTTGCAGTTGGGCAAGTTGCGGAGCGTTGACCTCCAGGTCATGCCTCTTGGGCGTGAGGGGAACGCCGGGGTCGATGGCCCGTTCCGAGTCCTTCGGCTCAAGGATGGAACCACTGTGGGATCCAACGAAGTTCAGCTCACCAGCCGTGCGATCGTCGATCCGAAACTCGTTCAGATCCTTGAGATCCGCTACGGGACCATCCGATCTCAGGCTCTCACCCCCGAGGAGTCCCTGGCCTTCAGCGAAAAAATGCTGGGAGAGCCATGAGCTTCAAGCCTGCCTTTGAGAACGGGACAGCACGCATGTGGATAAAAAACAGCTACAGCACGGATGACGGCCCGTCCTGCGTCGAAGTGGCCTGGAAGAAGAGCAGCTACAGCGGCGCTGACACTCCCTCCTGCATCGAGGTGGCCACCGCCCCCGACCACATCCTCGTCCGCGACTCCAAGAACCCGGACGGCCCCCGCCTTGCCCTCACCCCCACCACCTGGGCCGCCTTCCTGCCGTACGCCTCCCGGCGCTGACGCGCCCGAGCGGACCGGTCGCCCACGCGGCGCCCCGGAAGCGTGAGCACTTCAGCGAGAAGTGTTCACGCTTTCGTCGTGGTAGGCATGTGCGGTGATCGGTCGCCTCCCGTTGGACGAGCAACTCGCCGCCCTGAAAGTCGTACTGTCCCGCAACGAGGTCCTGCTGGAGGTGCTCGACCGGACCGCGGCACTGCGCCTGCCCGGCTGGTACCTGACAGCGGGCTGTCCCTTCCAGACCGTGGGGAACGTCGTCACGGGCAGGCCGCCCACCGAGGGGATCAAGGACTACGACGTCTTCCACTTCGACGACCGCGACCTGTCCTGGGAGGCGGAGGACGCGGTGATCCGCGCCGCGGCCGAGGCCTTCGCGGACCTCCCGGCCGAGGTCGAGGTCCGCAACGAGGCCCCGCCGAGCGCAAGGCCCGCACGGGCACCGACACGGCACGCGCCTGGTGGGCGTGGAACCGGCCCGAACAGACGGCCCGCGCCCTGCTCGCCGCATACCGGACCAGCCCCGGCGAAGTACGCGACCGGCCGGCGATCCGCAGCATCGTCGACGAGCTCGCCGAGCGGCACCCGCGGACCACGGGCGTACGGGAACTCCACACCGCCGTGACCCGATCCTGAACAGGCGCTGCGGGACACAGTGTCCACTTGCCGGATGTGCGGGGGCTGTCGCCCGTCTCCCGACACATGGGTGACGTCGGAGGCCGCACGAGGAGGGGCGCCCCCGGAAGGGCGCCCCACTCACCTCACGTCGTCGACCGGCGCCTGCGCGCCCCCGGCCGCCGCTCGCTCGGCCTCGTCACCGGGTCGCCGGCCTCCAGCGCGGCCAGCCGGCGCCGGGCGCCGAAGTCGGCCAGGGCCTCCGCCAGCTTGTGGACCGACGGCTCGGGAGCCATCACGTCGACGCGCAGGCCGTGCTCCTCCGCCGTCTTCGCCGTCGCCGGGCCGATGCAGGCGATCACCGTCACGTTGTGCGGCTTGCCCGCGATGCCGACCAGGTTCCGGACCGTCGACGACGACGTGAACAGCACCGCGTCGAAGCCGCCGCCCTTGATCGCCTCACGGGTCTCCGCCGGCGGCGGCGACGCGCGCACGGTCCGGTACGCCGTGACGTCGTCGACCTCCCAGCCCAGGTCGATGAGACCGGCGACCAGGGTCTCCGTGGCGATGTCGGCACGGGGCAGGAAGACACGGTCGATCGGGTCGAAGACCGGGTCGTACGGAGGCCAGTCCTCCAGCAGGCCCGCCGCCGACTGCTCGCCGCTCGGCACCAGGTCCGGCTTCACGCCGAAGGCGACCAGCGCGTTCGCCGTCTGCTCGCCCACCGCGGCGACCTTGATCCCCGCGAAGGCACGGGCGTCGAGGCCGTACTCCTCGAACTTCTCGCGGACCGCCTTCACCGCGTTGACCGAGGTGAACGCGATCCACTCGTAGCGGCCCGTCACCAGGCCCTTGACCGCCCGCTCCATCTGCTGCGGGGTGCGCGGGGGCTCCACCGCGATCGTCGGGACCTCCTGCGGCACGGCGCCGTAGGAGCGCAGCTGGTCGGAGAGCGACGCCGCCTGCTCCTTCGTGCGCGGCACGAGCACCTTCCAGCCGAACAGCGGCTTGGACTCGAACCACGACAGCTGGTCGCGCCGGGCGGCGGCGCTGCGCTCACCGACCACGGCTATCACCGGCCGGCCGCCCTCCGGGGAGGGCAGCACCTTCGCCTGCTTCAGCGTCTGCGCGATCGTGCCGAGCGTCGCCGTCCAGGTGCGCTGCCGGGTCGTCGTACCGGCGACCGTCACCGTCAGCGGGGTGTCGGGCTTGCGTCCGGCGGACACCAGTTCGCCCGCGGCGGCGGCCACGGAGTCCAGCGTGGTGGAGACGACCACCGTGCCGTCCGACGCCCCGACCTCCGTCCAGCACCGGTCGGACGCCGTGCGCGCGTCGACGAACCGCACGTCCGCTCCCTCGGCGTCGCGCAGCGGCACACCGGCGTAGGCGGGCACGCCGACCGCCGCCGCGACACCGGGGACGACCTCGAACGGCACCCCGGCCGAGGCGCACGCCAGCATCTCCTCGGCGGCGTACGCGTCGAGCCCGGGGTCACCGGACACCGCACGCACGACCCGCCTGCCGCCCCGCGCGGCCTCCATGACAAGATGTGCGGCATCCCGCACTGCGGGGACGCCGGCGGTTGTTGACGCGCCGTCGACGACCGTCAGCTGGGGCGTGCCCGTACCCGGATCCGACGTGTCGGAGTCCGTGTGCACTTCGGCGACGCCCTGCCTCGCGTGCGTGCGTACGACGTCGAGCACCTCGTGCTCGGCGACGAGGACGTCCGCGTTGGCCAGCGCCTCCACGGCGCGCAGGGTCAGCAGTCCCGGATCCCCGGGTCCGGCACCGAGGAAGGTGACGTGCCCGTGTTCCGGAGGGGCGGGAAGGGTGGTGGGGCTCACTGTGCTCGCTCCCCCATCAGACCGGCCGCGCCCTGCGCGAGCATCTCGGCGGCGAGTTCACGGCCGAGCGCCGTCGCCGCCTCGTGCGTCTGGGGCACGGGACCGGTGGTGGACAGCTGCACCAGCGTCGAGCCGTCGATCGAGCCGACGACGCCGCGCAGGCGCATTTCCTTGACAATCCGTCCGTCGGCCTGGGGGTCCCCCCGCTCGAGCGGAGCCGAGAGTGGGGGAAGGTCGGCCAACGCGCCCACAGGGGCGCTGCAGCCGGCCTCCAGGGCGGCGAGCAGGGAACGCTCGGCCGTCACGGCGGCCCGCGTGAGCGGGTCGTCGAGCTCGGCGAGCGCGGCGACGAGCTCCGCGTCGTCCGCGGTGCACTCGATCGCCAGTGCCCCCTGGCCGGGGGCGGGCAGCACCGTGTCGACCGACAGGAAGTCGGTCACCTCGTCGCTGCGTCCGATCCGGTTCAGTCCGGCGGCGGCCAGCACCACGGCGTCGAGTTCGCCCTTGCGGACGTACCCGATGCGGGTGTCGACGTTGCCCCGGATCGGGACCGTCTCGATGTCCATGCCGTGGCTGCGCGCGTACGCGTTCAGCTGCGCCATGCGGCGCGGCGAACCCGTGCCGATGCGGGCGCCGCGCGGCAGGTCGGTGAGCTTCAGCGCGTCGCGGGTGACCATCGCGTCGCGCGGGTCCTCGCGCGCCGGGACGGCCGCCACGACCAGTTCGTCGGGCTGCGCCGTCGGCAGGTCCTTCAGCGAGTGCACCGCGAAGTCCACCTCGCCCCGCGCCAGCGCCTCGCGCAGCGCGGCCACGAACACTCCCGTGCCGCCGATCTGCGCGAGGTGCTCGCGCGAGACGTCGCCGTACGTGGTGATCTCGACGAGCTCGACGGGCCGTCCGGTCACCTGGCTCACGGCTTCCGCCACCTGCCCGGACTGGGCCATGGCGAGCTTGCTGCGCCGCGTCCCCAGCCTCAGTGCCTTCTCAGTCATGCCGGCCCTCGGTTCCTTGCGTTCTTCTCGGTGCTTTCCTCGGCTCGGGAGACGGAGGCCACCGTCTCGGGGTCGAGGTCGAACAGGGTGCGCAGCGCGTCCGCGTACCCGGCGCCGCCGGGCTCGGCCGCGAGCTGCTTGACCCGTACCGTCGGCGCGTGGAGCAGCTTGTCGACCACCCGCCGCACGGTCTGGGTGATCTCCGCCCGGTGCCTGTCGTCCAGGCCGGGGAGCCGCCCCTCCAGACGGGCGATCTCACCGGCCACCACATCGGCCGCCATGGTGCGCAGGGCGACGACGGTCGGCGTGATGTGCGCCGCCCGCTGTGCCGCCCCGAACGCGGCGACCTCGTCGGAGACGATACGCCGCACCTGGTCCACATCGGCAGCCATCGGAGCGTCCGCGGAGGCTTCCGCGAGCGACTCGATGTCGACGAGGCGCACCCCGGCGAGGCGGTGCGCGGCCGCGTCGACGTCGCGCGGCATCGCCAGATCCAGCAGGAACAGCACGGGTTCGGGGCGCGGCGGCTCGGCCACCGGCTCCGGGCGGCGCCGCTCGGGGATCCGGCCGACGGCGGACGCGGTCGCGGCGAGTGCGCCGATCAGCTCGGCGTCGGCCTGCGGGCCGCCGCCGCGGCCCGCCCGCCCGGCCCGGCCGCGGTCGACGGTCGTCCCCGCGGCCCACGTGGCGTGCTGCTCCAGCGTCGCCGCGTCCATACCGGCGACGGCGGCCTCGCCCATCACGGAGAAGCCGGGCCGTACGGCGGACAGGTCCAGCGGGCAGTTCTCCTCCGCGCCCACGGAGGTGGGCGGGAGCGGGGCCTCGGCCGCCTCGGCGGCCCCGGCGTCCGGGTCGACGGCCGGCTGCCGTCCGACGCGGCCCTCGACGCCCGCGGCGATCACCTCGGCCGTCAGGACCAGTCCCGTCGCGCCCGTGCAGGAGACGACGACGTCGGCACGTGTCAGCTCGAACGGCACCGAGTCCATCGGGACCGCGCGGGCCAGCACGTCCGTGTCGTCGCCCTCGGCGAGGATCCGCGCGAGGCGCTCGGCACGCTCGGGCGTGCGGTTGGCGATCACTATCTCGCCGACGCCGAGCCGCGCGAGCGTGGCCGCCGCCAGCGAGGACATCGAACCGGCGCCGATGACCAGCGCCTTCCTGCCCCGGGCCCAGGTCCCGACGGGCGCGCCGACGGCCAGCTGCTCCAGGCCGAAGGTGACCAGGGACTGCCCGGCGCGGTCGATGCCGGTCTCGGAGTGGGCCCGCTTGCCGACCCGCAGCGCCTGCTGGAACAGGTCGTTCAGCAGCCGCCCGGCGGTGTGCAGTCCCTGGGCGCGGGCGAGCGCGTCCTTGATCTGGCCGAGGATCTGGCCCTCGCCCACGACCATCGAGTCCAGCCCGCAGGCCACCGAGAACAGGTGGTGGACGGCCCGGTCCTCGTAGTGCACGTAAAGATAAGGAGTGAGCTCCTCCAGGCCGACCCCGCTGTGCTGGGCGAGCAGCGTGGACAGCTCGGCGACGCCGGCGTGGAACTTGTCCACGTCGGCGTAGAGCTCGATGCGGTTGCAGGTCGCGAGGACGGCGCCCTCGGCGGCGGGCTCCGCGGCGACCGTGTCCTGCAGCAGCTTGGTCTGCGCGTCCGCGCTCAGCGAGGCCCGCTCCAGCACGCTGACCGGCGCGCTGCGGTGGCTCAGTCCGACGACGAGGAGACTCATGCCGGCATCACGGCGGGTACGTCCCCGTCGGGTCCCTGGTCGGTGGCGGCGGGCTGCCTGCGGACGGCGGCCGGGGCGGCGGTGTCGACCGCGGCCTCCTCGCCGGCCTTGCGCTGCTCGTGGAAGGCGAGGATCTGCAGCTCGATGGAGAGGTCCACCTTGCGCACGTCGACCCCGTCCGGAACGGTCAGCACGGTCGGCGCGAAGTTCAGGATGGAGGTGACACCGGCGGCCACGAGACGGTCGCAGACCTGCTGGGCGGCGCCGGCGGGGGTCGCGATCACGCCGATCGACACGCCGTTGTCCGTGATGATCGACTCGAGCTCGTCGGTGTGCTGCACCGGGATGCCGGCGACGGGCTTCCCGGCCATCGCGGGGTCGGCGTCGATCAGCGCGGCGACCCGGAAACCACGGGAGGCGAACCCGCCGTAGTTGGCGAGGGCGGCGCCGAGGTTGCCGATCCCCACGATCACGACCGGCCAGTCCTGGGTCAGGCCGAGTTCACGGGAGATCTGGTACACGAGGTACTCGACGTCGTAGCCGACACCCCTGGTCCCGTAGGAGCCCAGGTAGGAGAAGTCCTTGCGCAGCTTCGCGGAGTTGACCCCCGCGGCGGCCGCCAGCTCCTCCGAGGAGACCGTGGGCACCGAGCGCTCCGAGAGCGCGGTGAGGGCGCGGAGGTACAGCGGAAGGCGGGCGACGGTGGCCTCGGGAATCCCTCGGCTACGGGTCGCCGGTCGGTGAGTTCGGCCAGTTGCCACGGTGCTCCTGCGGGTAGAGCGGGGCTTCAGGCGGTCATACGTCAGGTCATACGTCCCCGGACCGCCCCGTCGCATGCAGGCTATGCCTTTGTGAACGCGTGCACAAAGATTGTGTCCGATTTGCCCGGCCAACGTGACCGGGGTCACGCGCCCCCGGCGCACTCGTGAGGAACCGGCGCACGAGCACCGTCGTTCCTTTTCTTCTGGGGGCAAAACCGCACACTCTCCTCTGTGAATCCCGCCCCCGAGACCAAGTCGCCATCGATCCTAAGCGACTTTCGGCCAGTTTGGACTGGCCGGTCAGTCGGCGAGGGCCCTGCGGAGACGGTCCTCGTTCACGCGCCAGAAGGTGTGCTGCTCACCGTCGACGAGGACGACGGGAATCTGCTCCCAGTACCGGTCGTACAGCTCCCGGTCCTCGGTGATGTCCTTGTGCTCCCACGGGACGCCGAGCTCCCCGCACACCTTCTCCACCACCACCTGCGCGTCGTCGCACAGATGGCAGCCGGGCTTGCGAACGAGGGTGACGAGCCGGTCCCGCGGGGCGGCCGGCCTGTTGCGGCGGAAGAGAGGGCTCATGCGGGTCATTGTCGCGCGCCCCGACGCCCGGACCCGAAGAGTTCACGAGGCTCGAACCTCTCGGCCCCGGAACATCCGCACCGACTGGCTATGCTCACGCCATGGCCGCTCTAAGATGGCTCACTCCCCGTAGGCGCCCCGCCACGGCGCGGAGCGTGTTGGCAGGCGAGGCCTCGGCGGAGGCAGCACGCAAGTCCACCCAGGAAGTTTCCGAACGCGAACCGGAGTTCCCGGTCGTCGGCGACGAACGGGCCGCCGCGTTCTTCGACCTGGACAACACCGTGATGCAGGGCGCGGCCCTGTTCCACTTCGGGCGGGGCCTGCACAAGCGGAAGTTCTTCGACACCCGCGATCTCGCCCGGTTCGCCTGGCAGCAGGCGTGGTTCCGGCTGGCCGGGGTCGAGGACCCCGAGCACATGCAGGAGGCCCGCGACTCGGCGCTCTCCATCGTCCAGGGGCACCGCGTCTCCGAGCTGCAGTCCATCGGCGAGGAGATCTACGACGAGTACATGGCCGAGCGGATCTGGCCGGGGACCCGGTCGCTGGCACAGGCGCACCTGGACGCGGGGCAGCGGGTGTGGCTGGTGACGGCGGCGCCGGTGGAGATCGCCACGGTGATCGCCCGCCGGCTGGGGCTGACCGGGGCGCTGGGGACGGTCGCGGAGTCGGTCGACGGCGTGTACACGGGCAAACTGGTGGGCGAGCCGCTGCACGGCCCGGCGAAGGCGGAGGCGGTACGCGCGCTGGCGCTCGCGGAGGAGCTGGACCTGAGCCGCTGCGCGGCGTACAGCGACTCGCACAACGACATCCCGATGCTGTCGCTGGTGGGCCATCCGTACGCGATCAACCCGGACTCCAAGCTCCGCAAGCACGCCCGCCGCATGGACTGGCGCCTGCGCGACTACCGCACCGGCCGCAAGGCGGCCAAGGTCGGCATCCCGGCGGCGGCGGGCGTCGGCGCGGTGGCCGGCGGTACGGCAGCCGCCATCGCCCTCCACCGCAAACGCCGCTGATCCCCGCCCGCATCCGCCGGCCGCGGACAGCCGCGGGCCGCCGTTTCCGCGGGCGGTCCCGCCCCCTCCGGCGCCCCAAAGGCCTGGGAGGTGCCCCGAGCGCGACGGGGGTCCCCGCTCGAGCGGGGCCGGGCGGCGAGGGAGGGAGGGAGGGAGAGCGGGCGGCAGGGGGTACACCCCGCTCATGGGGGACCCGCTCGAACGGATCCGAGGCGGGGAGAAGCCGGGAGCAGGGAAGACGCCCCGCAGGCGCCGGACCGCGCGAGCACCCCGTCCCGCACCGTCACGGGGCGCCCCGTGACGCGCCGGACGCGCAGGCTCGCACCGGACCGCACCCGATGACGCACAGCCCCCGGTCAACCTCCGTCCCCCCGCCGAACCGGTCACCGAGGACCGCTTCCGCCGCCCCGCACCCAAACCCGGCCAATCCAACTTCCTTACCCCGCAACCCCCTTGTTCAGTCCTCTTGGCTGCACACGGCCACAACCCGCCCCACTCCACCCCTAAACACGAACGACTCAGGTCGAAAACCGGTCATCAAACCACACCCGAACAGTCATCAAACAGCAACAGAAGAGACGCAATCGGCGATTTTGGCAACTCGGCGTAGCAGGCCCTGCACGAAGCGTTATTCTCCTCAGACGCAATCCGGTACCCGCCCGTAGCTACGACGGGTGAACGGTCCCGCACTGCATGTGATGGAAGCTCTGCCTCTGGGAGTCCCGTGTACCCACACGTCGGGGTTGACGCCTCGGGCCTGGCTATGCTGCGCGCGACAGTCGCGACAGCCCGAGATCTGCTGCGCGGCATCGTCCCCACCGCGCACGCGGTCCCCGCGTTCGCCACCGCCCCCGCCGTCGGCCCGTGCTACGTTCCCGCCGCCGGCCCGTGCTACGCCCTCGCCGACGGCGGTGCCGCGATCGGCGGACGGGGGCGCCACTCCACGGCCCTCGCCACCACGGCCAAGGGCGCGGCCAGAGGGGCCTCCGCCAGGACCGCCGGCGGCACCCCCACCACCCGCCGTCCCGCCGCCGACAGCGACAGCGCCCGGATGATGGAGCTCGTCGAGCGCGCCCAGGCCGGCGAGGCCGAGGCCTTCGGGCGGCTGTACGACCAGTACAGCGACACCGTCTACCGCTACATCTACTACCGCGTCGGCGGCAAGGCGACCGCCGAGGACCTCACCAGCGAGACCTTCCTGCGCGCACTGCGCCGCATCGGCACCTTCACCTGGCAGGGCCGCGACTTCGGCGCCTGGCTGGTGACCATCGCCCGCAACCTCGTCGCCGACCACTTCAAGTCCAGCCGCTTCCGCCTCGAGGTCACCACCGGGGAGATGCTCGACGCCAACGAGGTCGAGCGCTCCCCCGAGGACTCCGTTCTCGAGTCCCTGTCCAACGCCGCCCTCATCGATGCCGTACGACGGCTCAACCCCCAACAGCAGGAGTGCGTCACGCTCCGATTCCTCCAGGGTCTGTCCGTCGCCGAGACCGCCCGCGTGATGGGCAAGAACGAGGGCGCCATCAAGACCCTCCAGTACCGGGCCGTCCGCACCCTCGCCCGGCTCCTCCCGGACGACACCCGCTGACCGCATGCGCCCGCCGGCCCGAACACGTTCCGCAAGAACCAACTCACGGTAAGTGAAACTCGGTTGGCTTCCTCATTCGGTCATCCCGGTTCCGTAACCCAGGTGCCGCGCCACTCGTTGTGCGGGATACAGGCTCCCTGTGGTCACCCTCTGACCGACTTCGATCACCCGATCGTGTGGCCGTGGTCAAGGCGGTGACCCCTCAGGACCCCCTGGGGAGTCGACCGTGATGACGAGAGGAGGTGCCGCCTGTGATCGCGAACGTATCGGCGCACCGGCGGGCGAACGCCTTCGCCCAGGTCCTGGAGGAGCAGTCCGACCGGGGCACGGCGGCCGAGCAGTCCGAAGGATCGGCACCGGCCCCGGCCGCCGCCGTGGAGAGCGAGCGGGCACGGTTGCTCGCACTGACCTCCGGCCTCGGCGCGCTGCCCAAGCCGGAACTGGACCCCGAGGTCAAGGTCGTCCAGCGGGCCCAGCTGGTGGCCGCGTTCGAGGCCATGCTCCAGGAGGGCACCGCTGCGGGCGAGGCGACGGATCGGGCCGTACCCGGACAGCGCTCGCGCCGGGCCGGTGGCGCCCACCGGGCGACCCCGCTGGGCAGGCTGCGACCGCGGTCGCGACTGGCCAGAGGGCTCACTGCGGGCGGGCTCACCGTCGGCGTCGCCGCCGGCGCCCTCGGCGGAGTGGCCGTCGCCAGCTCCGACGCCCTGCCCGGTGACTCCCTCTACGGAGTCAAGCGAGGCATCGAGGACGTCAAGCTCGGCCTCGCCGACGGCAACGACGAGCGTGGCCGGGTCTACCTCGACCACGCCTCCACCCGCCTCGGCGAAGCCCGCCGGCTGATGGAACGCGACCGCGGCGGCTCCCTCGACCACGAGTCCCTCGGCGAGATCCGCCGCGCCCTGTCCGGCATGCGGCACGACGCCGCCGAGGGCCACCGACTGCTGCGCGAGGCGTACGAGCACGACCCGGACTCCCTGGACCCCATGCAGGTCCTCTCCTCCTTCTCCCAGACGCACCGTCACACCTGGGGCGCACTGCGCGACCGGCTGCCCGTGCAGCTGGGGGACGTGAGTCAGCAGGTCTCGTCGGTGTTCGACGCCATAGAGGAAGACGTCGCGCCGCTGCGGCCGCTGCTCCCCCGGCCCCCGGCCGACAAGGAGGGCGACGGCGCGGAGCGGAACGGCTCCGCGCCGACACCCGCCGCCCCGTCGTCCGGCACGGCCCCCTCGCAGTCCCCCGGCACCGGCGACGACACCTCCGGCGAACGCGATTCCAGCAGTGCCGGCCCCTCCGGTTCCGCCGACCCCGACGGCGAGAGCGACGGCCTGCTCGGCGGCAGCACCGGCGACCTGCTCGACCCGCCCGAGAAGAGCGGCGCCGCCATCACCCCGCCACCGGCGGAGGGCGGCCTCACCCCGCCCTCCGCCCCCGATGTCACCATCCCGCCCCTCCTGCCCGGCCTCCTCCCGGGCCTGGGCATCGACGGCGAGGACGCGGAGTAGGACCGGAGGCCACCCCGCGCCCCCTCAAGGGGCGCGGGGTGGCCTTCACGCTTCAGGGACGCGGAGACCTGCGCGCTTCCGCTTCAGGGACGCGGAGAACCGCGCGCCCCCTCACGAACGGCTCGCATCCGCCACACGACCCACCGCACCGAGCGCTGCCACGCACCCCGAGGCCGGAAAGGGCACCGCCCAGAACACCGACCGCCGCTGCACCGGCAGCGTGGCCCCTCCCGTCGGCTGTCCCCGCACTGCTCCACAGGCTTCGAGCAACTGCGCCGGACTCCGTCCGCCGGCCTGCCTCCACCCAGCCGCAACGGCCACCTCAGAAGAACACCGACCGCCGCTGCACCAGCAGTTTGTACAGCGTGTGCTGGATCTGCTCCCTGACCTGGTCGGTCAGGTTGAACATCAGCATCGGGTCGTCCGCCGCCTCCGGCGGATAACCGTCCGTCGGGATCGGCTCGCCGAACTGGATCGTCCACTTCGTCGGCAGCGGAATGACGCCCAGCGGCCCCAGCCACGGAAACGTCGGCGTCAGCGGGAAGTACGGAAAGCCCAGCACCCGTGCCAGCGTCTTCGCGTTGCCGATCATCGGGTAGATCTCCTCCGCCCCGACGATCGAGCACGGAACGATCGGGACACCCTGCCGCAGCGCCGTCGAGACGAACCCGCCGCGCCCGAACCGCTGCAGCTTGTACCGCTCGCCGAACGGCTTCCCGATGCCCTTGAACCCCTCCGGCATCACCCCCACCAGCTCACCCTGCCCCAGCAGGCGTTCGGCGTCCTCCGCACAGGCCAGGGTGTGCCCGAGCTTGCGGGCGAGTTCGTTGACCACGGGCAGCACGAACACCAGGTCCGCCGCGAGCAGCCGCAGATGACGGCCGGCCGGATGGTGGTCGTGGACGGCGACCTGCATCATCAGACCGTCCACCGGCACCGTCCCGGAGTGGTTGGCGACGATCAGCGCGCCGCCCTCCGACGGGATGTTCTCCACGCCCTTCACCTCGACCCGGAAGTACTTCTCGTACACCGGCCGCAGCAGGGACATCAGGACCTGGTCGGTGAGCTCCTCGTCGTAGCCGAAGTCGTCGACGTCGTAGTCCCCGGTGAGCCGGCGACGCAGGAACGCCAGACCGCTCGCGACCCGTCGCTCCAGGCCGCCGGCTCCGTCGTCCGCGCCGCCGTCGGCCGGTTCCTGGGGCTGCTCGTCCGCACCGGTCACCGGGTCATCATCCCGCACGGGCGCCACGCCCGGCAGGGGCTGGACATCCCCGACCGCCGAGGGCTGCGTGCCGCCCTGGCGCCGGCTCCCCGCGCCCCGGCGGCGCGACGGGCGCTGCGCGGCGCCCCCGCGCGAGCGGTGGTCGTCGTCGAACGGAATGACCTTGGCGTCCGCCATCGTTGCTGCGCTCCTCAGTTGGCGCTCTGCGTCGGGGAGTGACCGCTGCCCGGCAGGGGCAGCTGGGCGATCCGGTCGACGGCCCTCGCGAGCGTCTCCGGCGGAAGCAGCCCCGGGCCGCGACTGCGCACGAAGTCCGCAAACGTTTCGGCAGTCGAGTACTTCGGGGTGAAGCCCAGCGTCTCCCGCATCTGGTTCGTCGCCACCACCCGCCCGTGCGTGAGCAGCCGGATCTGCTCGGGCGAGAAATCCGTCATTCCCAGCGTACGCACCAGCGAGCCCGCCCAGGTGACCGCGGGAAGCAGCAGCGGCACGGTCGGCCGGCCCAGCCGTCGCGAGCACTGCGAGAGCAGCAGCACGCCGTCGCCGGCGATGTTGAAGGTGCCGCTGTTGAGCGTGCCTCGCCTCGGTTCGTGCGAGCCGATCCGCAGCACCTCGACGACGTCGTCCTCGTGCACGAACTGAAGCCGCGGATCGTAGCCGAACACGGTCGGCAGCACCGGCAGCGAGAAGTACGAGGCGAGCGGGCTGTCCCCGGCCGGGCCCAGGATGTTGGCGAACCGCAGCACGCACACGGCGACGTCCGGACGGCGGCGCGCGAAGCCGCGCACATACCCCTCGACCTCGACCGTGTCCTTCGCGAAGCCGCCGCTGGGCAGGGACTTGGGCGGGGTCGACTCGGTGAAGACCGCCGGATCGCGGGACGCGGAACCGTAGACGTTCGTACTGGACTTCACGACCAGCCGCTTGATGTTCGGGGACTTCTGGCAGGCGCCCAGCAGCTGCAGGGTGCCGATGACGTTGGTCTCCTTCAACGCGGTCCGGCCACCGCTGCCGAGCGGCGTGCCCGTCACGTCGAGGTGGACCACCGTGTCGGCGCCCGACTCGGCGAGCACCCGCGCGACGGTGGGCTGGCGGATGTCCGCCTGGACGAAGTCCGCGCCGCCCAGGTGGTGCTCGGGCGGGACCGCGTCCACGCCGACGACCCGGTCCACCTCCGGATCCCGCAGGATCCGCCGGACGAAACGGCCCCCCAGCTGACGTGCCACACCGGTCACGAGCACGACCTTTCCCAAGATCAGCGCCTTCCTCTCGCCCTGCTCCCGACGGCCAACCTATCGGGTCGCCGTCGCTCTGTGGTGCCGGCCGGATGCTCGAAGTGACGACAGCCCCGGACGTACGAACGGCAGTGGCCCCCCACCGGAATGCGGTGGGGGGCCACTGGACACGCTCTCGCGCTGTCGCTTACTTCTTGTTGCGACGCTGGACGCGCGTGCGCTTGAGCAGCTTGCGGTGCTTCTTCTTGGCCATCCGCTTGCGCCGCTTCTTGATAACAGAGCCCACGACTACCCTCGCTCACTTCTCATCACTCGGTGTTTGGGCGCCATGGGCCCACACGACCTACGAGGGGCTAGCCTACCCGCCCGAGCGCCGAGACCGTAATCGAGGTGACCGGGGAGGCCCGCGAGTGCCCGGTGCGGACCTCTCCGGATCGCCGTCAGACGGTGTCCACCCCCACGTAGCTCTCGCGGAGGTACTCGTGAACCGCTTGCTCCGGGACGCGGAAGGACCGCCCCACCCGGATCGCGGGCAGATGACCGCTGTGCACCAGCCGGTACACGGTCATCTTCGACACTCGCATCACCGAGGCGACTTCCGCCACGGTAAGGAACTGAACCTCGTTCAGAGGCCTCTCGCCAGCTACAGCCATGACACACCTGAACCTTCCGCACTCGACGGCCGCCGGCTTCCCCTTCCGGTGACTCTTCGTCGTTGCGTGCTCACTCCCCAATGTAGGGGCGGGTGATGCGAGTGGGGAAGAGGTGCACCCGCCGGCGGACTACTGTGACAGACACGCTCGATTGAGTACGTAGCGGGCCAGCGGCAGGTAGTGATCGGACCGCGCGCCGTCGTCAAGTGGAACGACGAGGGACACCGCTCCCTCGGCCTCTGCGACGAACGGCGCGGGGTCGTTCACATCGGCCGGTCCCACGGCCTCGAACCCCAGCTGACCTGCTCCGCAGACCCAGCCGTGGTCCCCGATCACCAGCTCCGGAAGCGGCCCGCCGGCATCGGCCGCCGCGGCCAGCGCGGCCCGAACCGGGAGGGGGGAGTGCGTGTGCGCGCCGGGCTCACGACCGGGGCGTTCCCCGGTCGCGCTCCGGGCGAGCCCGACTCCCCGGACGTAGTCGAGGTTGTACGTGCGTAGACCGAACCTGGTCGTTATGTCGACACAGCGACCCTGCGCCGGGGTGAGGACGTCACATCCCGCCGCCGACAGGGCGTCTGCCAGAACGGCGTAGAAGCCGAGCAGCCGGTGCGGGTGGCCGGTGCCGAACAGGACCGGCCCGCCACGCTCCGCAGCGACCGCCAGCCGCCCCGCGAGGGCGTCCAGCGCGGCCAGGGTCCGCCCGGGATCAATCACATCATGGCCGGAGATGCGCGCGGAATCGGCCGAAACCCCGCACCTGTCCGCCATCAGGGCGAGCAGTTCCCGCTCGCCCCACACCCGCTCGGGCTCCAACCCGATCAGCAGACGCGGATCCCGGGCGGCGAACAGCCGGTAGCTCCGCAGGCTCTCCTCCCGCGTGGTGCCCACGACCCCGGCGAGCCGGGCAGCGAGGAGGTGCGCACGGAGCTCGGCGGTGGTCAGCACGGAAGCGATGGTGCGGGACACGGGAGCGCTGCGGGCCGGGAACGGGGGAACACCGCACGGTCGGCGTAACGGACCCTCCGCACGACCTCCCGTACGGCCGTCAGGGCAGCAGCCCCCGCAACGGGAACACCGCGCGCCGCGCCGCCAGGATCGCCTGGTCCACGCGGTCCGCCGGGTCGTACCCCTCGTCCCACGCGGTCCAGGACACCGGCCACCGCCCGTCCGTCATCCGCCGCGGCGCCGGCTGCCGGGTCCGGGCGTACACCTCCTGCCGCCAGCCCTCGGGGATCACCGTCGTGGGCTCCACCGGCCGCTCGGCCGCGATCCCCACCAGGTGGGTCCAGGACCGCGGCACCACCTCCACCACCGCGTAACCGCCACCGCCCAGCGCCACCCACCGCCCGTCGGCGTACGCGTGCGCCAGCTCGTGGCACGCCGTCTGCACCGCCCGCTGCGCGTCCAGCGACACCGCCAGGTGCGCCAGCGGATCCTCGAAGTGCGTGTCGGCCCCGTGCTGCGTCACCAGCACCTGCGGCCGGAAGTCCGCGAGCAGCTCGGGTACGACGGAGTGGAACGCCCGCAGCCACCCCGCGTCCCCGGTCCCGGCCGGCAGCGCCACGTTGACCGCACCGCCCTCCGCGCCGTCCGCCCCCGTCTCCTCCGGCCACCCGGTCTGCGGGAACAGCGTCCGCGGATGCTCGTGCAGCGAGATCGTCAGCACCCGCGGGTCCGCCCAGAACGCCGCCTGCACCCCGTCCCCGTGGTGCACGTCGACGTCGACGTACGCGACCCGCTGCGCGCCCAGCTCCAACAGCCGGGCGATCGCCAGCGCGGCGTCGTTGTACACGCAGAAACCGGAGGCCGCGCCCGGCATGGCGTGGTGCAGCCCGCCCGCGAAGTTCACCGCGTGCGGCGCGTCCCCGCGCCACACCGCCTCCGCCGCGCCCACGGACTGCCCCGCGATCAACGCCGACACCTCGTGCATCCCGGCGAACGCGGGATCGTCCATCGTCCCCAGCCCGTACGACTGGTCCGCGGCCGCCGGATCGGCCGACGCGGCCCGCACCGCCCCGATGTAGTCCTCCCGGTGGACGAGCCGCAGCGTCGACTCCCCGGCCGCCTTCGCGGCGACCACCTCCACCTCCCGGTCGAGCCCGAGGGCGCCCACCAGGCTCCGGGTCAGCGCCAGCCGCACCGGGTCCATCGGATGGTCCCGGCCGAAGTCATAGCCCGTCACTGCCTCGTCCCACATCAGCTGTACGCGCCCGCTCATGCCCGCCACCGTATCGGTCCGGTTCCGCGGCGAACGATCTGGCGTACACGAGCGTCACGAGGACCAGCACCATCGGCACAGGCATCGCCCCGCGGTAGCTCCAGGCATCGCCGAGCGCCCCGGCCAACGGCGAACCGACCGGGAAACCCACGTGGTCGAAGACGTTCAGCCGCGCCACGGCAGCGTCCGAAGCTCCCGGACGGCCGGGGTCCGCGTCATGTGCAGGGCGTGAAGGCGACGCCCTGCACGAGGAAGCCGAACGCCAGCCAGGCCCTGCCGCGCCGCAGCACATCCGTCGTGGCGGCGAGCGTAGGGCTGGGAGTACCGGTGGGTGGATCCGGGTCAAAGACGAATTACCCCCGGCTTCCTGCTCGTGCGAGCAGAGGGACCAACTCTCCCATGTCCCCGAAGAGTCCTGTGGCCCCGGGGAGCTTCCCCGCGGGCGTCATCGCGGTGAACCCGTACACGTCCATCCCGGCCGCGACCGCCGCCCGGACGCCCAGCGGGCTGTCCTCGACGACCGCACACCGCTCGGGCGCCACGCCCATCCGCTCGGCGGCGTACAGGAACAGGTCCGGTGCCGGCTTCCCCCGCCCCACATCCTGCGAGCTGAAGATCCGCTCGTCGTCGAACCACCGGTCGAGCCCGGTCGTGCGGTGCCCCACCCGGATCCGCTCGTGACTCCCGGACGAGGCCACGCAGTACGGCACCCCGTCGGCGGTCAGTTCCTCGAGTACGCCCGTGGCGCCGGCGACAGGCTTCAGCTCCCGCTCGAACGCGGCGAAGACCCGGGCGTGGAACACGTCGTCGAAGTCCGCCGGCAACCGCTGCCCCGTCCGCTCCTCGACGAGATCGTGCACGCGGTGCATGGCGGAGCCCATGTAGTCACGGATGGATTCCTCGTACGAGGTCGGATGGCCGAGTTCGGTGAGATAAGCGGCCAGGAGCCGGTTGGAGATCGGCTCGCTGTCGACGAGAACGCCGTCGTTGTCGAAAATGACGAGGTCGTAGCGCATGCCTCCGACCCT
>NZ_JAHWZY010000047.1:0-44025 GCF_041380215.1 Streptomyces pimonensis
TACTGATGGGTCAGCCGATACGACAACCGTGCCGGTGTGCGACAGAGCGGCCGGCCGGTGCCGGGGGCAGCCCGTGGTCGGCGAGCGGACCGACCGACAGGCCCGCCTTCCGGCAGCCGTCCACGATGCCGGGCAGGGCGCCCAGCGCGGCCCGCCAGCAGTCCGGGGCCGACATCCTGTCCGTGTCGTGCAGGAGGACGGTGCCGCCCCCGCGCAGCCCGGCTGCGACGGACGACCGTACCGACGCGGGGGTGGCCCCGGCCGTCCAGTCCCTGCCCCAGGCGGTCCACAGCACCGGCCGCAGGCCCGCCGCACGGGCGGCGGCCCAGCGCCCGGAGGTGAGGATGCCGTAGGGCGGCCGGTACCAGCGGGGGTGCAGGCCGGTCAGCTCCCGCACCGCGTCGGCCGCCCGCAGCAGGGCACGCACCTCGTCCGCAGGGGCAGGCCGCCAGGGACGGTCGTGGCTCCAGCCGTGCACGGCCAGTTCGTGTCCGCGGCGGACGGTCTCGCGCACCACGGAGGGGTGCCGTACGACGCCGTCGCCCAGGACGAAGAAGGTCGCCCGGACCCCGAGTTCCCCCAGCGCGTCGAGGAAGCGCGGAGTGGACTCGGGGTCCGGCCCGTCGTCGAAGGTCAGGGCGACATGAGCGGGGTGTCCGACACCGGCGAGACGCGGGAGAAGACGGCGCACCACGGGCAGCCAGGTCGCGGCGGGGGCGATGTGCGCCGCGGCGACGACGGCGACCGGAGCCAGTACGGCTGCCGCGCGCCGGGCGGGGGAGTGGACGGGAGACGTGGGCATCGGTTTCCGGTTCCTTTCCGTGTGAGGTGGCCGCACCGGTCGGGGACGCCTACGGCCCCGGCCGGGGCGAGTCGCCGTCCGTGCTCCGCGACGCCGCGTCCCAGCTCCCGGAGACCGAGGGGGCGCGGGCCAGCCCCGCCGTCCCCGCCCCGATGAGCGCCACACCGATCGCCGCGGGCACCACCCGCACACCGAGCGTGACCTGCTCCCCGAACAGCGCCCACCCCAGTGCCACGCTCGTCAGCGCGTCACCGAGGGTCAGGGCGGGCTGGGACGCCGCCAGCGTCCCGGCCCGGAAGGCGCTCTGGAGCAGCAGGAAGGCGAGGGCTCCGGCGACGGCGGTGGCGTACAGAGGCCACGTCCCCAGCACGGCGCCCGCCCCGTCCGGAATCCTGCCGGTCACTTCCTTGAGCAACGCCGCCGTCAGGGAGAACGACACGGCGGACGCCAGCCCCAGTAACCCCGCGCGCGGTGCGCCCCGCACCGCGCGGGCCGTCGCCGCCAGCGCCACCACGGCACCCAGCACCACCCCCGCGGCCACGATCCAACGCCCCGTGGGGGCCGTGGACCGGCCGGCGGCCGGGGCGACCGAGGTCAGGAACGCCGCCAGTCCGCAGGCCAGGGCGGCGAACGCCAGCCAGGTCCTGCGGTCCGGACGACGGTGGAAGACCAGGCTGCCGACGACGAGGGTGAACAGCAACTCGGCGGCCATCAGCGGCTGGACCAGCGCGAGACTGCCCGCACCCAGAGCCGCCGCCTGCAGAACGGTCGACAGCGCCAGCATCCCGGCACCCGCGACCCAGTAGGGCCGCCGCAGCACACGCCCGAGCCAGCGAACGGCCTGACGCACACCCGCGCCGCCCTCCGGTTCGTCCGCAGCGGCCCGTCGCTGCAGCACCGAGGCCGCGGCGTTGGACAGCGCCGCCAGCAGGGCCAGGACGACGACCAGCACGCCGTGACGCCGTTCAGCCGGACACGGCGGCGAGCTGCCGGTACGGGCCCGGCACCGCGTCGGCCGACGTCACGGACGCCCGGGGCGCCGACACGTCGACCGGGCCGGCGGGGGAGGCGTGAGACATGGGCTGTACCTCGGCTGCGAGGGTGAACGCCCGGGGACCGCCGTCCGCGGCCGCCCCCGGCGTTCGGAAGGGAGGGGCACCCCGGAGTATCCCCGGCCCGGCCGCCGAAACGCGGGAAGCGGGTTTCACCGGCGCAGCGAAAGGAGACACACCACCCCGTGCACTCACCGTCTTCGGGGCCCCGCCGGAACACGTCGGCGGCCGGCGGGCCGCGACTGCTGATCGTCAGCGCGAGCATGGGAGCCGGACACGACACGGTGGCCCGCGAACTCGTCCGCCGAGCCCGGGAACAGGGCCACGACGCACAGGTCGTGGACCTCCTGCGACTGCTTCCGTGCGGCCTGGGGACCGGTCTGCGCCTCTTCTACCGGTCCTCGGTACGACACTTCCCCTGGGCGTACGCGGGCCTCTACCGCGCACTGCTGCGTCCCGGCCCGCGGTACCGCCCCAGCGGCGTCCCCCTCGCCCGGCTGGCGGGCCGCCGTCTGACGGACCTCGTGGAGCGCACGGGCGCCGACGTGGTGGTACCCGTCTTCCACCTGGCCGCTCAGCTGGCCGGTCACCTGCGGTCCCGTGGGCGGCTGCGGTCCCCGAGCGCCGTCTTCGTGACCGACTTCGCCGTCCACCGGCAGTGGCTCCATCCAGGCAACGACCTGTATCTCTGCCTCACCGACGACGCCGCGCGGGACGTGGTCCGGCGCATCACGGCCTCCGTCGAGACGACCGGACCGGTCGTGGCACCCGGTTTCTTCGCGCCGGCCGCCGGAGCGGCGGAGTGGCGGCAGTGCTTCGAGCGGTACGCCTGCGGACGCCCGCCCGTCGTGCTGTCCGCCGGAGCCTGGGGCGCGGCTTCGGAGCTGGACGGAACCGCGCGGCTGCTCGCCGCCGCCGGTTTCCTCCCGGTCGTGCTGTGCGGCCGGAACGAACGGCTGCGGGCCCGACTGACCGGGCTGCCGGGCACGCTCGTGCCGGACTGGGTCACCGACATGCCCGGCCTGCTGCGCGCGGCCCGTGTCCTGGTCGACAACGCCGCCGGTCAGACCGCCGTACAGGCACTGGCCTCCGGGCTGCCCGTGGTGGGCTACCGTCCGCTGCCCGGTCACGGAGCGGAGGGTGTACGCCGGATGGCTGCGCTCGGCGTCTCGGAGATCGCCGCGGACGCCGCCGCCCTGCTGCGTGCCCTGCGGCGGTTGTCGGCGGACGGCGCGTACCGGGAGCACCGGATCGCCCGCGGGCGGGAGCTCTTCCGGGGGGACGTCCTGGCACGGGTGGCCGCACTCGCCGACGCGGCGCCCGTGTGATCCGCCGGAAGGCGGTGGCGCCGTCGGCCGGGTGCCGATCCGCCGGGAGCGAGACGCGTGCACGCGCGGTCCGCTGCGCCTTCTCCGGCCGGATCGCGGCGGCACGGCGGTGGGCGGGCGCCGTGCACTCCGCCGAAGCCGGGGCCCTCCGTCACGTCGGCCGGCACGGCGGTGCCGGACCCCGCCCCTCCACAGGGCCGCGGCCACGAGCGGGGAGCGAGCGCCGTCGGTCGTCGTCGGCCGGTTCCGTCCTGAGCGGCGGGGGCAGGGCCAAGGCGAGCCGGTGCCCGTGGTGGTGGGGGAGCCGGCGGCCGAAGAGGGAGCCGCCGAAGATGACGGACCCCACGCCGACGAGCCAGGACTCGACGACGAGGACGACGCCGACGGTGCCGTAACTGATCGCGTTGTCGATGATCAGCGGGGTGAAGACGAAGTGGGAGAAGGCCCGCAGACCGATCAGGCCCGCCATGGTGACGATCACGCCCGGGAACAGGTGCCACCAGCCGACAGCACGCTCCCCGCCACGGGCGCGGCCCGCACGGTGCTCCTCGTCAGGGCAGGAGCCGGAGCCGTACTGCTGCTGGGCGCCGTCGTCCTCGTCGGCCGACGCCGGCGCTCCCGCTGACCGTCCCCCGCACGTACGGTCGACCGTCGCCCGCACCGAGGACGACCTTCTGCACCCCGCCCCTGACGCGGAAGCGGCCGGACTCACGTCCGGTGGAAGGGTGCTCCCGGCGACGGCCCGCGGGAGCGCCGGGCAGGAGCGGGCTCCGGGCACCCACCGCCGGCTGTTCCCCGGCCCCGCAGACGTCTCGGAGACCTTGGTGTGCGCGACGGTCGGCGACCTGGTCGCCGAAGCCGGGTGCACCGGCACCGGGGGCCGGGCCGCCGAGGGTTCTTCGATCCGGTCCGCTTCGACCGCGTGCGCACCGGAAGCATGACCTCACGGCCTCCGGTCCCGCACGACGGGACCGGAGGCCGGTGCCGGGGCGATGCGCCACGGTCTCATGGGGGACGGCGACGGAGTGCGGCCCACCGGTGCCGGGGGCACGTCCGGCGGATCAGTCCCCGACGATCCGGCGCACGTCGTCCACGGAGCCGCACCCGGCCTTCAGCAGGCGCTCGCGCTCCTCCCGGAACGCCGCGCCGAGCTCCTCCCGCCGCCGCATCGCCACGTTCTCCCGCGCCTGGTTCAGGATGGTCCGCTCCTCCTCGTCGGCGTGGTGGGTGACGGCCTCCACGAGTGCCTCCAGCTTCGAGTCCCACTCCTCGGAGCCGATGTCCTGGACCTCGAGGAGCTCCAGGAGGGCCTGGTTGCCCTCGTCGTGCTCGTGCTCGCCGTGCTCCACCTCTTCGTCGTCGATGTTCTTGTACCGCTTGAGGGAGGGGTAGACCTTGCTCTCCTCGGCCAGCGCGTGTGCGATCAGCAGGCCGGCGAACTCCCGCAGTGCGGCCGCCCGGTCGGCTTCGACGCTGCGCATCTCACGGAAGAGATCCTCCATGCGCCGGTGGTCCTGGAGGATGAGTTCGACGACGTCCTGTGTCTCGGTCATGGGACGCGGACTCCTTCATGTGCGGGAAGTGGTGCCACTACCGCTTGCCCGCTCCCGCCGACTTGAGTGCCTCCGACTTCGTGCCGGTCACCGGCGGCATCCGGTCCGCCCCCGCCCTGGCCCGCGTCGAGCGGAAGCCGCCGTCCGGTGCCGCACGGTGGTGCCCGCGGCTTCCTGCGAGGGCGCCGGCCGCGCCGTGCGGCGTCCGTCGTCAGGCGGGCGGTGTCCGGGTTGCCTTCGCGGCGCGGCATTCGGGCACACCAGCCGATGATCATGGCGTTGACCAGTGCTCCGAGCGCCGAGGTGGCGAGCGCGGGGCCTGTGGCCCCGACGCGCCCACCGCGCCGCGGAGCCGGGTCGGGAGTCGGACCGCGACCGGTCAGCGCTCCCGAATACGGGCGAGCAGCCGCACGGGGGCGTTGCTGGAGAGGGAGTCCACTTCGTCGATGCGGTCCAGCGGTTCCCCCGGAGTGATCGTGAACCGCTCGAACAGGGCACGCAGCGCGATGTGAGCCTCAAGACGGGCCAGGGGGGCGCCCAGACAGTAGTGCACGCCGTGACCGAAGGCGCGGTGCCGGTGGGCGTCGGCCCGGTCCGCGACGAACGCGTGCGGGTGAGTGAAGGTTTCGTCGTCGCGGCCGATCGCGGCGGTGTGGATCATGACGGGCTCACCCCTCCGGATGGTGACTCCCGTGACCGTCACGTCGCGTGCCGCGTAGAGGAACATCGTGGTGGCGGCGGGAGCGTCGTACCGCAGGGACTCCTCCACCACTGCCGGCCAGGGGTCCTCGTCGCGGTCAGGGGCCAGGAGGAGGCTGAGCTGGTCGGGGTGCTGCAACAGGCGCCGGATCGTGTTGGTGATCAGGTTCTGAGTCGTTTCATGGCCCGCGACCAGCATCAGGAACAGGGTTCCCGCCAGCTCCTCCTCACTGAGCCGGCCGCCGTCGAACTCGTGGATGAGGGCGGTGGTGAGATCTGTCCCGGGCACCGCGCGCTTGGAGGCGATCAAGCGGGCCATGGTGCTGAAGATGTCGGCCTGGGCTCCGAGACGCTCGCCGGGTGGCGCCGTACTGCTGATCAGGAGGCGGGTGTCGACGGCCAGCTGTCGGCGCATGTCGTCATCGTCGACCCCGAACAGTTCACAGATCACGCGCACCGGCAGCTGGAACGCGAACGTGGCCCGCAAGTCGATCCGTTCGCCGGGGGGAGTGGCGGCGAGGGCATCGAGGAGTTCGCGGGTGATGTCCTCGACGCGCCCACGCAGGGCCTCGACCCGGCGGGCGGTGAAGGCACGCTGCAGCGGCTGACGCAGGCGTGTGTGGTCCTCGCCGTCCCGGACGAGCATGGTCTCGGCGGTGAGGATCTTCAGCATCGGCCAGTCCTTCGGCACCAGGCCGTCCCGGTACGCCCGCCAGTACCTGGGCGACTTGCGCATGTCCGGGTGGGTGAGGAACTGGTCGGCCTCGGAGCGCCGGGTCACCGCCCACGCCACCACCGGATCGGGGAGCTTCACCGGGACGATCGGGCCGAGCGCCTGGAGGGCGCGCCCCTCGCCGGGGAAGTCGCGCCCCAGGGGATCGATCCGGTAGAGGGGGCGGGCGAGTTCCAGCTCGTGGGGGGCGGGGAGGCGGTCGGGGAGCCAGGGCTCGATGAGTTCCATGCAGGACCTCCGGAGATGGGTGGTTTTGGTGAGGCCGGCCTACGCCGGTTCCGTCCCGGAGAAGGCGACGGGGAGGGCGGCCGGCGCCCGCACGACGAGGTGGGGCCCCAGGGAAGAGGCTCGTCCGGGGGGAATGGGGATCATCCGAGGGCAGCGCTTTTGCGGCCGGTCCGCGAGCGGGCGTCGGCGCCGGGCGCGAGGTGCGTGCGGTGGTGAAGCACGTACGCACCGGGGTACGGGCCGAGCACCGGGGCATGGTCGGCTCCGGCCGGTCCGGGGACCGGCACGGCACCGGTCCCCGTCCGCCGGCCGCTGCTGTCCGCGATCAGGACGCCCTCCGGGACGCCGAGGTGCTCGGCCGGTCGCCCTCCCGCTCCACCGGAGCCGGCGGTCCGCGCGCACACCGGCTCCGGCTCCCCGGCCCGTACACCGGACTCGTCTGTTTCCACCATGTCTGGAACAACGAAACCGACCAGCTCAGGCAACGTCCCGAACGGGATACCGGAGTCGTGTCCGACGGTGATCGATCCGCGGGACCGTCCCCCGCCCGCACCACGCGGCCCGTGAGGCTTCCGGTGCACGGGCGGGCACGCCGGAGATGACGCGCTGCTCGGGAACGAGCGCCGGCCCTGAATCCGCGGAGAACGGGGCCGTCGGAATACGGAGCCCGCCGGTGCTGTTGCACCTCTTGCATGACATGCCCGAATCAACTTGCTCGGGTGATGACGGAAGGAGCACCTCATGACACGCGGCACCGCGAGGCCGGTCGTCAGGCTGAAGTCGACAGCCGGTACGGGGGTCACCTACGTGACCCGCAAGAACCGTCTGAACGACCCCGACCGGCTGGTCCTGCGGAAGTACGACGCGGTCGTCGGCGAACACGTCCTCTTCCGCGAGGAACGATGAGACCCGCCTTTGCCGCCCCGCGGCGGAGGCGTCCGAGGAAGGACCTGCCGTGAGGCACGGCATCCACCCCGTCTTCCGCCCGGCCGTCCTCCGCGACCGTGCGTCCGGCTTTCAGCTGCTCACCCGCTCCACCATCGAGTCACGGCACACGGTGGAGCGGGACGGCGGCGCCACCTACCCGGTCGTCGACGTCGAGATCTCGTCGCCCGGCCACCCGTTCTGCACCGGTACCTCGCGGCTCGTCGACCCCGCGGGCCGGGTGGAACGGTTCGAGCGGCGCCACGGCACCGCCGGGGCTCGCCGCCGACCGCGGCGTCCCCGTCCGGCCCCGCGGTAGGGAGAGCGTGACGAAGGTACGCAAGTCCCTCCGTTCGTCGAAGCTCAGGCCCGGTGCCCGGGTGGTGCGTCGGCGGGGTGCGACGTATGCGATCAACAGGAGGGATCCGCGTCTCGAGGCCCGCCGGGGCTGACGAGCGGCCCCACCAGCCGGACGGCCCGGTACCGCGCTTGCGGTACCGGGCCGTGGCACGGCGTCCCGTGAACCGTCGTCCGGCCGGGACGGGGAGACGGCGTGTCCGCGCCGGCCACCGTGCGGCGCCGCCTCCCTCCCGCTCACCGCTCGGCCTGCGACGTCGTTCTCCTCCGCCGGTCGGTCAGCGCTCCAGGTCCGCGCGCATCTCGACGAAGAGCTTCCCCGCGTCGGCGAGCGTGCTGTCCTCGAAGAGCGCGACGGCCGCCGTGCCCTCGTCGGCCCAGCCGCAGATGACGTTGCCGTCCTCGCTCAGCGAGGCGAGCAGGCACTCCACCGAGCCGCCGAGCGGTCCCGGCTCCACCGGCTGAGCTTCGGGGTGCCCCAGCTCCGGATCCCATTGGATGTACTCGAGCATGCCCCGGAACAGGTGTTCACGACGCTCGTTGGTGTCGTCGGGCACATGATCGACGCCTTCGAACAGCACCGGTGCGCCCTGCCCGTCCGGCTTTCCGTAGGTGCCGGTGACCAGTGTCATGCCGTCCCGCATCTCGCCGGGGTCGACAGGGACGTCCGTCAGGGCTCCGTCCCCGGTCAACTTGTCCAGGCCACCCGCCCTGGGAGCGTCCACCAAGGCGCGCGGATTGTTCTGCTCCGCCGAAGGCGCCGGTGACGCGGAGCCCCGCTCGCTCGGGGAGACGGCGGGGAGCCCCGCGTCGTCCTCCCGACAGCCGCTGATCGTCAGCATCGCCAGTACCGCCACGGCCGTCAGGCCCCTTCTCGCCGCAGACCCACACTTCACTGCGCCCCCCGTTGTCGCTTCGTCCAGGGTGTTCCCCGCCGCTCCGGGCGGCGGCAATGATCAATGACGAGTCCCCCCGGCCGGATGGTTCCCGCTTCCGGGCACAAGGGTCCGCCGCACGGCGCGACGCTCGGTGACCCGGTCGGACCTCTGCTCCCCCGGCGGTGGCCCGACACGCTCCTCACCGGTCACGGCCGCACGACTGCACCGGTCACGGCCGCACGACTGCACCGATCACGGCCGCACGACTACGACGGGGGCCGGCGCCGACGAGGCGGCCGGTGGTTGCGGGTGCGGAGGGCGAAGGCGGCGAGTGCGGTGGTCGTCATGGCGGTCAGCCAGACCGCGCTGTGGATCAGAGGGCTCAGGGTGGTGTTCCGGGTGAAGCCTGCGGCGAGGCTGGTCTGCAGGGAGCCGTAGCCGGGGAGCAGCGCGACCAGGGCCCTGTCTGCGGCGGTGCTGGCGACGGGATTCTGCGGCGCGAGGTCGATGATGCTGGTCATGATGATCGTGACCAGTCCCTCGACCTCGCCGCGCAGGAAGAGGGCCAGACACATGCCCATGGCCCCGTAGACCAGGCAGATCGCCAGGACCGCGATGCCGAGGAGGAAGGGCTGGAGGGGAGACCAGAACAGCAGCATCCAGGCAGTGGCGTAGGTGCTGACCAGTGCTGATGCGATCAGGAGCGTGGTGAGCTTGGCACCGGCGAGGGCGGCCCGGGGGTAGCCGGACGCGGTGAGGCGGCGGTCGAAGGCCCTGGTGCGGCGTGCGGCGCTGAACATCAGGAATCCCACCAGGAGGGACACCGCGTTCAGGGAGCCGCTGATCATCGTGATCTCGTCCCCGCCGGCGCGCAGCCAGGTTCCGGTGGCGCGGAGCCGGAAGGGGAACGTCCTCGGCGTGGTGAGGGTCTTCGCCACGGTGATCCACAGCGGGATGAAGGCGATCAGGAGCACGGCGGCCAGCCGGTTCTTCGCCAGGGCCAGCAGGGCGTAACGGCAGGCGACCAGATAAGCGCTCATGCGGGGCCCGCCGTGGGGGAGGGGTCGAGGAGGCCGTCGCGCAGACGGTGCAGGACGTCCAGGCGCCCGGTGTCGTGGGCGAGGTGGGAGACGATGATCACGGTACGGCCGCGGCCTTTCAGCTCCTGGGCGAGGTCCCAGAACCGCAGGTAGGTTTCCCAGTCGAAGCCCTGGTACGGCTCGTCGAGCAGCACGACCTCCGGGTCGTGCATCAAGGCCAGGATCAGGTTCAGCTTCTGCAGGGTGCCACCGCTGAGAACCTTCACCGGCGTGTCCAGATGGTCGGTCGCGGAGAGCGTGTCGATCAGCCGGAGCGCGCGGCCGGGACTCGGGAGACGGTAGGCGACCTGGAAGAGGCGCAGGTGCTGGCGCACGGTCAGCTCCTCGTCCAGGACCGGGTGCTGCGGGCAGTAGCCCCATGTGCCCGCCAGCTCCACACGTCCGGCGTCGGGGCGCAGGTCGCCGCTGAGGACGCGCAGCAGCGTGGTCTTCCCGGCGCCGTTCTCCCCGACGATGCCGACCAGTTGCCCTGCCCGCGCCTCGAAGCTGACCCCGCGCAGGACCTGCCGGGCCCCGAAGCCCTTGCGGACCGCCGTGACGCGCAGCACCACCGCCGCCCGGCGCCTCATGCCCGGACCCGGACGTCCGAGCCCGCGCGCCGCCGGTCCCGCGGGACCCACGGGACCCGGCGGTGACCGGACCTCCGGTGCGAGGAGGGGGCGCCGCTGTGGGAGACGGCCCCGTCGGCACGCTGTGGCAAGGCCTCGTCGAGGCCGCTGGCTCGGGCGCGCGCGCGTTCGGAGAACGGACACCGGAGGGGCGGCGCGCCCTCGTCCTGCTCGACGGACGGCGGGCTCGGACTGGCCACGGGGGCTCCTCGGGAGCGGTGGGGTGCACGGGTTCCGACCGGCCAACGACGCACGGCCCCGCCGGGACACGTCACGAACGCCTCCGGCGCGCTGCGGGGCCGGGGGCGAGCCGGTACGGGGGAAGGAGCCAGGGCGGCGGTCCCCTTCACCTCGTGCCGGCGCACCGGCCGTCCGGTCGCCCGCGGACGCCGCCCGGCGAAGCGGGGTTCTCCTCGCAGCGACTCGGCTTACTGCCCTGACCAGCCAGGACGGGTGCTCCGAGTGAGGTCGCCAAAACTCGGGGAAAAAGATCCGGCAGCCGACGGGAGGTTGCTGTGAAGGGTGGAGACGTGGAACTGGGCGAGTTGCTGGCCGCCGCGGAGGCGGCGCCGCCCAGTGAGTCCGTCGACGTGGTGGCGCACGATCTGCGGAAGCGGTTCGGTGCGGAGCGCGTGTCCTTCCTGTTCGTCGACCTGGTCGGTCGGCGGCTGGTACGGCTCACCGCGCCCGACGCCGAAGCCGTGGCCTCCGACGGGCCGATCGACCTGCAGGACACCGTCTACGACCGCGTACTGCGGAGCCAGCGCCAGCACGTGGAACCGGGCCGCCAGGGCGGTCTGCGCATCATCACGCCGGTCACCAACCGCGGCGACTGCATCGGCGTGCTGGAGACGACCCTGCAGTCGGCCGACGACACCGTGCTCCGGCAGGTCCACGACGCGGCCCACGCGCTGGCCTACATCATCGTCACGGACCGCCGCTTCACCGACCTCTACCACCTGGGCCGGCGCACCACCGAGACCAGCCTGGCCGCGGAGATCCAGCACCAGCTGCTCCCCTCGGCCCCCTGCTGCGAGGCGGCCCAGTTCACCCTCGCCGCCGGACTGGTCCCGGCCGACGACATCGGCGGCGACACCTACGACTACACCCTCGACCGCGACACCCTGCACCTGTCCATCACCGACGCCATGGGCCACGACACGAACTCGGCCCTGCTGGCCACCTTGCTGGTCGGCGCGCTGCGACGGGCCCGCCGCAGCGGCTGTGACGCCCTCAGACAAGCCGAGCACGCCCACCAGGCCCTGTTGAGCCACAGCCGCGGCCTGGCCACCGGACAACTGCTGTGCGTCGACCTCGAGACAGGTCTGTGCGAACTGGTCAACGCCGGCCACCCCCGGCCGCTGCGGCTGCGCGACGGCACCGTCGAGGAGGTCGAACTCGCCGTCAACCTGCCGTTCGGCGTGGCGGCGCCGATCCCCTACCGTCTGCAGGAGCTGCAACTGCGGCCCGGTGACCGCCTGATCCTGCTCACCGACGGAATGCAGGAGCGCGGCGCCGCAGCCGTCGACCTGACCGCGCTCGCCCGCGACACCCGTCCGCTGCATCCGAGAGAAGCCGTACAGAGCCTGACCGGCGCGGTGTTCGACGCCTGTCACGGCAACCTCAGGGACGACGCCACCGTCCTGATACTGGACTGGCACGGCGGACGTCGCGGACCGGCCGACACCGGACAGGGCTCGCAGCCATGAGCCGCGACGACCGCCGTACGAGCCCCGACGCCGGGCGCCCGGTGCGGGAGCGGGCCGGGGAGGGCGCGTCCGGCGTCGTGCACGTCCCGTCCGGGCACACCGGGAAGCAGCCGGACCCGCGGGCGCCGGGCCACGCGACCGCCACCACGTGGACCGGTCCGGTCCGCACTTCGCGCACAGGCCGTGGGACCGGCGCCCTCCGTGACGCCCCGGCGCGTCATCGGCCGCGATCGCGAAGCGCCACTTCACCGTCCCGGTCCTCAACCGGTGCGGAGCTGACGTGGTCAACGCCCATGCCGGCCTGGATCTGACGGCGGCATGGGGTGACGGGTCGGTGGTGGCGGTGGACGGCACCATGATGGACACCGTCATCGACAACCTCCTCGCCGAGACCTCGATCCGCTATGGCGGCTACGGCGGGATCGCCCACCATCTCGTCTCTGACACCTACGTTGCGCTCTTCTCCCGGTTCATCCCGTGCGGGGTGTGGGAGGCCGTCTATCTCATCGACGCGTTGCTGTCGAATGAGCCGGAGGTCAAGCCGGAGGCCGTACACGCCGACACTCAGGGGCAGTCCTTCCCGGTCTTCGGGCTCGCCCACCTGCTCGGTATCGACCTGCTGCCGCGGATCCGGAAATTCCAGGACCTCACCTTCCACCGCCCTGATCCGCGAGCACGCTACCGGCATATCGACGCGCTGTTCTCCGCTGATCCGCGTACCTGCATCGACTGGCAGCTCATCGAGAACGGCTGGAGGGACCTCATACAGGTCGGCCTATCGGTACGGGAAGGCACCGTGTCCTCCGTCACCCTCCTGCGGCGCATGAACAACCACTCCCACAAGAACCAGATCTACAGGGTCTTCCGCGAGGTCGGCCGCGCCGTGCGGACGATCGTTCTGCTCCGCTACCTGTCGGACCCACAGCTGCGGGAACAGATCACAAGGGCGACGAACAAGGCCGAGGCATACAACGGGTACACGAAGTGGCTGCACTTCGGCGGGGACGGCTATCTGCGCTCCCGAACTCCAGGAGAAGGCCGTCAAGTTCCTCGACCTGATGGCCAACAGCATCATCTTCTCCACCACCGTCGACATGACCGACACACTGCGCCAGATGGCCGCCCAGGGCTGGGAGCTGAGCCCCGACGACATCGCCGTGCTCAGCCCGCACCGCAGGGACAACGTGCTGCGCTTCGGCGGCTACGACACCGCCACCCTCCACATTCCGCCCGGGCCGTACGACAGCGCGCTTCGCTTTCCTGCGGACGATTTCTGACAGTCTGCTCAGATCCCCGGTTGATTCAACACGCCTGGTGCCGGGCTGTCACCGGCTTCGGCACGGCTGTCTGAGCCGGTCACGAGCGAGTCGGCATCATGAAGTCCACGGTGAACGATCTCGATATTCCCATGCTGCTATACCGAACGAATGACACAGTGCCAGGCATGGTGACATCCCCACTTCTCCGACAGCTCGCCCGCACCCGCCGCTTCACCCTCGGTGCACCCGCCCGTTTCACCGTGGCGCCGGACGGTACCTGTGTCCTGTTCCTTCGGAGCCGGGCCGGGGACGATCCGGTCGGGTGCCTGTGGACGCTCGACCTGGCAACCGGCGCGGAGCGACTGCTGGCTGACCCCGCCGGGCTGCTCGGCGACGCGACCGATGAGGTGCCGGAGGAGGAGCGCATCCGGCGCGAACGCGCCCGGCAGCAGGCCGCCGGGATCACCGACTACGCCACCGACACAGCCGCCCAGGTGGCCGCGTTCGCCCTCTCTGGGCAGCTGTGGGTGGTGGATACCGGCTCCGGCGCCGTACGGCAACTGCCCGCCCGGCAGCCGGTGGTGGACCCGCGCCCGTCCCCGGACGGCCGGAACATCGCCTACGTCTCCGGCGGCGCGCTCCGGGTGATCGGCGCCGACGGTAGTGGCGACCGAGCGGTGGCCGCGCCCGAGCCGGCGGAAGGTCCGGACGTCTTCTTCGGCCTGCCGGAGCATGTGGCAAGCGAGTCGATGGGCCGCTACCGGGCGTACTGGTGGGCACCGGACGGGGAGCGGATACTGACCACCCGGGTGGACAACCGCGAGGTCAGGCTGTGGTACATCACCGATCCGGCCGACCCCGCCAAGCCGCCGCGCACGATGCGCTACCCGCAGGTCGGTACTGCCAACGCCGAGGTCACGCTCTGGATGGCCGATCTGGCGGGCAACCGCACCGAGGTCCGCTGGGACCGGACCGGCTTCGAATACCTGCCCGCGGCCGGCTGGGACGGGCACGGTCCGTTCGCCGCCGTACTCAGCCGCGACCAGCGCACGCTCCAGGTACTGGCCGTCGACCCGGCAGACGGTACGACCAGCCTCCTGGCCGAGCGGCACGATGAGCGCTGGGTGGAGCTGCTGGTGCCCGGAGTGCCCGCGCGGACAGCTACCGGCCTGCTCGTCGACTACCTCGACCGGAACGAGACCCGGCACCTGAGTATCGACGGCACGCCGGTCACGCCGGACGGCCTGCAGCTGCACGAGGTGCTTGCGGTGGACGGCGAGACGGTGTTCTTCGTGGCCTCCGCCGAGCCCACCGAGCGTCATGTGTGGAACTACCGTCCGGGCCGGGGTATACACCGGTTGACCGAGCAGCCGGGGGTGCACTCCGGCGCATTCTGCGGCGGCACGTTTGTACACACCACGCGCACGCTGGATCTGCCGGGCTCGCACACCGCCGTGCACCGCCTGACCGGGGACGGCCGACGGGAACCGGATGGCCCCGCGCCCGTCGAAATCAGCTCGCACGCCCAACGCCCGCTGCTGCAACTGCGTGTCGAATCCGCCGCCGTAGGGCCGCGTGAACTGCGCACACACCTCTTCCTGCCGTCCTGGCACAAGGCCGGTGATGCCCAGCTGCCGGTACTGGTCGACCCCTACGGCGGCCCCGCAATGCAGAAGGTGATGGCCGAACAGACCTCTCACACCCTCGTCTCGCAGTGGTTCGCCGAACAGGGCTTCGCAGTGCTGGTGACGGACGGCGCCGGCACGCCCGGACGCGGGCCGCGCTGGGAGAAGGAGATCTTCGGTGACCTGATCGGCCCGACCCTGGACGACCAGGGTGCCGCGCTGCACGCGACCGCCGAGCGCCACCCGGAGCTGGATCTCGACCGGGTCGGCATCCGCGGTTGGTCGTTCAGCGGGACGCTGGCCGCCGCCGCGGTGCTGCGCCGACCCGACACCTTCCACGCCGCAGTGGCCGGCGCTCCGCTCACCGACCAGCATCTCTACGATGCATGCTGGAAAGAGCGCTTCCTCGGTCTGCCCGACCAATACCCGGAGCACTATGAGCTGTCTTCGCTTCTTGCCGACGCTCCAAAGCTCAGCCGCCCGCTGCTCCTGATGCACGGACTGGCAGACGACAACGTCTTCGTGGCCAGTACGCTGCAACTCTCCAACGCTCTGCTGGCCGCAGGGAAGCCGCACGAGGTGCTGCCGCTAAGCGGGATGACACATGCCGCACCGACCAACGACATGTTCGCCCGGCTACTGGGGCACCAACTGGAATTCCTCCAGCGGCACCTGGCCGGCTGCCCCGCCACGGTGCCCTGCTAGGCCCGATACTCCCGAAGCTACGGACAGGTGCCAATTGGCACCTGCCCCACGGTCTTCCTGGCTGCCATCGCTCTGTGTATTCGCCAGGCGGGGGACACCACCAACAGCAAGGCCCGGGGTCTTTGGAGGAGATATCCGCGAAGCGGCCCCCGCGGGGGCCGCTTCGCGGATATCTCCTCCAAAGACCTACTTGTTCGGGAAGTGGCGGTACAGAGCGGCCGCGGAGATGCCCACGCCGGCGGCGACCTCCTCCATGGAGGCCGTGTGGTAACCGCGCTCGCTGAAGACCCGCCCGGCCGCCTCGACGATCAGCTGCTTGCGGTTGCGGGGCCGCGTGGCCGGTCCGGCGGGCGCGGCCGGACGGGCGGGGAGGCGGGAGCCATACCGATTAGTCAATCACACGCGGTCAGGGCGTCGGGCGTCCTCCGTGCGGACCGCGCGGGAGGCGACCGCGACCTCCGACATGCCGCTGAGGGCCGACGGCCGACGACCCACCCACCCGACGGTCGAGCAGGCCGACGGCCGCCACCGACGGTGCGCGCGGTGCCCGGACGGTCCGCCCGGTCAGGTGAAGGTGAGGACCGGCTTGACCACGCTGCCGTCCCCCATGGCTGCCACGGCCGCGCCGATCTCCTCGAACGGAAACGTGCTGACCAGTGCGTCGAGGGGGAAGCGGCCGCGGCGGCGCAGGTCGATCAGTTCGGGCACGAAGCGGCCGGGATCGGAGTCCCCCTCGATCACCCCGTGCAGGCGAACACCTCTGGCGAGCAGGGCCATCACCCCGGCTCCCGGCTCCGACATGGCGATGGACAGGACGTCGGCACGCACGGCACCGGCCAGCACCTCCCGCCGTCGGCGCTCGGTGCCGAACCGCTCGTACGCCTTCGCGGTGATGACGGTGGTGACGAAACCTCCGCACGGAACCATGCCGTACGCGGTCTCCTCCAGGAACAGACAGGCATCGGCCAGCCCACCGTCGGAACCTCCGTACTCCTCGGGCAGGCACACCCCGAGCCAGCCCAGGTCGGCGAGCCTTCCGTACAGCCCGGGGTGGTGGGCCTCGCGGCCGCCCCCGGTCAGCGCGTCACGCTGCTCCCGGGTACCGCACTCGCGCTTGGCGAAATCGCGTACGGCCGCGGCGAAAGCGGCTTGTTCCTCAGTGAGTCGACTGCCCATCAGGTCCTCCGGGATCCGGGTGCCGGTCGGCGGCTCGGTCAAGGTCGGGCAAGCAGCTGCGTTACAGAGATGCGATAAATGTTTCAAAGTCTCTGAGGGGGTCGTTCGCCGGTATCGTGAGGAGCACCATGAGAACTGACACGAACGACTCGTGGCTCGACCGGGCCCTCGCCCCGCCGGAGCCGGAGGACCACACGGCGCGGCGGATCCTCGACGCGGCACTGGAACAGTTCACCCTCCTGGGGCTGCGCCGCTCCTCGGTGGACGACGTCGCCAAGCGGGCCGGTGTCTCCCGGGTCACCGTCTACCGGCGCTTCCAGACCAAGGACAAGCTGGTCGAGGGCACCCTGCTGCGTGAGCTCAGCCGGTTCTTCCAGCGTCTGGACGCGGCGGTGGCTGCACTGCCGACCATGAAGGAGCGGGTCGTCGAGGGCTTCGTGGCCGCCCTGCGCCACACCCGCGCCCATCCGCTCTTCGGCGGCCTGCTGCGCATCGAACCCGAGGTGGTGCTGCCCTACCTGACCGTCCAGGGCGGTTCCTCGCTCTCCGCCACCGTCGAATACCTGACGGTTCATCTGCGCCGCGCGCAACAGGCCGAGGGCCGTCCCGGCGAGGACCCGCGTCCGGTCGCCGAGCTGATGGTGCGGGTCGCCGTCTCCTTCCTGCTCAACCCCGCCGGCTGCATAGAGATGGAGGACGAGGACCAGGCCCGGGCCTTCGCGCGCCGTTACCTGGCCCCGTTGCTGGACGCCTGACCGGCCGGGCCCGGCAGGCGAGGCGCCGCCGTTCAGCGGCACCGGTGCAGCGCCCGCGCCAGCCGCACCGCGCGTTGCCGCGTGGCGGCCGGCACCCCGAAGGAGGTCAGCCCGATCGGCGGGGTGAACCGCTGCACCGTCGTCGACGGCACGGAGGTGGAGGCGCGCAGCCCTTCCGCACCGTGGATCCGCCCGAATCCGGAGTCCCGCGAACCACCGAACGGCAGCGCCGGCACCGCCGTCGGACCCACCACCGTGGTGGCCAGGACGTAGAGGAAGTCCTCGTTGGGGATCCGGTGACGGCCGTGTATGCGGTTCAGGTGGCGGACGGCTGCCCGGCCGTGCTCCGAGTCCATCCCCTCGCGGACCATCTCGTACGTGATCAGTACCGTGTCGTCGTACCGCTCCTGGCCGGCGCGTTCGAACTCCTGGGTGCGGTCCAGGAGCCGGGAGATGCGCGGGGCGCCGTAGTCGCGCAGGAACGCGATCGACGTCCCGTGGAGGTAGTCGCGGGGGAACTCGTAGTGGGTGATCCACCGGTAGATCTGCTCGAAGTCCTGCTGCGGATCCATCTGCTGGATGCGGCGGAGGCGGCTGTAGCGGCCCATGGGTGATCCCTCCTGTCGGGAACGTGGCCACCGGTTCGCGGTGCGAGCGGTCACGCCGGAGAAGCGGACGGCCCCACCACGGTCACCTCCGGCTGCGGAAGCCGTGTGGTGGTCGGGAGTCGGCGCTCCTGGTCCGGACGGCGCGGGCGCTCCTCGGTCCGGGCGCGTCGGCACCGCGTCTCCGGCGCGTACGGCCCTCCTCGGAGCGGAGCGTGGTGGTGCCGGCCGTGCCGAGTCCCATGGGGAGCACCCTCTGCGTGAGTCGAAGATACTGGAACTATTGAGTTGTATCATCGGGCGTCAATACTCCGGACGTGACGCAGGCGCAGAAGCGCCCGTGGTCACGTCCCGGCTTCCGCTCGCGCCGTCACCTCACGTAAGCGCCGCGGAAGGTGACGGGGCACCGGGAACCGGTCGCCCGCCCGGGTGGTGCCACGCGGGACACGGACTCAGGGCCGGGAGGGGGCCAGTGAGGCGATTTCCTTCCCGTGCCTGTCGTGGAGGGTGACGCCGACGACGACGAGGTCTTCGTGGAGGGGGACATCGGCGTACCAGACGCCCCAGTCGGGCTTACCGGGCAGTCGCACCACCGAGGCGGTGACCCTGCCGCGACCGGTGTCGACGACGACGCGACCGGCGTCGACGGTGCCCGTGTACAACCCGGACAGGAAACAGCGGTCGCCCACGGTTTCCGTCATCAGGCTCACGGTGGGGTGACGGCGGTCGGCGTTGCCGTCGACCACGCTCCGGAACTGGTGGTCCGTCTCCGGTGTCGACCAGTGCTTGCCCTCCTTCGTCAGCCACAGCTCGACACCCGCCCCGGCCCGCACGCGCTCACCCGGCGCCACCACCCGCACCGGCCCGGCCGTGTCCGGCGTGCCCGGCGGCGTCGGACGCGTCGCCGCGACCTCGTTCCGCTCCGGAGGGCTGTGGTCCGGGAGGGCGGCGCGGACCGCGACGGCGGTCAGCGGAGCCAGCAACAGGCCGCAACCGATCACCAGGCCGGCGGTGCGCCGACGCCGTCGGGCACGACCTGCCCGTTCGATGGCGGCCAGCGGAACGGGGGAAGGCGTGAGGCCGTCGGCCACCTCACCGAATGCGTCGTGCAGCCGTTCGATCTCGTGCCGGGGCTGCGGGGAGGGCCGGGAAGTCCGGGACATCAGCGCTTCGCTTCCTGGTCGACGAGGTGGAGGGTGAGGAGGGGATGGGCGCGCAGCGCCTCCAGACCGCGCCGGGCGTGCGTCTTGACCGTGCCGACGGAGCAGTTCAGCGCTGCGGCGATCTCCTGCTCGCTCATGTCCTCCCAGTAGCGCAGCACCACGACGGCCCGCTGGCGGGCGGACAGGACCGAAAGGGCCTCGACGAGGACGGCGCTCCGCTCGACGGCCTCGGCGTGCCCGCCATGCGTCCGGTGCACCGACTCGGGCAGGAACGGCACGAGTAAGTGGGCTATGCGTTTCTTGCGCACCCGGCTGATGTTGTTGTTGACCAGAGCCCGGCGCATGTAGAGGTCGACCTCGTGGCGCGGGATCCTCCGCCATCGCGCGTACATTTTGGCCAGCGTGGTCTGAACGAGGTCCTCGGCCTCGTGGAAGTCGCCGGTGAGCATGTGAGCCGTACGCACCAGACGGGGCCAGGCCACGGCGGCGAACTCGGCGAAGTCGGCGTGGCTCTCGTGCGTCACGACGATGGATTCCTTGGGTTCGGGGGCGGGGAGAGTCAACGGGTACGGATACGGGGGCGGACGGGGCGTGGGCCGGGCGGGGCCGGCCCACGCCCGCGGGTCACCTCCTGACAACCGCCGGGGCTGCCGGGGTGGCTACGGCCGGGAGGGGGTCAGTGAGGCGATCTCCTTCCCGTGCCTGTCGTAGAGGGTGACGCCGTCGACGGTGAGGCCTTCGTGGAGGGGGACGTCCGCGTACCAGACGCCCCAGCCGGGCGTGCCGGGAAGCCGCACCACGGAAGCGGTGACCGCCCCGTCGCTCGTGTCGACGACGACCCGGACCGAGTGGTGCCCGGTCACGTGGATGCCGGAAAGGAAGTAGCGGTCACCCAGGGTTTCCGCCATCAGGCCGATGCTGGGGGTGCGCAGATCGATGTTGCCGTCGACCACGCTCCGGAACTGGTGGTCCATCTCCGGTGTCGACCAGTGCTTGCCCTCCTCCGTCAGCCAGAGCTCGACACCCGCCCCGGCCCGCACGCGCTCACCCGGTGCCACCACCCGCACCGGCCCGGACGTGTCCGAAGCCGACTCGCCGATCCGGTGGTGAGCGGGCGCCGCGGCCGGCGCCTGCGCCGGTGTGACGGCCTGCGCCGCGCCCGGCGCTCCCGCCAGCGCAACCGCGACCGCAACGGCGGCCATGCACTTGTTCGTTACCGTCATCCGTGTCATGAAGTGGGACTCCTTGCGGATCGTTCCGATCGGACAGGGTGGAGGGCGCCTCTCCACCCCTTCTAACGCCGTCCGTCCCGCATCCCGATGACATGGTCCGCCGCTCGATTCCGGGAGGACCGCCGGGGCGTGCCGCGCGGCACGAGGGGCCGCGACGCCCGGGAACGTTCCGAGCGGAGTGCGGCCGGCTCCCCGGCGCAGCGCCCGCGCGCACCGGTGGGCCCGCCGGAATCGCCGACTCCCGGACCTCGCGACGGTGGCAGCCTGCCACCGTGCCGGCCGGACCGGGGGAACCTGAGGGTCGTCGCTACGCCCTCAGGTTCCCCTACGCCCTGCCCGACGACGCCTGGGCCGTGGAGCCGGGCGAGGCGGTACCCGGGCGGACCGAGGACCACGGGACGCACGCGCCCGGGGCCGCCTTCCCGGTGGCGTTCGCACCCGACAAGGATCCGGATACGGAACCGACCGTCCGCATCCACCCCCGTCGGTCTCACCACCACGAGGAAATCAGGGCGGGGACCGCGTACGCCACCAGGACCACGCCGAGGAACCCGGCCGGATCGACCGCCACCCGTTCCCCTTCCGTTCCGTCGGCCCCCGAGGACCGTCGGACCGCGAGGGTTCGCCGGCCGGCGATCGAGGCGGCGGACTCGCCGAGCACCCCGAGGAAGCGTTCCGGCCGGCCGTTCCCCATCAGCGGCGTCCCTTCCTTCTCCTCGTGCTTCCGTAGCGGTCCCGAGCGGCCCCCCGCCCCGGCGCAGGGCCGCTTCAGCTGTTGGAGGCGCAGTCCCTCCCCGTCCGGATTTCCCGGAGGACTCCTGGGTAGCCGGGGAGGCGACAGCACACCGTGAGCCGGAACGAGGAGCAGACGTGAGCGAGTCGGCGTCCACCGCCCTGCAGCAGGAGATCGCCCGGGAACTGGGTGTCGCCGAGACATTCGAAGCGGAGCGGGAGATCGAGCGCCGGGTGGCCTTCCTCACCGAGCGGCTGACCTCCACCGGCCGGCGTGCCCTCGTGCTCGGCATCAGCGGTGGCGTCGACTCCACCGCCGCCGGCCGGCTGTGCCAGCTCGCCGTCGAGCGGGCGCGGGCCGACGGACACGAAGCGCGGTTCTACGCGATGCGCCTGCCCTACGGGGTCCAGGCGGACGAGCACGACGCCCAGCGCGCGCTCGCCTTCATCCGGGCCGACCACGTGCTGACCGTGGACGTCAAGCCCGCCGGCGATGCCGCGCTCGAGGCCGCGCTGGCCGCCGGGGTGAGCTTCCACGACGCCTACCACCAGGACTTCGTGCACGGCAACATCAAGGCGCGTCAGCGCATGATCGCTCAGTACGCGGTGGCCGGCACGTACGACGGCCTGGTCGTCGGCACGGACCAGGCCGCCGAGGCGGTCACCGGCTTCTTCACCAAGTTCGGCGACGGCGCCGCCGACCTGGTCCCGCTGGCAGGCCTGACCAAGCGCCGGGTGCGCGCCGTCGCGGAAGCGCTGGGCGCCCCCGCCGACCTGGTGCGGAAGGTCCCGACGGCCGATCTGGAGAGCCTCGACGAGGGCAAGGCCGACGAGGACGCGCTCGGGGTGTCCTACGACGTCATCGACGACTTCCTGGAGGGCGGGCCGGTGGACGAGCAGGCCTTCGAAACGATCGTCCGCCACTACCGCCGCACCGACCACAAGCGCCGGATGCCCGTCACCCCCTGACGGGGAGTTCCCACCCCGCAGGGGGCGCCACCGGGCGAAAGGTCCCTGTCCGGGCGGTGGCCGGATCGGGCGACGCCGTCGAGGGAGCGAAGCCACGGGCGGACCGATCGCCGAGGGCGAAGCGCGCCGCCGTCAGCTCAGGCCGAGGACGCTCATGGTGTGCTCGGCCATGCGCCGTTGCCCGAGGGCGTTGGGATGGACGGGTACGAGGCTGCCGCCGAAGAGGAGAGGCTCGATCCAGCGGGCGCCGCCGGGCTCGCACGCGTCGTGGCCCTCGGAGACACGGGAGAAGTCCACATAGGTGGCGCCGGTCTCTTCGCTGGCGCGTTCGACCGCCGCGTTGAGGTGTGCCTGGATGCCCCGCAGGTAGGGCACGTCACCGGTGGCGACGGGCAGCTTCACGAAACAGGACGGGTCGGCCTCGGCCGGCGTGATCCACGGGTAACCCAGGACCGCCACGCGGGCGTCGGGCGCCTTGGCGCGTACGGCCCGCAGGGCGCTCTTCAGCGCGGGATAGGTGTTCGCGTCGATCTGGTCGGTGAAGGAGGTGCCGTGCGCGTCCTTGCAGGGGCTGCCCTTGCCGCCGCTGAGGACACCCGCGGTGCCGCAGGCCGCCAGGGCGTTGATGAAGGTGCCGTTGTCGTTGCCGCCGATCGTCAGCGTCACCAGGTCGGTGTCCGCGCCGAGTGCGTTCACCTGGGGCGCGACCCCGGGGTACTGCGATGTGGTGAAGTCCTTCGTCCGGGCGGCGCCGCAGGTCACGTCCTTCAGGCGGGCGCCCGTCCGGGCGGCGATCACATGGGGGTAGTTCGCGATGGAGCGCAGGCACAGCAGATTGGTGGGATCCACGGGCAGCACGCCCGAACCGGCGCTGTAGCTGTCGCCGAGGGCGACGTAGTCCAGCGACGCGGAGGCGTGGGCGGCGCCGCCCGTGAGGCTGAGGGCGAGCGCACTGACGAGTGCGCATGATGTGGCCATGACATTTCGCGGAGCGTGCTTCGGCATGTGATCCCTCTTCTCGGAGGTGGAGCGGCGGGTGCGGCGGTCGACGGGGGTGTGCCGCCGGCGGGAACGGAGTGGCCGGAGCGGGGGAAGGACCGGGCTGCGCAGTTACCGGACGGTTTTACCGTCAAGTAATGTGCAGGCGCTCCGGCGGGGAGTCAATGTTGTCGACCGGACTTCTCGGGATGCTCACGAAAGCTCCCGGCCGGCTCCTGCGGACACGCGAACCCGCGGTTGCGAAGCGATCGGCCCCCTGTCCTGTCCCGCATGCCGCAGACCGGCTCCGGTGTCGCGACCCGCGAGGCCGTCCACTCGGCCGCCGCCCGGCTCTCCTGGAACCAGGGCTTCTCCAGGACCACCGTCCGCCGGATCGCGGCGGCGGCCGGCACGGACCCCGTACTGGTGATCCGCCGTTCCAGGAGCGAAGAACTCCTGTTCCCGGAGACGATGACGTTCTCCCGCGCCGTGTCGTCGCCGAGTGCCTGCGTCACGCACCGCATCCAGGACTCCTCGGTGTCCGGCACGTTCGCCGGGAAGCCGATGAGGTGCGAGTGTGCCGGACGTGGTCGCCCGCCATCGCGCTCACGGTGAGCGGCGTCCGCCTGGCGGTGTGCACGACCGCGGCCCCGGACAGCCCGGACAGCCGCTCCAGCAGCGTTGCCGGGAGCTTGAAGCCCACGGACGCCAAGGCCGCGTCGAACTGTCGTACGGCGGCGGCTCCCTCGCCTGCGGAGTCCCGGGGGAGGGGGAGGCGGTGGGTGTGCCGGACGACCAGCGATTCGAGACTGTGCGCCATCCGGGGATGATCGCAGAGGTGTGCGGGCCGGCGCGCAGAAGTTTCCCCTTCCCCGGTTCCCGCTTGTGGCGTGCTCACCGGACCCGTTCCTCACGGGTGGTCCGGCCGGGTGCCCCCGGGCCGCCGTCCCCGGCCCCCAGGGCGGCGTCGAGTCAACGGCCTGGCACGGCCCGTCACGGGAACACCGTGTTCCACGGCCGGCGCGAAGGCCGTCTCCCGCTTCTGCGGAGCCGCTGCCGCGTGGCGCCCTGGGCTCTGCGGACGAGGCGAACCGCCCGCAGCGTCGTGCTCTGCGGGATCCGGCGCTCTTCGCGCGCGGGCCGGCGGAGCCACCGTGCACGCCCTGTGCGACACCCGGACCGGGAAAGTGGCGCAAGTCACATACTCATAACTGTCCGATCGGTCAGTTCTGACCGATCGGACAGTTATGGTTGAGGAATGGCACGCTCCGCCTCCGCGATGCGCGGTCAGATCCTGGAATCGGCACTGCGACTGTTCGCCGTGCACGGCTTCCGCGGCACCTCGTTGCAGGACATCGCCTCCGACGCGGGATGCTCGAAGGCGTCGCTCCTCTACCACTTCGCCGGCAAGGAGAAGATCCTCACCGAGCTGCTGACCCCGGCCCGGGACGCCCTCGCCACGCTGCTCGACCGCGTGACCGGACTGGAGGGCGGCCGGCTGGTGGAGGAGACCGTCACCGGATACGTCGACCTGGCGCTGCGGTTCCGCCGCGAGATCCGGCTTCTCTTCGAGGACATCGCCGAGATGTCCTGCCACCAGGACCTCAACGTCATGGAGTTGGCGAACGGGTTGCGGGACGCGCTGGCCGGCCGCTCGCGACGGGCGCCGGCGCGGGTGGCGGCGTGGATGGTGCTGGGCGCCGTCTTCATCACCAGCGCCACCGATGACGAGGTGGCGCCGGACGAGGTGCTGCGCGCCGAAATGATCCGCAGCGCGCTGCGGACGCTTGACCACACCCCCAGTTGACCCCTCAACGGAAAGACCCCTCCTCCATGGCGACTCTGCTGTACCGGCTCGGGCGGTTCTCCTTCCGCAGAAGAGGCCGAATAGCCGCGGTCTGGCTGCTCCTGCTGATCCTGCTGGGTGTCGGAGCCGCCACCCTGATGGGCCCGACCAGCGACAAGTTCTCCATGCCGGGCACCGAGTCCCAGCGGGCACTGGACGACCTCGACCGGCAGTTCCCGCAGGCCGGCGGAGCCACCGGGGCCATCGTCCTGGCCGCGCCCGAGGGCGAGAAGCTGGACCCCGCCGCGGTGGCGCCCGTGGTGAAGGAAGCATCCGAGGTCGACGGCGTCATCGCCGCCATGGACCCGTTCCGGAGCGGCTCCGTCTCCCGGGACGGCCGCTACGCACTGATCCAGGTGCAGTTCGACAAGGCCGCCGACGAGGTCACCGACGAGCAGAAGTCGGCCTACGAGGCCGTCGGCGCCGACGCCGAGGGCCTGCGGGTCGAGCACGGCGGCGAGGTCATGGGCGGTGAGGTGGAGATCGGCTCCACCGAGGCGCTCGGCGTCCTGGTCGCCGCGGTGGTCCTGGTCGTCACCTTCGGCTCGCTGGTCGCCGCCGGCATGACCCTGCTGAACGCGCTGATCGGCGTCGCGGTCGGCATGGCCGGTCTCTTCTCCCTGACCAGCGTCATCGAGCTGACCTCCACCGCCCCCGTCCTGGCGCTGATGCTGGGCCTGGCCGTCGGCATCGACTACTCGCTCTTCATCACCTCCCGCTACCGCCAGTACCTCGCCGAGGGCCTCCGGCCCGAGGAGGCCGCCGGCCGCGCGACCGGCACCGCCGGTTCCGCCGTCGTCTTCGCCGGCGCCACCGTCGTCATCGCCCTGGCCGGCCTCTCCGTCGTCGGCATCCCCTTCCTGAGCGTGATGGGTCTGGCCGCGGCGGGCACCGTCGCCGTCGCCGTGCTGGTCGCCCTCACCCTGCTGCCGGCCTTCCTCTCCTTCGCCGGCAGGAAGATCCTGCCGCGCAAGCAGCGCCACGCGGACGGGAACGCCGCCAGGGACGGCGCCGCCGCCGAAGGCTTCGGTTTCGTCTGGGGCCGACTCGTCACCAAGCTGCGCGTGCCGCTCCTGGTCGCCGGCATCCTCGGCCTGGGCGCGCTCACCCTCCCCGCCCAGGACATGCGCATAGCCCTGCCGGACGCGGGCACCGCCGCCGAGGGCACCCCGGCACGCGAGGCGTACGACCTGACGTCCGAGGGCTTCGGCGAGGGCTTCAACGGCCGTCTCGTCGCCGTCGTCAACGGTGAGGACGCGCAGTCCACCGGGGCGGCCGCGGAGAAGGCCACCGCCCTCATCAAGGACACCGAAGGCATCCTGACCGTGGCCCCGCCGCAGTTGAACGAGCAGGGCACCACCGCCCTGCTGACCATCATCCCCGAGGCCGGCCCCACCGCCGTCGCCACCGAGGACGCCGTCCACGACATCCGCGACCGGGTCGCGGACATCGAGGGCGCCGACATCGCCCTCACCGGCGCGACCGCCCTGGGCATCGACGTCTCGGAGAAGCTCGCCGACGCCCTGCCGGTGTACCTGCTTTTGGTGGTGGGCCTGTCCATCCTGCTGCTCATGCTGGTCTTCCGGTCGGTCCTGGTGCCGCTGAAGGCGGCCCTGGGCTTCCTGCTCACCGTGGGCGCGACCTTCGGCATCACCGTCGCCATCTTCCAGGAGGGGCACCTCGCCGGCCTGGTGGGCGTCGACACCCCCGGTCCGCTGGTGAGCTTCCTGCCGATCCTGCTCATCGGCATCCTGTTCGGACTCGCCATGGACTACGAGGTCTTCCTCGTCTCCCGTATGCGCGAGGACTTCGTCCACGGCGCCGACCCGCAGACGGCCATGGTCAGCGGCATGGGTCACAACGCCCGCGTCGTCACGGCCGCCGCGCTCATCATGACGTCCGTGTTCGGAGGCTTCGTCCTGATGGACGACCCGATCATCAGATCCATCGGGTTCGCCCTCGCCGTCGGCGTGGTCATCGACGCCTTCGTCGTCCGCATGGCGCTGGTACCGGCGGTGATGTCACTGCTCGGCCGTGCCGCCTGGTGGCTGCCGGGGCCCGTCGACAAGGTCCTGCCCGACCTCGACATCGAGGGCGAGAAGCTGAACCGGCAGCTGGCCGCGGAGACGCGCGACGAGCCCCCCGTCGTGGTCTGACCCGCGCACCGGCCGGCCCGGAGCGCACCCCCAGAGGGCGGGGCCCGCACAGCGGTCCCCGCCCTCTCCCGTCCCCCCGTCCTGCACGGAACGATCGGCCGGCCGCCCCGTCCCTGTTCCCGTCCTCGTCCTCCGGACGGACTCCCGAAGCCGGACCACGGAGAGTCAGGACCAGGGCGGGCGCGGGTCAGGGACCAGGTTCTGGTCCGGGCCCTCGCGCGGGTCCGCGTCCTGGTCCCGTACGGGGTGCGGCGCCTGCTTCCGGGGTGTGGTCCGGCCCATGACCGGGCTCCCCGTGCGCGGTGCGCAGGGGCGTCTCCCGCATCAGCAGGACGGCGGCCAGCGCGAGCAGGGCGAAGGGCACGGCGGCGGCGAACACGTCGCCGAAAGCCTGTCCGTACACCGCCCGGACGCTCTCCACGGCCGAGGGCGACAGCGTGCCCAGGTCCGGCAGGCCGCCGTCGAGCCCGGCGCCGACCGCGGCGTGTGCGGAGGACAGGTCGTCCACGCGGGCGGTCAGCAGGGAGCCGAGTGCGGCGAGCCCGAGTGCACCGCCGAGGCTGCGGAAGAGGACCACCAAGGTGGTGGCGGCGCCCAGACCGTCCGGCGGCGCCGCGTTCTGGGCGATCAGCACGAGGTTCTGCGAGACGATGCCGATGCCCGCGCCTCCCGTGAACAGGGCGGCGCCCACCAGCAGGAGCGGGGTCTCCGCCTCCACGGTGCCCATGAGCGAGAAGCCGAGGACGAGCAGCAGTCCACCGGCGGCCAGGAGGTGTTTCCAGCGGCCTCGCGTGGCGATCAGGCGGCCGACGACGCCGGAGGCCACCAGCAGACCCACGATCATCGGCAGGGTCAGCAGGCCCGACACGGCCGGCGACTGCGCCCGGGCGGTCTGGAAGTACTGACCCAGCAGGGCGGGGGCGGCGAACAGCGCCGGTCCGACCGCGAAACCGGCGAGCGCCGACAGGGCGACGGTGCGGTCGCGCAACAGGCGCAACGGCACCAGCGGATCGGCGGCCCGTGACTCGCGACGGACGAACAGGGCGACCAGGACGAGCACGGCGCAGGCCGCTCCCGCGGCCTGCCAGGACATCCACGGGACGCCGTCACCGGCCCGGGTGACGGCGAGGAGGAGCGTACCGACCGCCGCGGTGAGCAGGGCCGCGCCCCGGAAGTCGAGGTGGGAGCCGCGCGCCGCGCGCCCGGAACCGGCCTCGGGCAGCCGCAGCGTCCGGTGGAGGGTGAGTCCGGCGCCGGCCGCGAGGAGCACGCCCAGATGGAAGCAGCCGCGCCAGCCCACCCCGGGGGTGTCGGCGAGGAGGCCGCCGAGCGGGGGACCGGCGACCGTCCCGGCCGTGATGACCAGCGTGATGCGGCCGTTGTACCGGCCGCGCTCCCGTGGCGGGACCAGCGTGCCCATGACGACCTGGACCAGCGCGTTCACCCCGCCGGCTCCCAGCCCCTGCACGGCCCGGCCCGCGATGAGCTGCCCGACGTCACCGGCCAGCGCGCACCACGCCGACCCGAGGGCGAACAGACCGAGCGAGCACTGGATCAGCGTCTTGCGGTCCGCGAGGTCGGCGAGCTTTCCCCAGAGCGGCAGACTCAGCGTGGAGGAGACCGTCGTGGCGGCGACGACCCAGGTGAAGGCGGCCTGACTGCCGTCCAGGTCGGCGACGACGCGGGGCAGCGCGGTGACGACCACGGTGCCGGCCAGCAGGCCGGCGAAGAGGCCGAGCAGCAGGGCGCGGAAGGCGCGGCGGGTCTCGGCAGGGCTCATCGAGGGGTGCCGGCACTGCGCCATGAGGGTCCTCGGGGGTCGCCGCCGCACGGCGCGGCAGGAGGGGTCGGGAAAGCACCGGGAAGGGGTCGGGAGGAGCGCGGCGCGTGCCGGCGGAGGGCCCGGGGACGCGGAACCGGGAAGGCGCCGCGACGACTCGATGATGGCATCCGGCCGCGGACGGCGGATGCCGGTCCGGACCGTCCACGTCACCGCAGTTGGGGGAAAGTTCAGCCGGGTGAACGAGGGATGCCCGTACGTGATGCCGGGGTGAATGCCGGACGTGCGTCACCGGCGCACCGCGCGGTTCCCGGCACGGAGTCGACCGCCGCGCAGGTCCGGCCCGGTGCGGGGACAGTTCACCTGAAGATCATTTTCCGCGCGCGGGCATCCCGTCCGGTCAACTTGCCGTGCTAGACACCGAGGTGACAGGTGATCATTGCTGCCCCGGGTCGGCCGACATGGTGATCGCCGTGGTCACCAGGGGTTTCCCGGTCCCCACCGAGGCCGGGCCACGCTCGCCGTTCATCCGTATGCCTGGGAGTTACGCACGTGCTAGACGACCACCCTCGTGGCCTGCCGCTCACCCCCGGACAGTCGGGCATCTGGTTCGGCCAGCAGCTGGCACCGCAGAGCCGCGCCTACAACCTCGGCGTCTACGTCGACATCACCGGCCCGCTCGACCTCGCGCTGCTGGCCGAGGCGACACGTCGTTTCCTCGACGAGGCCGACGGGTTCCGCGTCCGGATCGGGGAGCACGAGGGCGAACTGCGCCAGTGGGTCGAGCCGACCGGTGCGTGGGAGCAGCTCTTCGTCGACGTGTCGGCCGAGGAGGACCCCGAGGCAGCGGCACGCGCCTGGATGAAGGCCGACATGGCCCGCCCGCGCCTCCAGGGCCACCCGCCGAACCTCACGAGCGCGGTGATCCGCGTCGCCGAGCAGCGCCACTGGTGGTACTCGGGCATCCACCATCTGATCAGCGACGGGTTCGGCGCCGGGATCGCCGTACGGCGCGCGGCGGCCCTCTACACCGCGCTCTGCGAGGGGCGCGACCCCGCGGAGGGGGCCCTGCGGCCGCTCCGGGAACTGCTGGACGAGCAGGCGGCCTACCGGGCCTCGGACGACTTCCGCGCCGACCGGGCGTACTGGCTGGAACGGATGGCCGGCCGGCCGGCGCCGACCGGACTGACGGAGCGGTCCGCGCCGCCTTCCGCCCCGGTGCACCGGCGGACCTCACGGCTGGGCACCGGGACCGAGTCGGGGATGCGGAAGGTCGCGCGGAGCGGCCGGTCGAGCTGGCCGGCCGCCTTCATCGCGGGCGTCGCCGCCTATCTGCACCGGATGACCGGGGCGGACGACCTGGTGCTGGGCTTCCCGGTCACCGCGCGCGTCGGTTCCGTCGCGGAGGCCGTCCCCGGCATGGTGTCCAACGTCGTCCCGCTGCGGCTGGGCGTGGACCCCGGCCTGACGTACGGCGAGCTGACCGCCCGGGTCGCGGCCGAGATGAGGAACGCGGTGCGCCACCAGCGCTATCCGGAGGCGGACCTCGCCCGCGACCTCGGCCTCTCCGCGGGTGGCCGGCTCTACGGGCCGGTCGTCAACGTCATGCCGTTCGGCCAGGACTTCGCCTTCGGCGGCCTCCACGGCACCCTGCGCAGTCTGGCCGTGGGGCCGGTGGCCGACCTGTCGGTCGCCTGCTACGGCGGACGCCCGGGGCAGCGCGGCGCGATCGAGGTCGTCGTCGACGGGAACCCCGAGCTGTACTCGGCCGGTGAACTGGCCGGACACCACGAGCGGTTCCTGCGGCTGCTGGAGCGGCTCACCGCGGGGGACGACGCCGCCGCGCGGCCGGTCGGCCACGGTGACCTGCTCGACGAGGACGAGCGCCGGCGCGTGCTGGGAGGCTGGTCCGGCGGCACCGGCGATGTCGCCCCCACCGGGGGGAGCGACGCGGAAGGCGCTCCGGCGAGGACTTCTTCGGAGGGCGGCCTGGAAAGCGCCCCGGAGGGCGACCCGTGGCGGCTGGTCGCGGCACAGGCGGCCCGCACCCCGGACGCCGTCGCGGTGACCGCCAAGGGAGCGTCTCTGACGTACGGCGAACTGGTCGGCCGGGCGTCCCGGCTGGCCGGCGTCCTGGCCGGTCACGGAGTGGGACCGGAGGACCGCGTGGCGCTGGCGCTGCCACGCTCGGTGGACCTGGTGACCGGTGTGCTGGCCTGCCTGCGTTCCGGCGCCGCCTATCTGCCGCTGGACCTGTCGCACCCGGCGGAGCGGCTGGAGCTCATGGTGGCCGAGGCACGGCCGGCCGTCGTCCTGACGACGGCCGAGCTGGCCGGGCGGGTGCCGCGGGGCCCGCGGCACGTGCTGGCCGACGGGCCGTGGGACGCCGCCCCCGCCGATGCCCGTGCCCACGCCCCCGCGGAGGCCGACGCCGTGGCGCCGCCCGCCGCGGTGCCCGGTTCGGCCGCGGCGTACGTCGTCTTCACCTCGGGGTCGACAGGACGGCCCAAGGGCGTGGTCGTCCCCCGGTCGGGCCTCGCCAACCTGCTGCTGGACATGGCCGGGCGGGCCGGCCTCGGCGGCGGCGACCGTCTGCTCGCCGTGACCACACTGGGCTTCGACATCGCCAACCTGGAGCTGCTCGCGCCCCTGGTGGCCGGTGCCGCGGTGGTGGTGGCCGGACCCGACGAGACGCGCGACCCGGCACGGCTGCGGCGACTGCTGCTGACCGAGGGCGTCTCGGTGATGCAGGCGACGCCGAGCCTGTGGCAGGCGGTGTCCGCGGAGGTCGCCCCCGTCCTCGGGGGCGTCCGGGTCCTCGTCGGCGGCGAGGCGCTGCCGGCCGCACTGGCGCGCGAACTCGTCGCGTCCGCCGCGTCGGTGACCAACGTCTACGGACCTACGGAGACGACGGTCTGGTCGACCGCGGCCGGCCTGTCGGCCGAGGACGCCGAAGCGGCGACGGTCACCATCGGACGGCCGATCGCCGGCACCGCGGTGTACGTGCTGGACGCAGCGGCGCGGCCCGTGCCGCCCGGCGTGGTGGGCGAGCTGTACATCGCCGGCGCCGGACTGGCGCGCGGGTACGCGGGACGGCCCGGCCCGACGGCCGAGCGCTTCGTGGCCGACCCCTTCGGCGCCCCCGGCACCCGCATGTACCGGACCGGCGACCTCGTACGGTGGACGCGGGACGGCCGGCTCGCCTACGCGGGCCGGGCGGACCAGCAGGTCAAGGTGCGCGGACACCGCATCGAGCCGGGCGAGATCGAGGCCGTGCTCGCGCGGCAGCCGGGCGTTGACCGTGCCGCGGTCGTGCTCCGGGAGGACACGCCGGGCCGGCGGCAGCTGACGGCGTACCTCGTCCCGGGCACGGAGCCGGTGGCGGACGGACACGAGCTGGCCGCGGCGCTGGCGCGGAGCCTCCCCCCGTACATGGTGCCCGCCGCCTTCGTGACCCTCCCGGAGCTGCCCCTGACGGCGAACGGCAAGCTCGACCGGGCCGCGCTGCCCGCGCCGGCGGCGGCCGTCCGCGAGGGCGGCCGGACGCCTCGGAACGAGGTCGAGGAGACCCTCGGCCGGCTCTGCGCCGACCTGCTCGACGCACCGGACGTGAGCATCGACGACGACTTCTTCGCCCTCGGCGGCGACAGCGTCTCGGCGATGCGTCTGGTCGCCGCCGCACGCCGCGAGGGGCTGACCATCGCCCTGCGCGACGTGTTCGAGCACCCGACCGTGGCGGACCTCGCCACCCGCGCGGCCCCGCGGGAGGACGCCACGGGCGACGCCTCCCCGGCGCCGGAGCCCTCGCCCGCCGCCCCGTTCGCCGAGGCGGAACTCCGGCGCCTGCGCGCCCGCTACCCGCGGCTCTGCGACGCCCTGCCACTGACCCCCGTGCAACAGGGCCTGCTGTTCCAGTCCCTGCACGACGCGCAGGCCGCCGGGGACGACGACTACACCGTGCAGCTCGGCTTCACGGTCGAGGGCCCGCTGGACGGGCACCGGCTGCGCGCGGCCTGGCACGCCCTGCTGCGCCGGCACCCCGTGCTGCGCTCCGCGTTCGTCGCCGACGCCGCCGACGTGCCGGCGCAGGTGGTGCTCGACGACGTCGAGCTGCCCTGGCGCGACGTGGACCTCGCACAGCCGCCCACGGACACCGACGACCGGGAACGGGACCGGCGACTGCGGCAGACCGCCGCCGAGGAGCGGGCCGGCCGCTTCGACCTGGCGCGCCCCCCGCTGCTGCGGATCGCCCTGGTGCGGCTCGCCCCCGAGCGGCACACCGTGCTCTTCACCCACCACCACATGCTGCTCGACGGCTGGTCGCTGCCCCTGCTGGGCCGTGAGCTGTTCGCGCTGTACCACGACGAGCCCCTGCCGCCGGCGACCCCGCCACGCGCGTACCTGTCCTGGCTCGGAAGGCAGGACCGTGACGCGGCCCGCGCCGAGTGGAGCGCCGCGCTCGACGGGCTCGACGCACCGACGCTCCTCGTGCCGGACGCCGCCGGAACGGCGGGACCGGCGCAGGGCCGGTACACCGTCGACCTGCCGGCCCGTACCACCGAGGCCCTGCGGGACCTGGCCGCCGCGCACGGCCTCACCCTCAACACCGTCGTCCAGGGCGCCTGGGCCCTCCTCCTGGCCGGACTGACCGGGCGCGACGACGTCGTGTTCGGCACCACCGTCGCCAGCCGCCCCGCCGAGATCGACGGGTCCGAGTCCATGGTCGGACTGTTCGTCGACACCGTCCCCGTGCGCGTACGGCTGCGTCCGGCGGACGACCTGCTCGGCGTCCTGCGCGGGATGCAGCGCCGGCAGTCGCGCCTCACGGCCGCCGCGCACCTGGGCCTGCCGGACATCACCCGCCCGACCGGGCTCGACCGGCTCTTCGACACCGTCCTGACCTTCGAGAACTTCCCCGTCGACCCGGCCGCCTTCCGGCCGGGCCCCGGCCTCGGCATCACCGGTCCGCACGTCCACGCGGGCACCCACTACGCGCTGACCCTGCTGGTGGTGCCGGAGGCCGCCGGACTCAGCCTGCGGTTCGGCTACCGGACCGGCGCCTTCTCACCGGAGGACATCGCCCTCGTGGGCGAACGGCTGGTGCGGCTGCTCCAGGGGCCGGTCGCCGACCCCGTCCGGACCGTCGGCTCCGTCGACGTGCTCCTCCCCGGGGAGCGGCGGCAGGTGCTGACGGAGTGGAACGACACCGCCGTGCCGGTGCCGCCCGTCACCGTGCCCGAACTGGTCGCGGCACAGACCGCGGCCACGCCCGACGCGACCGCCGTGGTGTACGGGGACGGCGGGGACGGCACCGAGGAGCTGACGTACGCCGAGTTCGACGCCCGGGTGGCGGCGCTCGCGGCGCTGCTGCGCGAGCGCGGGGCCGTGCCCGAGACCCGCGTGGCGGTCGCCGTGCCGCGTTCGGCGGACCTGCTCGTCGCCGTCCACGCCGTGCTGCGCGCGGGCGCGGTGTACGTGCCGGTGGACCCGGACCTGCCGGCGGAGCGGATCGGGCTGCTGCTGGACGACGCGGCACCGGCCTGCGTCCTCACCACGCGCGGCTTCGTCGAGCGGTTCCCCCGCCTGGGCGGCCCGGACACGGTGCTCCTCGGGGACGGCACACCCGCCGGTGACGGCGCGGCCCTGTCCTCGCCGGTCCCCGTGGCGTCCGGCTCGGCCGCGTACATGATCTTCACCTCGGGCTCGACCGGCCGCCCGAAGGGCGTCGTCGTCTCCCACGAGGCCATCGCCAACCGGGTGCTGGGCATGCAGCGCGAGTTCGCCCTGACCGCCGACGACCGGGTGCTGCACAAGACGCCCGTCGGGTTCGACGTGTCCGTGTGGGAGCTGCTGTGGCCGCTGACCACGGGCGCCACGGTGGTGGTGGCACGCCCCGGCGGGCACCGCGACCCGGAGTACCTGGCGGCGGTCGTCGGGACCCGCCGGGTGACGACGGTGCACTTCGTCCCGTCGATGCTCCGGGTGTTCCTCGACGCCCTCGACGAGCCGGTCGCGGCCGGGACCGGGCTGCGGCGCGTGATCTGCAGCGGCGAGGCGCTGACGGCCGAACTCGCCGACGCCTGCCTCGGCCTCCTCGGCGTTCCGCTGTTCAACCTCTACGGGCCGACCGAGGCGGCCATCGACGTCACCCGGTGGCGTTGCGTCCCGGCGGGGACGGACACCGCGGCGCACGCCGGGGCGGGCACGGTCCCCATCGGGGGTCCGGTGGACAACACCCGGGTGTACGTGCTCGACGCGGCGCTCCGGCCGGTCGCCCCGGGCGTCGCGGGTGAGCTGTACCTGGCGGGGCGCCAGCTCGCCCGCGGTTACCCGGCCCTGCCCGGGACGACCGCGCTCCGCTTCGTGGCCGACCCCTTCGGTCCCGCGGGCAGCCGCATGTACCGCACCGGCGACCTGGCGCGGTGGCGCGGCGACGGCACGCTGGAGTACCTGGGCCGCACCGACCACCAGATCAAGATCCGGGGGGTGCGCGCCGAGCCCACCGAGATCGAGGCCGCGCTCGTCGGGCACCCGGCGGTGAGCCGGGCCGCAGTGGTCGTCCGGGAGGACGAGCCGGGCCGACGGCAGCTCACCGCCTACGTGGTGCCGGCCCTCCACGGGCGCGACGCGGACGCGTCCGGATCCGAGCGGACACAGGTGCGGGAGTGGAACGCCGTCTGGGAGTCGGTCTACGCGCCCGCCGCCCCAGGGCCGTCCGCACCGTCCGCCACCGACGAAGCCCCCGCCTTCGGCGACGACTTCTCCAGCTGGGACAGCAGCTACGACGGCCGGCCCCTCCCGCACCGGGAGATGAGCCGCTGGCGCGACGCGACCGTGGAGCGGATCCGCGCCCTGCGTCCCGTACGCCTGCTGGAGATCGGCGTCGGCGCGGGCCTGCTGCTGTCGCGGCTCGCCGGGGACACCGAGACCTACTGGGCGACCGACTTCTCCGCCGCGGTGGTCGGCACGCTGCGTGACCGGATGCCCGGCCACCTCGCCGACCGTGTCACCCTGCGTCACCAGGCGGCGGACGACACCGGGGGCCTGCCCACCGGATTCTTCGACACCGTCGTGCTGAACTCGGTGATCCAGTACTTCCCGGACGCCGGCTACCTGGACCGGGTGATCCGCGCCGTCGTGCCGCTGCTGGCACCCGGCGGGCGGGTCTTCGTCGGTGACGTACGGGACCTGCGGGCCGCCCGCGTCCTCGAGACGGAGAAGCACCTCGTCCGCCTCCCCCCGGGCCGGCACACCGGCACCGCGGCACTGCGCCGGTCCATAGGCCGGGCCCTGCTGAACGAGAACGAACTCCTCGTCGACCCCGCCTGGTTCACCGGCCGGACCGGCCCCGGCGGCCCCTTCGCCGTCGCGGACGTCCAGGTGAAGCGGGGCGGGTACCGCAACGAACTGAGCCGCTACCGCTACGACGTCGTCCTGCACACGGCCCCGGCGGCGGCGTCGCCGGCCGACGGCGACGCCGCCGGCGACGGAACGGACCTGGACGGACTGCGGCACACCCTGTCCACGGCGCGCCCGGCGCGACTGCGCGTGCCGGGGCTCCCCGACGAGCGCACCGCCCGGCAGGTCCTGGCGGTCCGGCGGCTGGACGAGGGCGCCGAACCCGCCCGTGCCGCGCGCCTCCTCGCGGACGACGTCCCGGTGCCCGGCGCGGTGGACCCCGAGGACCTGTACGCCCTCGCCGAGGAACTGGGCTACCGCGTGGCCGTGGCACCGTCGGCGGCCGGCCCCGGCGCGGTGGACGCCGTCTTCCGGCGCACGGACGCCTCGGACTCCCCGACCGGTGAAGTGCTGTGCGCCTACCGGCCCGCCGCGGAGTCCGTCCCCGCCTCGGCGCGGAACACCAACGACCCGGGCCTCGCCCGCAGGATCGCCGGGCTCCCGGCCGAACTGCGGACCCTCGCCGAACGCGCCCTGCCGGAGGCCCTCGTGCCCGCCGCCTTCGTGGTGCTGGCGGAGCTGCCGCTGACCGCGAACGGCAAACTGGACCGCGCCGCCCTTCCGGCGCCGGACTTCGCGGCCGCACCGGACAGCCGGGCGCCGCGCGACGCGACCGAGCAGGCCCTGTGCACCGCCTTCGCCCAGTTGCTGGGCGTCCCGCACGTGGGCATCGACGACAGTTTCTTCGCACTGGGCGGCGACAGCGTGCTGGCCATGCGGCTGGTGGGCGCCGTACGCCGGGCGGGCATCGACCTGGCCGTCCGTGACGTCTTCGCGCACCCCACCGTCGCGGCCCTCGCCCCCCTGGCGCGGGAGGCCGGGGACACCGACGTCACCGGACCGCCGCAGGGGGCGTGCGAGGGACCCCTGCTGCCGGTACCGGCGCCGGTGCGGGAGCGGCTGACCGCCCCGTACCCGGGTCCGGCGGACATGCCGATCCTCCCGCTGACACCGCTGCAGGAGGGGCTGCTCTTCGAGTCCCTGGCCGCCGCGCAGGCTCCGCGGGACGGGGAGGACGCCCGGGCCCGGGAAGACGACTACACCGTCCAGCTGGCGCTCACGCTGGACGGCCCTCTCGACCCGGTCCGGCTGCGCACCGCCTGGACCCGGCTGCTGGCCCGGCACGGCAGCCTGCGGGCGGCCTTCGTGCACGACGCGGACGCGGGCCCGGTGCAGATCGTCTCCGGCGAGGCGGCACCGCCCTGGCGGGAGACGGACCTGTCCACGGCCGACGGGCCGGAGCGGGAGGCGCGGCTCGCCGAGCTGCGGACCGCGGAGCGACAGACCCCGTTCGACCCGGCGCGGCCGCCGCTGCTGCGCGTGGCGCTGGCCCGGCTGGCCCCGCACCGGTACACGATGATCGTGACCTACCACCACATCCTGCTCGACGGCTGGTCGCAGCCGCTGCTGCTGAACGAACTGCTGACCGCCTACGCCGAGCCGGACTCCCTCTCCCCGGCGCCGCCCCAGTTCGAGCGCTACCTGGCCTGGCTCGCCCGGCAGGACAAGGACGCGGCACGGCAGGCATGGCGGCAGGCGCTCGACGGCGCCGAACCGACCCTCGTGGCGCCGGTGACCCGCAGCCGGGCGGACGACGCCACCGGCGGCCCGGCGCACGCGCCCGGGCACGGGGCCGTGGAGCGCCTGCTGTCCCCGGACCTGACGTCCCGCCTGACCGCGCACTGCCGCCGCCACGGCCTGACACCCGCCACCCTGGTGCAGGGCGCGTGGGCCACCCTGATCGGCGCGCTGACGGGCCGCGACGACGTCGTCCTCGACGCCCCGCACGCGGGCCGCCCGGCCGACGTCGAGGACGTGGAGTCCGTCATCGGTCTGTTCATCAGCACCGTTCCGGTGCGGGTGCGCCTCGACCCGGTGCGGCCGATGGCCGCCGTTCTGCGCCGGCTGCAGGACGAGCAGTCCCGTCTCGCCGCACACCAGCACCTCGGTCTGCCGGAGATCCTCCGGCAGACCGGTGCCGGAGCGCTCGCCGACACGATGGTGGTGTTCCTCAACTTCCCGCTGGACCCGGACGCGTTCCGGCCGGCGGACGGCATACGTGTCTCCGCCGTCGACGGCGGAGTGGCCACGAGCTACCCGCTGCGGCTGCTCGCCACCCCCGGCGAGCGGCTGCACCTCACCCTCGGCCACCACACCTCCGCCTACGACCGGGCCGCCGCCGAAACGCTCATGGACCGGCTGGTGCGCCTCTTCGAGGAGCTCGGCGAGGGCCTGGAGCGGCCCGCGGGCCGCGCCGGGGTCCTCACCCCGCGCGAACGCGGCCACCTGTCGACCGCCTGGCAGGGGGCACAGGACGGGACCGCGGCGGCCGGCACCGTCACCGGCGTCCTCGAGGAGCGGGCGGCCACCGCCCCCGACGCCCCGGCGGTCCTCTTCGGGGACGAACGGCTCACCCACCGCGAACTGCACACCCGCGCCAACCGCCTCGCCCGCCTGCTCATCGCCCGGGGCGCCGGGCCCGAACGGACCGTCGCCGTCGCGGTGCCCCGCTCCCCGGACCTGGTGGTGGCCCTGCTGGCGGTCCTCAAGGCCGGCGCGGCGTACCTCCCGGTGGACCCCGGCTACCCGGCGGACCGCATCGCGTACATGCTCGACGACGCCCGGCCGGTGACGGTGCTGACCACCACCGGGGCGGCCGCGTCGCTCCCCGAGGACGTCCGCTCCGGCGCCGTGCGGCTCGATGACCCGGACACCGGACACGCGCTGCGCGCCCTGCCGGACGGCGACCCCGCCGACGACGAGCGCACCGCGCCGCTGAGGCCCGACCACCCGGCCTACGTCATCCACACCTCGGGTTCCACCGGGCGGCCCAAGGCGGTCGTGGTGCCGCACCGGGGGGTCGCCGCCTACTTCTCGTACCTGACGTCCGGGATCGCCCGGCTCGGCCCCGACGACGCCGTGCTCAACCTGGCGTCCGTCTCCTTCGACCCCTCGGTGCGCGACATCCTCGGCACCCTGGCCGCCGGCGGACGCGTCGTCATGGTGCCGCCCGACGAGGCCAACGACGCACGCGCCCTCGTCCGCGCCATGTGCCGCCACCGGGTCACCGTGCTGCTCTCCGTCGTGCCCTCCCTGCTGGCCGCCCTGAACGAGGAGGCGGCGCAGCTGCCCGTCGGCGAACGCCCCTCCCCGCGGTCGGTGATGACCTGCGGCGAGGCGCTCACCGAAAGCCACCTCCAGCAGACGGCCGCCCTCGGGAACCCGCTGGTCGTCAACCAGTACGGGCCCACCGAGGCGACCATGAGCAGCACCTTCCAGGCGGTGGGCGAGCCCGGGGCGCGGCGGTCCGGCGGGCGCTTCCTGATCGGCCGCCCCCGCCCGGGCGTCCGCGCCTACGTCCTGGACCACCGGCTGCGCCCGGTCCCCGCCGGAACACCCGGCGAGCTCTACCTGGCCGGTCCCGGCGTCACCCGGGGCTACGCGGGCCGACCCGGCGCGTCCGCCGAGCGCTTCCTCGCCGACCCGTACGGCGGGCCCGGCACCCGCATGTACCGCACCGGCGACCTGGCCCGCTGGACCGCGGACGGCCGCCTGGACCACCTCGGCCGCGCCGACCACCAGGTCAAGGTGCGCGGCCACCGCGTCGAACTCGGCGAGATCGAGGCGGTCCTGGAGAGCCACGGGGCGGTCGCCCGCGCCGTCGCGGACGCACGCCGGGACACGCCCGAGGGCGAGTTGCGACTGGTGGCCTACGTCGTCCCGGAGACCGGGACCGGAGCCGTGGCAGGGCCCGGGAACGCCCCCGCCCCGGCCGAGCTGCGCCGCCACGCCGCGGCCGGCCTGCCCGGCTACATGGTGCCCTCCGCGTTCGTCGTCCTGGACCGGTTGCCGCTCACCCCCAACGGCAAGGTCGACCGACGCGCCCTGCCCGACCCCGGCGCCGCGGACGGCTGCGCGGCGGACGGCGGCCGCGAGGCGCGCACACCGCTCGAGGAAGTGCTGTGCGGCCTGTACGCACGGCTCCTCGGCGCCGACCGGACCGGCATCGACGAGAGCTTCTTCGACCTGGGCGGACACTCGCTGCTCGCCACCCGTCTCGTCGCCCACATACGCAACACGCTCGGTGCCGACCTGCCGGTCCGCGCCGTCTTCGAGGCCCCCACGGTCGCGGAACTCGCCGAACGCGTCACCGCCGCCGCAGGCGCCCCGCCCCGGCCCCGCCCCGCCGCCGGCACCAGGCCCGACGACATCCCGCTGTCCTCCGCCCAGCGCCGCCTGTGGTTCCTGCACCGCTTCGCCGAGGGCGCCGCGGACGGCTACCACATGCGGGTGGCACTGCGACTGCGCGGCCCCCTCGACCTCCCCGCGCTGCGCCTCGCGCTCGCCGACCTGACCGCCCGCCACGAGGCGCTGCGCACCGTCTTCCCCGACGTCGACGGCCGTCCCCGCCAGGAGATCCTGGACGCCGACGCCGAGCGGGCCCGCCCGGAACCGGAGGTGGTCCGCGTCACGGAGGCGGACCTGACCACCGAACTGGAGCGGACCGTCCGCCGGCCCTTCGACCTGGCCGCCGAGATCCCACTGCGGGCGGCCCTGTTCGAACTGGGGGAGGACGACCACGTCCTCGCACTGGTGCTGCACCACATCGCCGCCGACGGCTGGTCGTTCGGACCGCTGGCGGCCGACTTGTCCACCGCCTACCGCAGCCGTACGCGGGGGCGGGCGCCCGACTGGGCTCCGCTGCCCGTCCAGTACGCCGACTACAGCCTGTGGCAGCACGACCTGCTCGCCGACGACGGCACGGACGGGCCGACGGGCCGCCAGCTCGCGTACTGGCGGCAGCGGCTCGCGGACCTGCCGGACCGCATCGACCTGCCCGTGGACCCCATCGCCGCCGCGCCCGGTGACACCACCGGCACCGCACCCGGAGGCTCGTACCTCTTCCGCATCCCGGCGCCGCTCCACGCCCGCCTGACGGAGCTGGCCCGCGAGCACTCCGCCACCGTCTTCATGACGCTCCAGGCCGCCCTCGCCGCGCTGCTGACCCGCCTCGGCGCCGGTACGGACATCCCGCTCGGCACGGCCGTGGCCGGGCGCGGTGACGAGGTGCTGGAGGACCTCGTCGGCTGTTTCGTCAACACGCTCGTCCTGCGCACCGACACCAGCGGCGACCCGGACTTCCGCGAGCTGCTGCGGCGGGTGAGGGAGACCGACCTCACCGCCTACGCCCACCAGGACGTGCCCTTCGACCGTCTCGTCGACCACCTGGGCGTGCCCCGCTCACTGGACCGCAACCCGCTGTTCCAGGTGATGCTGGCCGCCCAGCCCGAGCTCACCCGTGACGCCGTCGAGCTCCCCGGTCTCACTGCCGAGCCGATCCGCGTCGGCGCCGCCACCGCCCGCTTCGACCTCTCCTTCAACGCGGCCGAACACCGCACCCCCGAGGGCGCTCCGGACGGGATCGACTGCCGTGTCGAATACCGAGCGGACCGCTTCACCCCCGAGACGGTACGGCTCCTCACCCGGCGCTGGACCCGGCTCCTGGAGTCCTTCGCCGGCGACCCGGACCTCACCGTGTCCCGGGCCGCCACCACCGCCGACGACGAACGCCGACGCGTACTCACCGACTGGAACGACACCGCCATGCACGTCCCGTCCGCCACCGTGCCCGAACTCCTCGCCGACCGCGTCGCGCGCACCCCGCACGCCGAGGCCGTCGTCTGCGGGGCCGACCGGCTCACCTACGCGCAGCTGGACACCCGCGTCGACGCCCTCGCCCGCCGTCTGCGCGCGCTCGGGGCCCGGCCGGAGCGCCGCGTCGCGGTGCTCGTCCCGCGCTCGACCGGCCTGCCCGTGGCCCTGCACGCGGTGCTGCGCACCGGTGCCGCGTACGTGCCCGTGGACCCCGACCTCCCGGCCGGACGCATCGCCCTGCTGCTCGCCGACACCGACCCGGTGTGCGTGGTGACCGCTCAGGAGACGCGCGGTCTGCTGCCCTCCGCCGTGCGGGCCCCGGTCCTGCCGCTCGACGGGCCCCCCGGACCGCAGGACGTCCGCGGGCCCTCCGCCGGGTTCGCGGCGCCGCACCCCGACAGCGCCGCCTACGTCATCCACACCTCCGGCTCGACGGGGCGCCCCAAGGGCGTCGCCGTCCCGCACCGGGCCGTCGTCAACCGCCTGTGGGGCATGCAGGAGCAGTACGGTCTGCGGTCCGACGACCGGGTGCTGCACAAGGCCTCCACCGGCTTCGACGTCTCCGTGTGGGAGCTGTTCTGGCCGGTGCTCGCCGGCGCCGCCGTGGTCGTCGCCGGGCCCGAGGCGCACCGCGACCCCGCCCGGCTCGCCGAGCTGATACGGGACCGCTCCGTCACCACCGCGCACTTCGTGCCGACCGTCCTGCGCGCCTTCCTGGACCAGCCGGCCGCCGTCGGCTGCACCGGGCTGCGCCGGGTGTTCTCTGGCGGCGAGGCCCTGCCCGCCGACCTCGTACGGCGCTTCCACGACGTGCTCGGCGTCTCGGGCGTGGCCCTGTTCAACCAGTACGGTCCCACCGAGGCCACCATCGACGTCACCTGGTGGCGCTGCCCCGCGGACCCCGAGGGCCCGCCGCCGCTCGGCCGCCCGGTCGCCAACACTCGCCTGTACGTCCTCGACGCGGCCCTGGAGCCGGTGCCGCCGGGCGCCTCCGGCGAGCTGTGGATCGCCGGCGCCCAGCTGGCCCGCGGCTACCTGGGCCGCCCGGGCGCCACGGCGGAGAGCTTCGTCGCCGACCCCTTCGGCCCGCCCGGCGCCCGGATGTACCGCAGCGGCGACCTCGCCCGCTGGACGGGCAACGGCGAACTGGAGTACCTGGGCCGTGTCGACGACCAGGTCAAGGTCGGCGGTGTGCGCGTCGAGCCGGGTGAGGCCGCGGCCGCACTCGGCGAGCAGGAGGGGGTGAGCACCGCAGCGGTCGTGCCCCACGACGCTCCCTTTGGCGGCCGGCGCCTGGTCGGCTACGTCGTGCCCGAGCGGGGCCGCACCCTGGACGGCGCACAGGTGCGCCGCCGGGCCGCCGACACCCTGCCCGAGTACCTGGTCCCCGCCGAGATCGTGGTGCTCGACGCCCTCCCCGTCACCCCCAACGGCAAGCTGGACCGCGCGGCCCTGCCCGTGCCCGACCCCGCCGGCACGGCGGACGGAGGACGCACGCCGCGCACCCCGGCCGAGGAGATCCTCTGCCGCATCTTCGCCGAACTGCTCGGGGTCGGTGCCGGGAGCGTGGGGAGGGACGACGGGTTCTTCGCGCTGGGCGGGGACAGCATCATGTCGATCCAGCTGGTCAGCCGGGCACGGCGGGCCGGTCTGGTCCTCACCCCGCGCGACGTCTTCACCCACCAGACGGTGGCCGAACTCGCCCGGATCAGCGGGCGCGCGGACGACCGGCCCGACGTCCGCGCCGAGGACGACGGGACGGGACCCGTCGAACTCACCCCGATCGTCCACAGGCTGCGCGAGCGCCGCGGACCCGTCGACGCCTTCCACCAGTCGGTGCTGCTCCAGGTCCCGGCCGGGCTGGGGGAGGAGCGGCTGACGGCGGCGGTGCAGGCGCTGCTGGACCATCACGACGCCCTGCGGCTGCGGCTGACCCGGACGGCGGGCGGACTGGTCTGGG
>NZ_JAHWZY010000048.1:0-43776 GCF_041380215.1 Streptomyces pimonensis
CCACCCCACTTTCGGCCCCGCCGCCATCTCATGAGCGCACCCGACTACCGGGCCGAGATGACCATTCGCTTCGCGATCTGGGACCACATCACCGGCCCCAGGAGCCCGCCCACCACAGCCTGAACACACGCCCGGGCCAAGGCCCACCAGGCCTCGACGCGCCGTCAGACAGTCGTCTACTCAACAACGTGACAACGCCTACGGGCCCGCTTCTCTACTCCTCGACTCTGACACCGTGGGTGCGCCGGGTGGTGGGGGCGTTGCCGGCTTGCCCTATGGCGGGTGGCAGGGGTGGCCCAGGTCGGGCGGGGCCGAGCCGCACACCCGCTGGAGGGCGGGGTACTTGTAGGCGAGTTGGAGGGTCAGGGGTCAGGTCGCTGTCTTCGAGCCGCAGGGTGAGCAGCGGGCCGTCGAGGGTGTCCGTGTCGAGTACGACCCCGGTGTGGTGCGCTGTCGCTTCCAGTACCGGGACCAGGCCGGGGTACTCCTCGCCCGTTGCGTCGAGCCGCTCCTGTACCGCATCCCACCAGGGGTGCGGGGGACGCGGTTTGGTGCTGGCGGCGCCCGGCTCGAACCACTCGGCGCACTGCCCGTCCCGCCAGCACTTGAAACCGTTCATGCCGTCCCCGCCCCGCAGGACGCTGAAGGTCTCCGTGCCGCGGGACAGCGCGGACAACGGGCCGGGCATGCACCCCATGACTCCGTAGTCCTCGAAGCAGAACGACCAGTCGCCCAGCTGTCCTGCCCGGAGTACCGACCCGTCCGGCCGGTCCATGCCGGCCAGCTGGGCGGCCTGCTGCCGGGTGAGAAGCCTGGCGGTGCGGGCGTCGGCCCCGTACCGGGCGAGCACCTCTTCAGGAGTGACGCCACGGGTGAAGGTCACGCACCACATCACGGCGCGCGGATCGTCGGCCCATGCCCACGGCCCTGTCATGGAGTCTTTCACTGGCGTCCCTTCGGGTTCTGCCGGGCGGGACCCCGAGCATCATCTTCGGGACCCCGGCGTGGTGCTGCTGTGTCCTCTGTCAGTCGACGACGGAGACGCTGTACTTCTCGGTGTCGAGAATGCGCGCGTTCCTCACGAGCGAACCGTACTTGCCGCCAGCAGACGTGTTGGCCTCCAAGGCGACATGGGCACGCACACACGGCTCGTCGTAGGTGATCGGCTTGTCAGCGCGAGCCGCATAGATCCACCACTGCCCGTCCTCGTACCGCGGGATGATGTCGGCGCACAGAGCGCCGTCGGTTCCCCCCTCGAAGGAACCGGCGAAGGGGAACTCGTCGCACGAGTCCGTCGGGATTTCGTCGTACATCTTCACGAACGGGTCGCTGCTTCCCTCCTCGCAGGTACGATACCGGTTGGCTTTGTTGAGGTCGTCCGCCCGGGACAGCGGAGCCCAGTCCCGCAGGTAGCCCTGAGCGAAGCTGTAGGTCGTGACGACTGGAGTCGGCGACATCCGCAGGGATCCGTGGCTCAAGGCGTCGATCGACGCCTTCGCTGACACCGTGCGCGGGCTCGGGCCTGTCCTCGATGTTGGCTGCGGGCCCGGAACAGTGACCGCCTACCTCGCCGAACGCGGACTCGACGTGTCCGGGGTGGATCTCTCTCCTCGCATGATCGAGAACGCACGCCGCCTTCATCCGGAGTGCCGCTTCGCTGTCGCTTCCGCCACCGAGCTCGACCTCGGTGAAGCGTCCCTGGGCGGCGTGCTCGGCTGGTGGTCGCTGTTCAACCTCCCCCGTGACGTCCTTCCCCAGGTCCTCGCCCTCTTCGCGCGCGCGTTGAAGCCAGGCGGACACTTCATCACCGGAACACACGTCGGCGACGAGGACGCGGTGCGCACCGAGGCCTACGGAGACGTACCCGTGCGCTGGACGACCCACAAGTGGCGGCCGGAACAACTCGTCAACCTGATCGAGCAGGCCGGCCTGAACCCGGTCGCCGAATTGCGGCTCCCCCCGACGGAGTACAGCGGGCCCGGTCTGGTCGTCATGGCCAAACGCCCCGGCTGACGATCAGGCGTCGAAGTGGCGCAGGGTCTTCGGCCGGGATCCATGACCTGAGGCCTACCGCTGTTTTCCGTTCGGATACTCCCCGAGGGCCGTCTCCCGGTCTCGGCAAAGCGGCGCGTCCGTGCTCCGTCCCGGGACGACGCGCCCCGCCACCGTCGCGGCCCTACGGCTCCCACGGCCACCGCACGTTCCGCCGGGCCAGGTCGTTGGTCGTGGCTTCACCGTGCCTGGACCGGACGGGTCCACTGTGGGCGAGGCGGTCCCGTCCGGACGCGCCGGTACGGCACGGTCCAGGTGAGGAGGCGGTATGCGGCACGAGGAGCACGAGAGGACACCGGCCCGCTGGCTGATGGTGCCCGCGGGGGTGGAGATCGACCTCGACCCGCCGTGCGGGTCCGCCCGGCCCGCGGGCCGGCACCCGGGCGAGGAGTACGCGGTCCGGCACGCGGCCGTCTGCCGCCGCTGCGGCGCACCGCAGCCGTCGCGCAACGGAACCTGAGCCAACGGAACCCGAGTCAGGGGCCCGGGCCTCAGGCGGCGGACGTCGCCGGCGCCTGCTCGCGCGTCCCGTGCGCGGGAAAGTGCGGCAGGACGTACTCGCCGAGTTCCTGCAGCACCTCGGCGGCCGGCCTGCGGCCGTGCCGGAGATTGAGCACGACGTGGTGCACTCCGGCGTCCCGCAGCCCCTGCAGATGACTGCGCAGATAGCGCCGCCCGGTCCGGTAGCCGAACGGGACGGCGCTGGGGCGGGCGTCGGGCCGGTCGACGAGGTCGAGGTGGAGCGACTGCGCGAACGGCTTGCGGGGCTCGCCCGCGTCGTGGACCGCCTTCTGCCACAGGGCCGTCGTACGGCACTGCTGGATCAGCGGGCGCGGCTCCATGAGCCAGCCGTCGGCGTGCTCGGCGATCCAGGGCACGCTCTGCCGGCTGTGGCCCGTCACCAGGACCGGGATGCGGCCGCCGGACGGCTTGGGCAGCACGTCCGCGTCACCGGAGGCGCCGTGGGGCGGGTCGACGGCCGGGAAGTCCTTCGTCCACAGGCGCCGCAGGGTGGAGACGGCGGTGCGGAACAGCGCCCCGCTGTCGTCGCGGTCGAGCCCGTAGGCGGGGAACTGCACGCCCCGGTCCCCGGCGGCCGCGCCGAGCACCAGGCGCCGTCCGCTGAGCAGGTCCAGGGAGGCGGCGGACTTCGCGGTGTCGATGGGATGGTGCAACGGCAGCACGGTCGAACCGGTGGCCAGGGCGATGCGTGAGGTGCGCGCCGCTATGTGGGTCAGCCAGATCCAGGCGTCGTAGATCTGCCCGGCGTCGCCGGACGCCGGGTCCAGCAGCGGGATGTCACGCGCCCACAGGGCCGCGAACCCGGCGCGCTCGGCCTGGACGGCGCGTTCGGCCTGCTCGGTGACGTCCATCCGGGCCACCGGCCCGTCGTACGACTCCAGCGGGAAGAACACGCCCAGGGTCAGGGCGCCGGGGCGGAACATGCGCGCGTAGCCGGGGCGCGATGCGAACCGTGAGTCGAAGCAGGACATACGGCCTCCGTGGAGAGTTCGCCCACCGCCACCAGTTTCCGTACGTCAACGTAGGGGCCGCTCCTGGCCCCGTCTGCCGAAACCGCGCACCGTACCTGGCCTGTCCGCGCACCGCGCCGCCGTGCCCGCCCGCTTCCGCCTAGCCTCGAAGCATCCTCTTGACCAGCACGTTTGCCGCGCCTTGGTCTCGTCTTGGACGCCCCGTCCGAGGCTGCCTGAGCACGCAGTCGGGAACGAGTGGCGAGGTGGGACGGAATGCAGACCAGGCTGCACAGGCGCACCATGCAGGACGAGCTGTTCCCCCCGGCACCGGGGGTCTCCCCCGGGAGTGTCCTGGAGGAGCTGAGCACGGTGCTCTTCGAGTCCCTGCCGCGCAGCGACCAGCGGCGCCGGGGCATGGAGTACGTACAGGGCCTGCTCGGTGTCGAGGGCCGCAAGTCGATACGGAACATCTCCTCGTTGTTCGGCGGTGAGGCGGCGGAGCAGAGCCTGCACCACTTCATCAGCGGTTCCACCTGGGACTGGAGCCCCGTCCGCCGCGCCCTCGCCCGCCACCTGGAGGAGATCGTGCCGGCCCGCGCCTACGTGCTGCGGCCGATGGTGATACCCAAGGCGGGCGACAGTTCGGTCGGTGTGGACCGGCGCTTCGATCCCGCCCGCGGCCAGATGACGAACGCGCAGCAGGCCGTCGGCGTGTGGGCGGTGTCGGACGAGCACAGCACTCCCGTCAACTGGCGTCTGCACCTGCCGGAGGCGTGGCTGGACGACGCCACCCGGCGCCGGCAGGCGTCGATCCCGGAGAGCGCCTCGCCCGAGACCATGGACCAGTGCTGCGTGGAGGCCTACTGCGGCACCGTCCGGGAGTGGGGCCTGCCGGCCCGCCCGGCCGTCATGGACGCCCGTGAGGCCGACGTCGCGGGCGTCGTGGGCGGGCTGCGGGCCGCGGGCGCGCCGATGCTGCTGCGGGTCAGCGCCAATCTGCGGCTGGCCGCGGTCGATCCGGGCCTGCCCCGTACGACCGCCGAGACGGAGATGACGGCGCACCAGCTGATGCTGGTGGCCCGTCCGCTGCGCCAGCCGGTCATCCAGCGCGGGCCGGACGGCGGCGGTGTGCACGCGGGTCTGACCGCGGCCGTCAAGGTGCGGCTGCCCCAGCGCGCCTCCCGCCGGCCCTCCCGGCACGGCGGCCTGGTGCTCCTGGGCGTCGGCGAGAACGGCGGGCGCTGGCCGGGTGAGCTGTGGCTGACCAACATCACCGACCTGCACCCCGCCCAGTTGCTGCGGCTGACCCGGGCGACCCGCCGCGTGGAGCAGGTCTTCGCGGGGATCGCCGAGCGGGTGGGCGTGAAGGACTTCTCCGGCCGCTCCTTCAACGGCTGGCACCGTCACGCCACCCTCGCCTCCGCCGCCCACGCCGTGGCGGTGCTGTCCGGCACGGCCGAGCCGGCGGCGGAGGTGACCTCCGTGCCCGCGTGAGCGCGGGGAGCGGCGCAGTGTACGGACGGGTCGAGGCCCTGTCCGGAAACCATCGCCCGTTGTGTCAGCTCACCGGCCGATCCGGCCGGTGAGCTGACGGACTCTGCGGGGCAGCTGACGGATTGCCGGAACGGTCTTTGGCGACCTCCGAAGCGGCGGAACAGGATCGGCGGACCGATCCGTCCGAGTGCCCGAGGAGTCCACCATGGCCAGCCAGCCGCAGGCCGCAGGCAAGCGTCCGGGGGTGTCCGCCGCCGTCGCGGACCCGTCCCGCGCCGCGACCGGGAACCGGGTCGTGGTGCGCACATCGGCCGGGCGGGTGGCCGGCGAACGCGCCGGCCGCGTCGCCGTCTTCCGCGGGGTCCCGTACGCCGCGCCGCCGGTGGGCGCCCTGCGTTTCGCCTCCCCGCGGCCCCCCGCGCCCTGGTCCGGCGTGCGTGAGGCCGTGCGCTTCACCGACGTCTCCTTCCAGAGCGTCATCCCCAACCGGCCGGTGCCGCCCAGCAGCGAGGACTCGCTGTACGCCAACGTCTGGACGCCCGACCCCGGCGGCAGCCGGCCGGTGCTGGTCTACGTCCACGGCGGCGGCTGGCAGGCCGGGGCCGGCAGTCTGCCCGCGTACGACGGGGCGCGGCTCGCGCACCGCGGCGACCTGGTCGTCGTCACCTTCAACTACCGTCTCGGCGCCCTGGGGTTCGGCCTGCACGAGGACCTGGCCGACCCGGAGACCGGGCACTTCGCCAATTGGGGGCTGCAGGACCAGGAGGCGCTGCTGCGCTGGGTGCGCGCCAACGTCGCCGCCTTCGGCGGGGACCCGGGCAACATCACCGTGTGCGGCACCTCGGCGGGCGGGGCCACGGCCTGGCAGCTGGCGCTGCTGCCCGCTCTGCGCGGCCTGATCCGGCGCATCGTGTCGATCAGTCCCAGCCACGTCACACCGCCCGCCACCTCCCTGACGCCCCAGGACTCCCGTACCGCCTACGAGGCCGTGGCCCGCCGGCTGGGCACCACCGTCGCCGGGCTGCGGGCCGTGCCGGCCGCGGCGCTCGCCGGGGCCTGGGAGGAGATCTTCGCCCCGCGGCCCGAGGACCGGATCGTCGGCAGCGGCCGCTGGTACCGCGGCCCGGTCGTGGACGGGCGCACCATGCCCACGTACGACCACCGGCTGCCGACGCCCGACGTGCCCGTGCTGTCGGTCCACACCAGCACCGAGGGGTCCTTCTACACCGGCCCGAGCTCCCCGCAGCCCGCGCCCGCCCCGCGCGACGACGCAGAGCTGGTGCGGGTCGTGCGCGAGGTGCTGGACCTGGGCCGGCCGGGCGCCGGTGACGATCTCGCGGACGCCTGCGCCACCGCCTACCGGGCCGCGGCCCGGGACGCCGGCCTGCCGGCCGATCCGCTGTCCCTGTGGACCGAGGTCCTGGGGGACGCGTTCTTCCGGCACCAGGTCGTCCGGTTCGCCGAGCGCCACGCCCGGCTCGGCGCCACCCCCCTGTACGCGATGGAGTTCGCCCACCCGGCGCTGCCGCCCCACTTCGGCACCCCGCACGAGGCGACCTCGCCGTTCCTGTTCGGCACCCACCGGCTGCCGCAGTTCGCCCCGGTCTTCGGCGACGGGCCCGTCGAGCGGCTGCTGTCCGACATCTTCGTCGACGCCGTGGCCGCCTTCGCCCGTACGTCCGCCCCCCACACCCCGAACACGGCCGACTGGCCGCCGTTCACCCCCGGGGCACCCAGCACGCTCGTCCTCGGCGGACCCGGCATCGCCGAGGTCGCCCGCACCCCGAAGCTCGCCCAGCTCGGCTTCTGGGACACCGTCGGCTGGGAGCCCCGCCTCTGACCCGCCGTCACGCACGGCGCATGGACCGGCTCCGTTTCCGGGCCGGTCTCCCCACCACCCGCGTGCCCGTATGCGTGGGCGCACTGCCCACTTCTTGCGTCTGGAGAGATTCGTGGACAACTCGCTCGTTGATATCGAACTCAAGTTCGCTCCCCAGCAGCCGCCCTGGGACGACCCCGATCAGGTGCGCCGGGTCCGGTCGGACCTCGCGAGCCGGCCCCCGCTGGTGCGCGGTGACGACGTGCGCACCCTGCGCCGCCAGCTCGCCCGGGTCGCGGCCGGCGAGGCCCTGGTGGTGCAGGCCGGGGACTGTGCGGAGGACCCCAACGAGAGTTCCGCCGGGCACGTCGCCCGCAAGGCGGCCCTGCTCGACCTGCTGGCCGGCGCGCTCCGGCTGGTCGCCGCCAAGCCGGTGATCCGCGTGGGCCGCATCGCGGGACAGTTCACCAAGCCGCGTTCGCAGTCCACCGAGCAGGTCGGCGGTCTCGAACTGCCCGTCTACCGAGGTCACATGGTCAACGAACCCGATCCCACGCCCGAGGGCCGCCGCCCCGATCCGCTGCGCCTGCTGACCGGTTACATGGCGGCCGACGACATCATGAGCCACCTCGGCTGGAACCGGACGTCCGGACCGGACCGCATCGACCCCGCGATGTGGACCAGCCACGAGGCCCTGCTGCTCGACTACGAGGTCCCGCTGCTGCGGAACGAGGAGGACGGGACCCTGCTGGCCTCCACGCACTGGCCGTGGATCGGCGAGCGCACCCGGCAGCCGGACGGCGCGCACGTCGCCCTGCTGGCCGGCGTGACCAACCCCGTGGCCTGCAAGGTGGGCCCGCGTACCACCACGGACGAGGTGCTCCAGCTGTGCCGGCTGCTGGACCCGCGGCGCGAGGCGGGGCGGCTCACCCTCATCGCCCGCATGGGAGCCGACACCGTCGCCGACGCCCTGCCCCCGCTGGTCGAGGCGGTCCGCGAGGCCGGCCACCCGGTGATCTGGCTGACCGACCCGCTGCACGCCAACACCGTCACCACCCCCGGCGGATTCAAGACCCGTTACGTGGAGGCGGCCGAGCGCGAGGTCGTCGCGTTCCACCAGGCGGTCGTGGACCACGGCGGCGTCGCCGGCGGTCTGCACCTGGAGGCGACCCCCGACGCCGTCCTGGAGTGCGTGGCCGACGAGACGGAGGCCGCGAGGGTCGGCGACGCCTACGAGAGCTTCTGCGACCCGCGGCTCAACGCCGGCCAGGCCATCTCCGTCGTCTCCGCGTGGCACATATGAGCCGCCCCGGGCGTGGCGGTCCGCACCCGCACGGCAGTGAAGGAGGAAGGCACGACATGCAGCACACGAGCGAGAGCAGACTGGCCCTGGTCACCGGCGCCGCCGGCGGCATCGGCACGGCCGTGGCCCGCGTCCTGGGCGAACGGGGTGTCGCGGTGGCCGCGGTGGACCGCGACGCCGGGCAACTCGACGAGGTGACCGAGAAGATGGGCGCGGACGGGCTGCCGGTGTCGCCCTTCGCCGCGGACGTCACCGACAGCGCCGCGGTGGAGACCGTCGTCGCGGAGATCGAACAGCGCCTCGGCCCCGTCGACTACCTCGTCAACGCCGCCGGAGTGCTGCGCCTCGGCGAGGTGAGCACCTTCAGCGACGACGACTGGAACAGCACCTTCGCCGTCAACACCACCGGCGTCTTCCACCTGTCGCGCTCCGTGGTGGGCCGCATGGTGTCGCGCGGCCGCGGAGCCGTCGTCACCGTCGCGTCCAACGCGGCCGTGACGCCCCGTTCGGGGATGGCGGCGTACGCGGCCTCCAAGGCGGCCGCGGAGATGTTCACCAAGAGCCTCGGCCTGGAAGTGGCCCGGCACGGCATCCGCTGCAACATCGTCGCGCCCGGCTCCACCGACACCCCGATGCTCAGCTCGATGTGGCAGGACGCGTCCGGTCCGCACGCCACCATCGCCGGGAACCCGGAGGCGTTCCGGGTCGGCATCCCGCTGGGCAAGCTAGCCCGGCCCGCCGACGTCGCGCACGCCGTCGCCTTCCTGCTCTCCGACGAGGCCTCCCACATCACCCTGCACACCCTGACCGTCGACGGCGGGGCCGCCCTGGGTGCGTAGGGGGTGCCGTCCGGATCCTGTCGGGGGCGCGGGCCCTGGCACCGCTCCCCCACGCCCGGCTTCGCTCACGCGGGAGAACCCCACCGCCGCGTCGTCGTCGGCTGCCAGGGCTCCGCCCCGGCGCCCTCCCCCGCCTTGCGATGCTCCCCCACCGCCTGAAGGGCGTGGGGCACCCCACCACCAGCCCCCGCTCGGCCCGGCTGCGAGGCACCACTCACCGGAGCCGACCTGATCCGAACGACGTCCCCCGGCACCCGCCGAGCACGGCCGGGGAGGAACGCGGTCCGGCGGACCGCGGACCCCACCGGCCGTGCTGCTCCCCCGCGCCCCCTCGGGGCGCGGTCCGCACCGACGAGATAAGGACACCGAACCCGCATGACCGGCCTCCCGCCCATCGAGTCCTACCCCCTGCCCACCGCCTCCGAGCTGCCGGCGAACACCGCTCCGTGGATCCCCGATCCCGCCCGCGCGGTGCTGCTCGTCCACGACATGCAGCGCTACTTCCTCCAGCCGTTCCCCGAGCCGCTGCGCGGCCAGCTCGTGCACAACGCGGCCCACCTGCGCGAACGCTGCGCCGACCTCGGCGTCCCCGTCGCCTACACCGCCCAGCCCGGCGGCATGACCACCCACCAGCGGGGTCTGCTCAAGGACTTCTGGGGGCCGGGCATGCGTCCGGCGCCCGCGGACCGCGCCGTGGTCGACGCCCTCGCCCCCCGCGACGGGGACTGGCTGGTCACCAAGTGGCGCTACAGCGCCTTCCACCACACCGACCTGCTCACCCGGATGCGCTTCCACCAGCGCGACCAGCTCATCGTCTGCGGGGTCTACGCCCACGTCGGCGTGCTGATCACCGCGGTGGAGGCGTTCAGCCACGACATCGAGACGTTCCTGGTCGCCGACGCCGTCGCCGACTTCGAGGAGAGCCGCCACCGGATGGCCGTCGAGTACGCGGCCGCGCGCTGCGCGGTCGTCACCACCGCCAAGGAGGTCTTCGCATGACCGGCACCCGCGCCGGACGCCCCCACGAGGGCGGTCTGCTCGACGAGATCCTCGGTCCCACGCCGCCGCCGTTCGCCCTGCTGCACCGCCCCGAGGCCACCGGCCCCGGCGTGCTCGACGTCCTCGTCGGCGAGGTGTCGCACCCCGGGACCCTGGCCGGCGTCCCGTTGCCCGGGCCGTCCGGGGCCACCGGCGTCCCCCGGCACGAGGTGCTCGCCCTCGTCCCCTACCGGCAGATCACCGAGAGGGGCTTCGCCGGCCACGACGACGGCACCCCGCTGGTGGCGCTGAGCGTCGCCCGGCAGGAGACCGCCCCGCTGGCCGCCGTACTGCAACGGCTGCCCGACGAGCCCATCCGCACCACCGGAGCCCGCTTCGACGTCGACGACGACGCCTACGCCGGGACCGTCCGGCGGATCATCGAGGACGAGATCGGCACCGGCGAGGGCGCGAACTTCGTCATCAAGCGGACGTTCACCGTCGACATCTCCGGCTACACCCCGCGCAGCGCCCTGACCTTCTTCAAACGGCTCCTGGAGAACGAGAAGGGCGCGTACTGGACGTTCGTCGTGCACACCGGCGAGCGCACCCTGGTCGGCGCCACGCCCGAACGGCACATCAGCGTGCACGGCGGCACCGCGGTGATGAACCCGATCTCCGGCACCTACCGCTACCCGGCCACCGGCCCCACCCTCCCGGAGGTGATGGACTTCCTCGCCGACCGCAAGGAGGCCGACGAGCTGTACATGGTCGTCGACGAGGAACTGAAGATGATGGCCCGGATCTGCCCCGGGGGCGGCCGGGTGACGGGCCCCTTCCTCAAGGAGATGGCCCGGCTCGCGCACACCGAGTACTTCATCGAGGGGGAGACGGCCAGCGACCCGCGCGAGGTGCTGCGCGAGACCCTGTTCGCGCCGACGGTCACCGGCTCCCCGCTGGAGAGCGCCTGCCGGGTCATCGGCCGGTACGAGCAGGAGGGCCGCGGCTACTACAGCGGCGTCCTCGCCCTGATGGGCCGTGACGCCGAGGGCGGCTCGGCCCTGGACTCCGCGATCTGCATCCGCACCGCCGACATCGACGCGCGGGGCACGGTGCGCATCGGCGTCGGGGCCACCCTGGTGCGCCACTCCGACCCGCTGTCCGAGGTGGCCGAGACCCATGCCAAGGCCGCCGGGCTGCTCGCCGCCCTCGAGGGCGGGGGCGCGGCCCGGTTCGCGGCCCACCCCGAGGTGTGCCGGGCGCTCGAGGCCCGCAACGCGACCATCGCCGGGTTCTGGCTCGCGGACGGGGCGCGGCCCGCCGGGCGGACGGCGCCGCCCTCGGGCCGCCGGGTCCTGGTGGTGGACGCCGAGGACACCTTCACCTCGATGATCGGGCACCAGCTGCGCTCGCTGGGCCTGGAGGTGACCGTCACGCGCTTCGACGAGCCGTACCGCGTCGAGGGGTACGACCTGGTGGTGATGGGTCCCGGCCCCGGTGACCCGCGCGACCTGTCCCACCCCAAGATCGCCCACCTGGACGGCACGATCGCGAGGCTGATCGGGGAACAGCGGCCGTTCCTGGCCATCTGCCTCAGCCACCAGGTGCTCAGCCGCCGTCTCGGCCTGGACCTGGTGCGCCGGTCCGTGCCCAACCAGGGCGTCCAGCGGGACGTCGACCTGTTCGGGCGGCGCGAACGCGTCGGCTTCTACAACACGTTCGCGGCCTCGAGCGCCGAGGACAAGGCCGAGGCGGACGGGGTCGGCATCGTCGAGATCGCCCGCGATCCCGGCAGCGGGGAGGTCCACGCGATGCGCGGCACCCACTTCGCGTCGATGCAGTTCCACCCGGAGTCCGTGCTCACCCAGAACGGGGTCGCCATCACCGGCGAGCTGGTGCGCGGCCTGCTGAGCGGATCCCCGCTGGCACCGGTCGCGTGACGCCCCGGCGGCCGGCCCGGCGCGCGAGGCGCCGGGCCGGCCGTCATCTGACGTACTCCCCCGCGACCTGACGGCTTCGGCGTCCGGCCTTTGCCCGGGACGGGGCGGGCTCGGGAGCATCGGCCTGCGCGGAAAGGCCCGAACTCTGACGGAAGGGTCACACAATGATCACCACGGGCATGGCCCGGTCCGGACGGACGAGCGCAGGCATCGCGATCCTGGGAACGGGGTCCTGCCTGCCCTCGCACGTCGTCGGCAACGACGAGGTGGGAGCCGCCGCCGGGGTCACCGACGAGTGGATCCGGCGCAAGACCGGGATACGCAACAGGCGCCGGGTCAAACCGGACGAGGCCACCTCGGACCTGGCGATCGCCGCGGGCCGGGCCGCGATGGAGGCCGCCGGCGTCGTCGCCGCCGACCTCTCGCTGATCGTGGTGGCGACCTCCACCCCCGACCAGCCGCAGCCGCCGACCGCCAGCGTGGTCGCCGACGGCCTCGGCGCGGGCCACGGCGCCGCCGCGTTCGACGTCAACGCCGTCTGCAGCGGCTTCGTGTTCGCGCTGAACGCCGCCCAGCACGTCCTGGCGGGCTCCGACTCGCCGTACGCGCTGGTCATCGGCGCGGACGTGTACTCCCGCATCCTCGACCCCGCCGACCGGCGCACCGCCATCCTCTTCGGCGACGGCGCCGGGGCGGTGGTGCTCGGCCCGGCCCGGCCCGGACGCGGCGTGCTGGCCGGACGGCTGGCCGGATTCGGCGCCGAACGCGACCTGATCGAGGTGCCGGCCGGGGGCAGCCGCCTGCCGGCGAGCACCGAGACCCTCGCCGAGGGCCTGCACTACTTCACCATGAACGGGCGCGGAGTGCGCGACTTCGTGAACGCCACGGTCGCCCCGGCCATCACCGCCTTCGTCGAGGAGGCCGGCTTCACCGCCCGCGACGTCGACCACTTCGTGCCGCACCAGGCCAACGGGCGGATGCTCGAGGACCTCTCGGCCACGATCGGCATCGCGGACGGCCACACCCGCTTCAGCTACGAGGACTTCGGCAACACCGGAGCCGCCTCGGTCCCCGTCACCCTCGACCGGGCGGCCCGCTCGGGAGAGCTCGACGACGGGGACCTCGTCCTGCTGGCCGCCTTCGGCGGCGGCATGGCGATGGGCCTGTCACTGCTGCGCTGGCAGCGCCCCCACCCCTCACTCAGCACCACGTACGCCTAAGGAGACGGTGATGTTGGACGGCATCATGGACGACTACCTGCGCCGGATCGGCGCGACACGGCCCGAGCGCGCGGACCTCGAAGGGCTCCGCCACCTGATGGAGCGCCACCTCCTGTCGGTCCCCTTCGAGAACCTCGGCTACCACCTCGGCGAGGACATCTTCATGGACGAACGCGTCCTGCAGAAGATCGTGCGCGACCACCGCGGCGGCGGCTGCTTCGAGGTGAACCCCGCCTTGTCGTTCCTGCTGACCTCGCTCGGCTACGAGGTCGACATCCTGCCGGGCTGGGTGCACCGCCCGGGCGGGGTCCTCGGCCCCTTCCTCGGCCACCTGGCACTGCGCGTCAAGGCCGACGGCGAGGAGTGGCTGGTCGACGTCGGCTTCGGCCGCAACAGCCGTTTCCCGCTGAACCTGGCCTCGCGCGAGGTCCAGCACGACCCGCACGGCGACTACCAGCTGCACGACGTGAGCGACGGCGTCGTCGACGTCCACCTCGCCGGCAAGCCCCTGTACCGGGTCGCCGACCGGCCGGTGACGGTCGCCGACTTCGCCCCCGCGCTGTGGTGGTACCGCACCTCGCCCGACTCGTCGTTCCTGCAGGGCCTGTTCTGCTCCATGCGCACCCCCGACGGCCTGGTCACCCTCAAGGGCAACCGCCAGGTGAGCATGGTCGCCGGCGAGGAGCGCTCCAAGTTCGCCCTTGACGGCGGGCCGGACGCCCTGGAGGCGTACAAGAAGTACTTCGGCATCACCCTGGACCGGCTGCCCGACGAGCCCGCCGGGGGCGTCACCGCCGGCGTGCGGACGGATTGAGCACAATGGCCGAGAACACCGAGAACACCGAGAACACCGAGAACCCCCAAACCCCCGCGACCGCGGCCGGCACGTCCGACCTGGACGTGCTGGTCGTCGGCGCCGGGCCCACCGGGCTGCTGACCGCAGTGGAACTGATGCGCCGCGGCATACGGGTGCGCGTCATCGACCGCGCCGAGAAGCCGTCGACCACCCCCAAGGCGCTGTCCGTGTGGCCCCGCGCCCTCGACATCCTGGAGGACGCGGGACTCGCCGACGGCGTCATGCGCGAGTCCGGCCTGGTCAACCGGCTCAGCTACTTCTCCGAACGCAAGCCGCTCGCCTCCTTCGCACTGACCGAGGACACCGCCTGCCGCGTGCTGCCGCAGCACGTGACCGAGCGGCTGCTCGCCGAGCGCTTCGCCGGGCTCGGCGGCAAGGTGGAGCGCGGGGTGCGGCTGCTGGCACTGGAGGGCGTGGACTTCTCCGGCGACATCGGCGCGAGCGACGGCGTCACCGCCGTCGTGGAGCTGCCCGACGGAGGCCTCGACCGCATCCGGGCGCCCTTCGTGGTCGGCGCCGACGGCGCCGGCAGCGCGGTGCGCGGCCAGCTCGGCATCGGCTTCCAGGGCAGCACGTACGAGATGGCCTTCGCGCTCGTGGACGCGCGGATCGAGGGCGAACTCCCTTCGGACGAGTGCCTGTTCTACCAGGCGCCCAGCGGCGCCCTGGTCGTCGTGCCGATGCCCGGCGGCGTCTACCGCTTCCTGTCCGTCATGCCGCAGGGCCGCCACGAGGTCTCCCTGGAGATGATGCGGGGGATCCTCGAGGAGCGCGGACCGCGCGGGGTGCGGCTGACCGAGGCCGTGTGGCAGGCGGTCTTCCGCGTGCACGCCCGGCACGCCTCCGACTTCAGCGTCGGACGCGTCTTCCTCGCCGGCGACGCCGCGCACGTGCACAGCCCGGCCGGCGGCCAGGGCATGAACAACGGCCTGCAGGACGCCCAGAACCTGGGCTGGAAGCTGGCCGCCGTCGTCCGCGGCGAGTCACCGGTGTCGCTGCTCGCCGGCTACGGCGCCGAGCGCTCGGAGGCCACCCGCCAGATCGTGCGCGACACCGACCTGCAGACCCGTGCCTGGGTGGCGAACAGCCGGGCCAAGGTGCTCGCCCGGGACGCCGCCTTCAGACTGCTCGACCGCACCGGAGCCGTTTCGCGGTTCTACACCCCGGTGATGGCCGGACGGCGCCTGGCCTACCCGCCGGTGCGCGACACCCAGCTGCCCTCAAGGCTCGCCGGCTGCCGCGTGCGGAGCCGGATCCCCGGCGGGCTGAAGGACGGCGCCGTCTTCCCGCGGCGGCATGCCCTCGCGTACGGTGTCAGCGGGCCCGACGTCGACCCGCACGCCTGGACCCTGGTCCTCGCGCCGCCGTCGAAGGCCTGGAGCGCGGAGGCCGGGCACGCCGTGGCCCGCCACGGCGAGGTGGTGCGCACCGTGGTGCTGCGACGCCGCGAGAGCGCCTTCGCCACCGGCTGCCGCAGCGCCGGGTACTGGCTGGTGCGGCCGGACGGACATGTCGCGGCACACGGCCACGAGGCCGATCTCGGCCGTCTGGAAGCCGAGCTGAAACAGGTCCTGAACAGCTAGAACGGGTGCACCCGGGGCGACTTGACATTAAAAGAGGCGGGCCCTTCTGGTGGACATTGCCGATGCGTAATGTCCACAACATGAAGCTGCGAGAGGGCGTGGAGTGGGCGGTGCACTGCTGCATCAACCTGTCCTGGATGTCGCCTGACAGGGCGGTTCCGGCCGCCCGGCTGGCCGAGTTCCACGGCCTGCCCGCCGCTTACCTGAACAAGCAGCTGAACGCACTGGGACGGGCCGGCCTCGTCTCGTCCCGCTCCGGACCTCGCGGCGGATTCCGTCTGGGACGCGAACCGGAGGAGATCACCCTGATGGACGTGGCGGTGGCCATAGACGGTTCGGCACAGGCCTTCCTGTGCACGGGCATCCGCCACCAGGGTCCGGCCGCCGGCATCACCGGCCCGGCCGCCCACCGCACCCCCTGCACCGTGGCCCAGGCCTTCTCCCACGCAGAACTGGCCTGGCGGCACAACCTGGCGAGCCGGACCATCGCCGATCTGGCGGACCTGGTCCGGCGGGCCACCCCCGCAGCACCGGACCAGGTACGCCGCTGGTTCGACCGGACCTGAACCGGAACCGAGAGCGCACCCCCCATACGTGCCGGGGCCTTCCCGGCGGTGGCGCCCAGCGCGCCCGTCCCATCCATGACCCCGTAGTGAAAGGCACAGTCATGCCGTCTTCGGCCACAGGCGCCGCCACCGAGGCACCGCGTCGGCGCCTTGGACTTCTCCTGGCGCTGCTGGCGTTCGCCCAGCTGATCATCTCCATCGACTACAACATCGTCTACGTCGCACTCCCCGAGATCGGCGACGGACTCGGCTTCTCCGCCCACACCCTGCAGTGGGTGATCAGCGCCTACGCCGTCGCGTTCGGCGGGTTCCTGCTGCTCGGCGGCCGGGCCTGCGACCTGTGGGGGCCCCGCCGCATCTTCATCCTCGGCCTGGCCCTGTACGGGGTGTCCTCGATGCTCGGCGGCCTGGCCACCGACCCCTGGGTGCTGGTCATGGCCCGCGCGGTGCAGGGCATCGGCGGCGCGTTCCTCTTCCCGGCCACGCTGACCCTGGTCTCCACCAAGTTCGCCGAGGGCAAGGAGCGCAACCGCGCCTTCGCCGTCTGGGGCACCGCCGGCGGTTCCGGAATGATCCTCGGCTCCCTGCTCGGCGGCGTCCTCACCGAGGCGTTCGGCTGGGAGTCCGTCTTCTACGTCAACGTCCCGCTGGCCGTCCTCGCGATCCTGGCCGCCCTTCCGCTGATCGCCCCCGACGCCAAGAGCGGCAGCCGCCGCTCCTTCGACCTGGCCGGTGCGCTGACCTCCACCGTCGGCACCACCTCCGTCGTCTTCGCCCTGGTCCAGGGTCCGGAGTCGGGCTGGGGCTCGGGTCTGATCATCGGCGCGCTCGTCTTCGGCGCGGCCCTGCTGGCGGCCTTCGTCGTCATCGAGAAGCGCAGCAGCGACCCGCTGATGCCGCTGCGCCTGTTCCGCAACCGCAACCTGAGCACCGGCGCCGGCGTCACCTTCTTCTACATGGCGACCTTCGGCACCCTGCTCTACTTCCTGACCGTCTACTTCCAGGGCGTGCACGGCTACAGCGCTCTGGAGACGGGCCTGGCGTTCCTGGTCCCGATGGTCGCCATCGCCATCGGTGCCCAGACGGCCGGCCGCCTGGCCACGAAGTACGGCCTGCGCGCCATCATGATCGCCAGCCTGGTGGTGGGTCTTGTCGGCACCGTGATCCTGGGTCTGACCCTGGCCACCGACGGCTCCTACGTCGCGCTGATCCCCGGCATGGTCGTCATGGGCCTCGGCCAGGGCGCCGGCTACACCCTGATGTTCGGCGCCGCCACGGTCGGCATCGACCCGATGGAGCAGGGCATCGCCTCCGGTTGGGCCTCCACCACGCAGCAGATCGGCGGCGCGGTCGGCCTCGCCGTCCTGGTCGCCGTCGCCAACTCCGGCCTCGATGGCCTCACGGGCGAGGCGCTGCGCTCCGCCACCACCGACGGCCTGCGCACCGCGGTGCTCATCGCCGCGGCCGGCATCGCGCTGACCGCGCTGGTCGCCCTCGGCCTGGAGAAGCCGAAGAAGCGGACCGTCTCCCAGGGCGGCGAGGCCACGCCCGTCGTCTCCGAGAAGCCGCAGGCCGCCCAGGTCTGACCCCCACTCCGGCACGCCCACCCGGACGTGCCGGCCGCCGGCCCCTCGCACCGACCATTCCCCCGCGGGTGCGGGGGTCCGGCATGTCCGCCCCCTTCGGACGGCGAGCCCCCGCCGAGTCCCGTTCCGGATCAGCCTTCCGGAACGGGACGCGGCGGGGGCGCCCCTGTCGGAGGGGGTCTCAAGGGCGTCCCCCGCTCGGGGGCAGGTCACCTGTCAGGTGTGACACCCGGCAGCGGTGTTGGGCCGGTCAGCCGGCTGGACCGCGGAGCCCTTGTCCGCAGTCGCCCGACGGGGGCGGTCGTTCGTCGCCGTAAAGCGCTTCCTGTCACCCCGAAGTTGGTAACTATTCCATCATTCGGGGCATACCAATAGCGAGATCTGTCCTGTGTGGTTCACGCTGTCAGACCTGTGCGACACACTTGCTACGCCACATGCCGTCTGGGGGGACAACAGCGATGGCTGTGATCGAGCAGTGGGCGACGGACCATGACGACGAGACCGTGATCGTCGTGTCTGCGGAGGATTTCCGCGCAGCAGCACGTCAGGCTCTCGATGAGCTGGGGCTGACGTATGCGGAACTCGAGGAGCAGGCCCGCGAGCGGGACTTCACGTCCGCGCGTGCGCACGCGCTGTGGGTGTCGATCGGCGGCACGGTTGACCTCTGACCTGGAGCGGAAGGCCTACGAGTTCGCCCAGGAGTTGCAGAGCACGCTGAACGCCACGATCTGCCGTGACGTGCGGATCAAGGCTGTCCAGCGGCCGTTCGAGATCACTCCGGTGTTCACTGTGGGCAGTGGTCCGTCGCGGCAGAACCTGACCCAGCCAAGGGGCTTTCCCGTACGGATCGACCACAAGAAGCTGCGGGTCTGGATGAACCTGAGCCACCAGGTGCGTCTGGACGCCGAAGCGAAGTACCTGACCGTCTACAAGTCCTACTGCGGCATCTTCTCCGACGAGGAACTGGAGACCTGCCTCTGCCACTTCGACTACGAGCGCGAGAAGGACAAGTACACCAGCGCTCACCTACAGGTTCACGGCCGTTCGCCGGCGCTCGAGGTGTTGAACCGGAGGGGGACGAGAAGCGTCCGCTGGAGAAGCTGCACTTCCCCGTGGGCGGGAAGCGCTTCCGGCCCACCCTTGAGGACATCATCGAGTTCCTGGTCTGCGAACGCCTGGTCGACGCCCGTGAAGGCTGGCAGCAGGTGATCGAGGAGGGCCGCGACCGGTTCCAGCGCCGGCAGTTGCGGGCCGCGATGCGGCGGAACACCGCACTGGTGGCGGAGTTCATGCGCGAGCAGGAACCGCAGGCCTGACCGTCCACGGCGGACGCCCCGCACCCCGGGTCGGGGTGCGGGGCGTCCGCCGTGGGCTACGGGACGACTCCAGCCGTCCTCTTCGAAGTGCCGGCGCACCGGTACGGCTCAGGCGCGATGCCTCGCACGTCCTCGTGCCGCGGGTGTCTCAGGACGCGGACGGAAGGGTCCGCACGAAGATGTCCCAGGTGCGGTTGGTGTCGCCGGGAACGATGTCGGAGTCGAGCGATCCGAAGGCGAACGTGCGGCCGTCCCCGGTCATCGCCACCTTCCCGGGATAGCCGGTGGCCGGACCGCCGTCCCTCGTGACGGTCACGAGCTCCTTCCGGTCCGTCTCCCGGTCCCACTGGAAGACCGGTGGAAGCGGCGTGCTGGGACCCACGGCGCCCGCCATGAAGAGCACGAAACGACCGTCGGCGCTGAGCGATCCGTGGCTGGTGGGCTGGCTGAACGGGATCGGCCGGGTGGTGCCGGTCGACAGCTCGCGGACGAAGGTGGTCGACTTCTGGTCGTTCGCCGTCACCGGACTTCCGTCGGAACGGTGGAAGAGCACCAGGCTGCCGTCCGCGTTCAACGACAGCCCGCCCACGGCTCGCTCCGGCGTCGATCCGTCGTACGAGACGTCCACCGTCTGCCGTTCGCCGGTGCTCCGGTCGATGAGGTAGGCATGGCCCTTCCCGGGGCCCTTGGGGAAGTACCTGATGTCGGTGTACGCGATGCGCTGCCCGTCGTCGCTGATGACGGGCCAGCCCGCGTAGTAGGTCTCGGCAGCAGTGTTGGGGTGGCTCACCCACTGCGTCGTGCCGTCCAGCAGATCGCGCACGTAAACCCTCGAGCCCTCGGCCGCCGTCGACCCCAGGGGGCGGCTCTGCGTGAACACGACGTAGCGGCCGGAGCCGCTGATCCGGGCGCCGGACGGGGAGCCGCCGGTGAACTCACCGAGGTCGAGGTCCACCCGCTGGGTGAGGCCCGTCGGCAGATCGCGCACGTACAGGCCGTTGAGCGACCTGATCAGCATCCGGTCCCCCGAGGCGCTGAAGTCGTACACCTCCGCCGGGGCGCCGTCGAGGGTCACCCGCTCCAGCAGGCCTTCGTGCAGGTCGCGCAGGTACGTCTGGTGAGGAACGGACGGGACCGGATCGGAGGGCACGAGGTTCGTCGCCCGCGAGACGAAAGCGATGTAGCGGCCGTTCCTGCTGATCACCGAGTCGAACGACGTGTCGTTGCTCTGCGTCCCGTCGACGGCCACGCTGATCCGCGCCGTCCCGGTACCACTGTCCCCGGTGCCGGCGCTCGCCGTCCCCATCGGCAGCAGCGCCACCAGCAGACCGGTCCCCAAGGCGCCCGCCACCGCGGGTAAAAGTCTTCGCACGTCCCCTCCTGGACATTCGTGGACCCCACCCCCTGCGAGGTACTCCGCGATACAAACCCAGCAGGCCCGGCGCGGGCAATCAGTTCGATTACGTACAACCCTGGACGCGCTTCCGGCGTCGGGGTCGCCAGGGCCGTTGGATTCTCGGTGACCAGGACCGGGATCCCCGCCCAGGGGGCGGTCGCGAGCGCGATGTCCAGCAAGACCTTGCCTGGGCCGTGCGCCGCCCGCGGCTTGCACACGGTGCCGGCGCCGCCGATGTCGCCGCATCCAGCCCGGTCCTGCGGACCGTCTCCATCAGCAGCGCGGCCCCGGCCTGCGGGACCACCGAACGGCCACCGCCCTCGACGCGGACACGCGGGTAGGACCCGATACGCTTCCTCATCTGGGAAGTGCTTCTCCCCCGCAGCCGACAGGACCCTCAGCACGTCCTATCGCTGCAGGTCAGGGGCGTTTTCCGGGTTCTGATCAGCCCTTGGACAGCCCACCTCGTGAAAACGCGAGGCCAGCGCCCCGAGTCATGTCCCACCCATCCGGGCTGCATCTGTCCACTCCCGCGCTGCGGCGGGGACTGGCCGCCCGGCGACGTCGGATCGGCACCCGGCGGCGGCTGACCTGCGACCGCCAGGCGCTGACGCCCCCGGCCCACCTGGGCTGCGGCCACACCTTCGCCGAGTTCGCAGCCAGATTCCGCGAGGGCCCGCCCCCAGCCGTACCGCCGCGCGAGGTCAGGAATCAAGCTGCGGAGGAATGCCTGATCGCACGAGGCGGACTCGCGCGGCTGGTATGCGGCTGGGCAGGTAGAAGAATCCGTCGCCGTTGTCGAGGAGTAACCCCTCATCGACGCCGTCCACGGACCAGAGATCAACCGGCCCGCCGGTGTTGTTGATGTGAAGGAAGAACTCTGCTGCCGCCTCTCCCTGACAGACGAAGATCCCCTCCACCTCAGGGCGGTGGCTTCCGGCGATTCCCGGTGCGGCGCCCATCCGGGTCCAATCCAGGCCATGCTGTGCGATCGACCGCCGATTGAGCACGGACGAAACGTGGAAGAAGTTCGACGTATCAGACACGCCAGGAGTATAGGAGGCAGTGAGGCTTCCTCCTCAGGTCGAGGCGGTCAGCTCCAGGGTGAGGACGGCCTTGACCAGGTCGGTGGACGCGGGTGGTGCCGCAGCGGAGCTTCCGCGGCAGGCGCCAGGACTTCAGGGTAGCCATGGCCTGTTCGCCGAGTGCGCGGATCTTCACATGGGCGCGGTTGACGGCCTTCTTCCCGGCGGAGAGCTTGTTCCGGCGGCCGCGGAAGGGGACGCGGACGGCGGGGCCGGAGCCCTGGCACACCGTGTCGGCCCAGCATCGGATGCCGCCGGTGTCGAGGGCGTCGAGCAGGCCGTGGGAGCGGGCTGCCCCGATGTCGTGGACCGCGCCCGCCAGGGCCGGCGAAACCCGGATGAGCTTCCCGAACGGGCCGGTGGGGACTTGGACGTTCATGCCGTGCCCATGGTGCTTGCCGGAGCAGAAGGGGCGGTCGGCCGCGACACGGTCGATGGGCGGCTGAAGCACGCGAAGCTCCGGGCGGGGAAGGTTGATCTCGGTCGACCACCATCCACCAGGAGCTTCGACGTTCCGCCACGCCCCCAGCCGTGCTGGAAAGGGCTCACTGCCCGCTGCCCTTCTGCGCCCACTTCGCAGCGTCGACGGTCTTTGAGCCCTGGCGGGCCCTCCTGGGTGACCCGGTCACGCCGCCGGCGCACGGTGTCCGAACTCGGACCCGTCTCCCGGGCGACGCCTGCGTGGGAGCGTTCATGCGCGGCGTGCCGCACCACCTGTGTGCGCACCCTCGGCCGGTGCTCGGTCCTGTGGCGTGAGCCGCCTTCTTCGACCGCACGCGTTCGGCGGCACTCGGGGCTGTCGGGCAGGGGGCGGGCGGGCAGGGCGAACGAACGAGCCGATCGGCCGGAGCGGATCACCGGTGCCCTGCAGCCTCGGCCTTGGGGAACATCGGTACAGCCGTTGGCGCTGAGAACGATCAGGTCGGCTAGCACAGCGATCGTGCCCAGAACGGGGGTTCGCCGAAAGATCGTCGATCACGGGTGGGGCCTGGCTACGGTCCGCGTCATGCCGGTGGAGTTCTTAACTGATGATCAGGCCGAGGCGTACGGGAAGTTCGCTGAGGAGCCGACGAGACCTGAGCTGGAGCGGTTCTTCTTCCTGGACGATGTCGACCGGGATCTGATCGCGCTGCGGCGTACGAAGTATCACCAGCTGGGCTTCGCCCTCCAGATGTGCACGGTCCGCTACGTGGGGCTGTTCCTGGAGGACCCCCTGGCGGTGCCGTGGCCGGTAGTCGAGCACCTGGCCGCGCAACTCGGTGTCGAGGACCCGTCGTGCGTGAAGCGGTACACCGAGAGGCTGAAGACGGCGTACGAGCACGCGTGGGAGATCCGGGACGCCTACGGCTACCACCCGTACGACGATCCGGAGTGGGGTCGGAAGTTCCGTACGTTCCTGCACGGCCGGGCGTGGACGCACGCGGAGGGGCCGGTAGCGCTGTTCAACCAGGCGGTGGGCTGGCTACGGCGGAACAGGGTGCTGCTGCCGGGTGTCTCGGTGCTGGCCCGGCAGGTGTCGGAGGTTCGCACGAGCGCGGAGAAGCGGCTGCACGCCACCGTGGCCAGGGCGGCTCACCGCGCGGACCCGGCGCTGCCGGCGGACCTGGTGGCCACGCTGGTGACGCCGGAGGGCGGCCGGTACTCGGAGTTGGAGCGGCTGCGCCGGCCTCCGACGCGGACGACGGGCACGGCGTTCGCACGGTCGCTGGAGCGGGTCGATGAGATCGGCGCGTTCCAGCTGGGGCGGTTGAAGCTGTCGCAGATCCCGCCGAACCGGCTCGCGTCGCTGGCCCGGTACGGGCTGGGGTCAAAGGCCGCGAGCCTGGAGCGGGCCGCGGAGCCCAAGCGCACGGCGATGCTCACTGCGGTGATGCGCCACCTTGAGGCCAAGGCGATCGATGAGGCGCTGGACCTGTTCTCGGTGCTGATGGCGACGAGGCTGATCAGCACGGCGAAGCGGGCCACCGACAAAGAACGGCTCTCGACGCTGCCGCAGCTGGAGAAGGCGTCGCGGACCCTGGCGCGGGCGGCGAAGGTGCTGTTCGAGGAACTGGAGCTGGTCGAGGCACACGGCACGGATCTGGACGCGGCGGCACTGTGGCGGGCGTTGGAGGAGGTCGCGCCCCGGGCCGTGGTGATGAGTGCGGCCGCGTTGGTGGTTTCGCTCGTGCCGGAGGACGAGGACTCGGCGGCCGTCGCGATGCGGGCGGCGTTGGCCACCCGGTACAACACGGTGCGGCCGTTCCTGTCGCTGCTGGGCGAGTCGAAGGCGCTGGACGCGGCGACCGGTGGGAAGCGGGTGCTGGCCGGGGTGAAGCGGCTGCCCGCTCTGGCGCGGCGGCGGGTGAAGGAGAAGCCGCTGCTGCCGCGCGAGGTCGATGACAAGCTGGTGCCGGCTGCGTGGCGCAGGGTGGTGTACGCCAACGCCGAGCTGCCGCCGGGGTCCGTGGACCGGGACGCATACGTGGTGTGTGTGCTGGAGCAGCTGTACCGCGCGCTTCAGCGCCGGGACGTGTTCGCCTCTCCCTCGCACCGCTGGTCCGACCCGCGCGCCCGGCTGCTGGACGGCACGGAGTGGGAGGCCGTGCGGGAGGACGTCCTGGCCGGGCTGAGTCTGGACATGCCGGTCGAGGAGCATCTGGCCGCGCTGGTGACGGCGCTGGATGCGGCGTGGAAGCAGATGGCGGAGCGGCTGGAGACGGCCGGGCAGGACACGAAGGTCATCATCGAGGTCCCGCCGGGCGGCCGGGCGAAGCTGAACGTGTCCAAGCTCGGTGCCCTGGGCGAACCGAAGTCCCTGACGTGGCTGCGGGGGCGGGTGGAGAAGATGCTTCCGAAGATCGACCTGCCGGAGCTTTTGTTCGAGGTGCACGGCTGGACCGGGTTCCTGGATGCCTTCGTGCACCTGGGCGACGGCACAACCCGCATGAAGGACCTGACCACCTCCCTGGTGGCCCTCCTGGTATCGGAGGCGTGCAACATCGGCATGACACCGGTCATCAACCCCGCACATGAGGCGCTTCACCGTTCCCGGCTGGTGCACGTCGACCAGTTCTACCTGCGGGCCGACACCATCGCCGCGGCGAACGCCGCACTGATCGAGGCGCAAGGTCAGGTGCCGATCGTGCGGTATTGGGGAGACGGGCTGTTGGCCTCGGTCGACGGACTGCGGTTCGTCGTCCCCGTCCGCACTATCAACGCCGCCCCGTCGCCGAAGTACTTCGGGTTCAAGCGCGGCATCACCTGGCTCAACGCCGTCAACGACCAGGTCGCGGGCATCGGGCAGATGGTGGTGCCGGGCACCCCTCGCGACTCCCTGCACATCCTGGACGCCCTGCTGAACCTCGACGGCGGGGTGAAGCCGGAGATGGTTGCCACCGACAACGCTTCGTACAGCGACATCGTGTTCGGCATCTTCCGCATCCTGGGCTACAACTTCAGCCCCCGGTTCAAGGACCTGGACGACCAACGATTCTGGCGCGCGTCCCTTCCCGGAGTAGAGACAGGCACGTACGGGCCGCTGGAGCCGCTGGCCCGCAACCGGGTCAACCTGAACAAGGTGATCACTCACTGGCCGGACATGCTCCGGGTCGCCGGTTCTCTGGTCACCAACCAGGTTCGCGCCTACGACCTGCTGCGGATGTTCGGACGCGAAGGCCACCCGACCCCGCTGGGGCAGGCATTCGCCGAGTACGGCCGGATCGCCAAGACCGAGCACCTGCTCCGCGTTGTCGACCCGGTCGACGACACCTACCGCCGCCAGATGAACCGCCAGCTCACCGTGCAGGAGTCCCGGCACAAGCTGGCCCGCGACGTGTGCCACGGCAAGCGCGGCACCATCCATCAGGCGTACCGGGACGGGATGGAGGACCAGCTCGGCTCACTGGGCCTGGTCCTCAACGCCGTGGTGCTCTGGACCACCCGGTACATCGACGCCGCCGTCGCCCGGCTCCGTGCCGAGGGCCACGAGGTCCGGGACGAGGACATCGCCCGCCTGTCCCCGCTCAAGCACCGCAACCTCAACGTCCTGGGCCGTTACAGCTTCACCGCCTCCACTCCGGCTGGCGGCGCCCTACGCCCGCTTCGCGACCCGGACACAGTGGAACTCGACGAGGACGACGAGGGGTAGCGGGAGTGGACCCTGGCCAGATACTTGCGCTGGCGAGGACATACCACTCCGGTGTGTAGACGCGCTTGAATCGTTTTGCGCCCGACGATACTTTCAGCGCTTGACCTTGACGCAACGGCAGGGTTTCTACTGGCGGCATGCGAATCGGAGAGATCGCCGCGCTCGTGGGGCTCACCACCCGGGCGATCCGGCACTACCACCATGTCGGGCTGCTTCCGGAACCGGAGCGGCGCCCCAATGGCTACCGGGCCTACAGCGTCCGCGACGCCGTCCTGCTCGCCAGGGTGCGCAGGCTCACCGAACTCGGCCTCAGCCTCGATGAAGTGCGCGATGTCCTCGCCAACGATGCCGGGCGCGAACTGATCGAGATATTGGAAGAACTCGACGCCGACCTGGCCCGCCAGGAAGCCGACATCAGGGAGCGCCGCTGCCGGCTCGGCGCCCTGCTCGCCGAGCCGCCCGGCGCGACCGGGCCCGTCTCACCCGCCCTCGCCGCACTGCTGGCACAGGCCCCCCGAACAGACTCGCCAAGCGCGGCCAAGGATCGCGAGTACCTCGCGCTGCTGGACGCCACCAGCACCGGTAACCAAGAGATGCTCGGGCTGCTCGGGACGCTGGTCGCCGATCCCGCGGTTGTCGAACTGTATGAGCGCCTCGACGCTCTCGCCGAAGCCCCCACCGACGATCCGCGGATCGCACCCCTGGCAGCTGACCTGATGGCAGCCGTCCCCGCGGAGTTGTTCGCCGCGATCCCCGAGGACGGGGTGGTCGTGACCGGGTTCAAGGAGGCGCTGCTCGCCGAGTACACCCCCGCGCAAGCGGAAGTCGTGGGCCGGCTCATGGAGGCTTTCGTTGAAAGGGGCCGGGGATGAGCGGCCGGCCAAGGGGCGTACGGGCGGCGCGGGTCGCGGTCGCCGCCGTGCTGCCGGGGGAACTGGCCCTGGCGGCCTGCCTGGTGGCTGGGGTGCGGCCTCCCGGGTGGGCGCTGGCGGGCGCCGAGGCGCTGGTGCTCGCGGTGCTGCTGTTGGAGGCATGGGTGCTGCGCTCGCTGTACGTCGCCGCGCGCGCCCGCGGCGCGGACCGCCGGGCGGCGCGGCGGTCCGCCGTGCAGGAGGCGGTGCCGGTGACGGTCCGCCGCCTGGTCCTCCACGAACTGCGCGCCCTCGCCTCCCTGGGGCGGTGGGTCCGGCGCGGCACGCACGGGGTGCGCCCCGGGGACCACGCTGCCGCGTACACCGGGCCCCAGACCGCGATGATGTACGGGCTGCTCTTCGTGATGGTCATCGAGACGGTGGTCCTGGCCTTGCTCATCCCTTGGCCGGTGGTCCACCGGGTGATCCTGGTACTCGACCTGTATGGCGTCGTCCTCGTGCTGGCCCTGCACGCCGCCTGCGTCACCCGACCGCACGTCGTGCGCCCCGACGGCTCTCTGCGGATCCGCTACGGAGCCCTCTTCGACCTCGCCGTACCGCCGGACGCGGTCGCCTCGGTCCGGGTCGACCGGCGCTACCCCGAAGGCAGCCTGATCACCCTCTCCGAGGACGGGGTCCTCGACCTCATCGTGGGCAGCCAGACCTCGGTGACCCTGGAGCTGAACCGGCCACTCCCTTTCACCCGCCCGCTCGGTGCAACGGAAGAGGCCCACACCATCCGCTTCCACGCAGACGACCCGCGCGCACTGGTCAGCGCACTCCGTCAGCCCGCCTGAGCACACAAATCGGTTCCGACCACACAGACAGAGCGGTAGACAACTTCGCCCTCTGTTAACCAATTCCGCGAAGCCGACGACTCCTGGCAGACCCTCCAGCCCAACGACACTCCCTGGCCACCATCACACTCACCATGCATGAGCAGCACTACGGCGACGTGCAGGAGGTCGGACGCCCGCGGCCTTCGCCGCGACGTGGCGTCCGGCAAGGCGCTCCGATCGGGCGCCCGCGTTCGACTGCTCGGCATTCTCACAAATGAACATCTGTGAGAGTTCTGCGAGAGCGCCGGAAGCGATCACGTTTCCGCAGGTCGCCACTCGCAAAAGCCCTCTCGAAACCCGCATGTTGTGCGAGGCACTTCTGAGAGACTGCCGCCATGGATCTCACGCCCGATCAGGCCGCATTGGCGGTAGAACGTCACGACTGCCCGAACTGTGACGCGCCCGCCGGTAGCCCCTGCCGCACCCGGGGCGGGAAGACCGCCGCGAAGTACCACACCCCGCGCTTCGTCCTCGTTCCCGCGCTCCGCGAAGAACTGGAGATCCCCGTCCCCGCCGACCGGCACCCGGGCCGCGCGTGGAAGCAGGGCCCGGCGCTCGCCATCGTGCCCGCGCCCCGTACCGAGCGGCCGGTCCGGATCGGGTACGCAAGGACATCGACCGCCCGGCAGGAGCTGGCGAGCCAGCTCGAAGCTCTCCATCGGGCGGAGTGCCACAAAGTCTTCAAGGAGCAGATCAGCACCCGCATCAAGGTGCGGCCCGAGCTGGAGAAGGCGCTTGCCCTGGCCCGCCAGTTCAAAGAAGCCGCACCCGAGACGCCGGTCATCTTCACCGTCCACGAGCTCAAGCGCCTCGCGCGCAACGCCGCCGAGCTGATGACGCTGTCCGCCGAGCTTCAGGCCGGCGGCATCCAGCTCGAACTCCTCACAGGCCCGCTCACCGGCATCTACGACCCCAACGGCATGGGCGCCATGTTCTTCGCCGTGCTCGCCGTGGCCGGGCAGATCGAGCGCAACTACATCCGGGAAAAGACCCTCGAAGGTCAGGTCACCGCTGCGGCCAAGGGCAACCACGGCGGAAGGCCGAAGGTCATCGACGACGACATGCTTACCTTCGCCATCGCACTCAAGGAAAAGGGCGTCCCCGTCCCGGAGATCGCCAAGAAGCTGGTCATCAAGACCGGGAAGAACGCGGGCAAGAACCCCTCGGTCGCCTCGCTCTACCGAGCGTTGGCCGAAGCTGAGGAAGCCGCCGCGGACGACAGCCTGCCGGTGCGGCCCAAGCCCGTCCGCATCCGTCGGCCCGGGGACCCGCTCACTCCCGAGGAGATCGACCTCCGCGAACGCCTCCAGGCCCAGCCTCACCCGAACACGGAGATCCGCAGCTAGACCTCATGATCAATCTCAGCGCCAACGGCTGTACCGATGTTCCCCGAGGCCGAGCCTGCCCCGCCGGTCACCGCCCCAGCCTCTGCGATGATCGGTGCGGGAGGCCGCTTGGACAGGGAAAACGCAACTTCGACATGGCCCGCGCGGACAGCTGCCTTCACCTGGTCTTCGGCGATCGCCCACGGTCGCGCAGGAGTTCCCTCGGCCTGAGCCCTCCGCGACGGGATGAGTCGGCGTGCCCCACGAATCCTCGCCCCGGGCGCAGACCACCGAACCGGAAACCTCCCTCTGGGCTGGGCGGGGTCCGTTCCGGCTCTCCGGGTGTGAGGGTCCGCCGTTCGGTGAGCGGTCACCGTGACCGGTTGCCGAACGGCTCATCGGTCGAAACGGCCACGAGCTGCCGCGGACGAAGCGGCCGGTCCGGGGCTGCTCGGCCCGGCCTCTTCACCGCGGGGGTCAGCACAGTGGTGGTGGTCGCTGTCCTGCTTGCGGGCGGCAGAGGATCGGCGACTGGCGAGGCCGTGCAGGCCGGGTCAGTTGAAGGCCGCGGCCACGGCGTCCGAGAGCTGGTTCAGTATGTCCCGCGAGAGTTGCACCGAGCCGGTGAACGAGAGGAAGCCGTGAACGGCTCCCTCGACCGGGAGGTGCTGGACCGGCACGCCGGCGTCGGCCAGCTTGCGGGCGTAGTGGGCGCCCTGATCGCGCAGGGGGTCGTTCTCGGCGGTGACGATGACGGCGGGAGCGAGTCCGGCCGGTTCGTCGAAGCGCGCCGGCGAGACCCGCGGGTCGGCGCCCTGGTCAGGGGTGCTGAGGTAGGCGCCCCAGAACCACTCGAGGTAGGAACGGGAGAGGACCGGTCCCGCCATGTTCTCGTACATCGAGGGGCTGTCGTCGAACCGGTCGACCGCCGGGTAGGCGAGCACCTGGAGCGTGATGCGCGGTCCCCCGCGGCGCAGGGAGTCCTGTGCGAGAACCGCGGCGAGGTTGCCGCCGGCGCTCTCGCCGAACACGGCGATGCGCTCCCCGTCGCCCCCGAAGCCGGCGGCGTTGTCCGCGACCCAGGTCAGCGCGGCGTAGGCGTCGTCGACCGCGGCCGGGAAGCGGTGCTCGGGTGCCAGCCGGTAGTCGACGGAGACCACGATCGTGCCGGAGCGGCCGGCCACGGTGCGGGCGATGTTGTCCTGGGTGTCCAGGTCACCGAAGACCCACCCGCCGCCGTGGAGGAAGAGCGTCACGGGCAGCGGCCCGGCATCCGGCCCGGTGGCGGGCCGGTAGATACGGACGGGTGTGTCACGGCCGTCGGCGACGGCCGTGGTGTCCCGGACGTCGGCGACCGGTACGGGAGCCCCGGCCAGGCCGCCGAGGGCGCGCCCGAACGCGCGGTTCTCCGCCACCGTCAGAGTCTCGGGCGCGGGTCCGCCTTCTGCGGCCACTTGCTTGAGCAGGGTCTCGATCTGCGGGTCGAGGTGCATGGCACTCACCTATCCGAAGAGACGGCCACTCGGTATGGAATGACCTTTCCAGGATCATCGACGGCACATAGTTGGAATGTCAATTCCAACTTTGGTAGCGTGGGCGCATGGACACATCAGTGAAAGCCGGAGGTCCGGAGAGGCAGCGGCTCACCAAGGGCGGTCGCAGGACTCGCGAACGCATCATCGAGACCGCTGCGGAGCTGATGTTCCACCGGGGCGCGAGGGGCACGAGCATCCCGGACATCCAGGCAGCCGCCGGGGTCAGCGCGTCGCAGATCTACCACTACTTCGGCGACAAGCAGGGCTTGGTCCTGGCGGTCATCGACCATCAGACGGACACCCAGCTCGCCCGGCAGCGTCCGCTGCTGGACAGCCTGGACAGCATCGAGGCCCTGCGCGAGTGGTGCGACGGGGCAGCGAGCCGGCAGGACGACAGAGGATGCGAAGGCGGCTGCGAGATCGGCTCGCTCGCCAGCGAACTCGCCGACAGCGACCAGTCGGCACGGACCAGGCTCGTCTCCGCCTTCGACCGGTGGGAAGGCCCCATCAGGTCGGGACTCGCACGCATGCAGGCGCGCGGCGAGCTGAGCGAGCACGCTGACACCGCCGCGCTCGCCACCGCTCTGCTGGCCGCCATCCAGGGCGGCATGCTGCTGTCCCAGGTCCGCCGGTCGAGCACCGCCTACCGGCAGGCCGTGTCAGCGGTGCTCGACCACATCGAGAGCCACCTCGTCCGATAGCGGCTCAGGGGTGTCAGCTCCCCGCCGGCCCCCGGATGAACGAGGCCGTGTGGCCGGACGCCCGACCCGGCGGCCCTCGGTTTCAAGGTGCTGTCTCGGCCGGATGACGGCCGGTGCGGTCAGGCGTCGCTGGTGTCGGTCGGTGCCGCCTCGCCGAGCATGGCGAGGGTCAGCACGTTGCCGGAGATGCCCCAGCCGCCGTCGGCGACCTCCTCGACCAGAACCATGGTGTTGTTACGGGCGCGCTCGCCGTAGATCTCGACATATAGCTCGGTGGTGCGGGTGACGATCTCCTCCTTCTGCTTCGGGGTGAGGGTCTTCTCGGGGACCTTGAAGTTCGCGAAAGGCACGGCTGGTTGTTCCTTCTCTCAGTGGGGCGTTACGGGGAGCTGCCTGCGGTGAGCAGGCTGTCCAGTCCGATGCGGCGGAAGAAGTCGGCGCGGAGGCGGTCGGCGACCGCGGAGACGACTTCGCTGCCGTCTCGGCTGGGGTCCATGTGGGTGTGCAGAGGCCGAGCGCCACGCTTCATCGCGACCAGTCGCGCGACGGCTTCAGCGACCTCGGTCACATCGGCGTCCGAAGGGATGAGCGCGGCCAGGCGCTTGCCCAGATCACCCGTCAGGGGTCGGTGACGCAGGTCGTAGGCTTCCGCACGTCGACGTTGGCGGGGGCGCCCGCGTTGGCGAAGTGGTTGGTGCCGGTGGTGAACGCACCGGGCACCACGATCGCGGTGCCCGGTGTCGAACGGGAGCACCTCGGCGGCGTAGCTGACGGCCAGGGTGCCCATCGCGGCCTTGGCGGCGAAGTACGGGGCCAGGAACGGGGAGCAGCCACCGCGGGTGCTGGAGCTGCCGATCCACACCAGCAGTCCCGAGCCCTGCTCACGCAGCTTCGGCAGGGCGGCGCGGTTGACGCGCTGGGTGTGCAGAACATTCACGTCGTACAGGTCCGCGAACTGCTCTGCGGTGAACGCCTCGGCGGCGCCCAGAACCATGTGCCCGGCGTTGTGCACGACCGCGTCCAGCCGGCCGCGCTCGGCGAAGATCCGGTCGACTGCGGCGTCGGCGGAGTCCTGGGAGGTGACGTCCAGCTCGACGGTGTGCACGTCGGCCCGGTGGTCGGTGCCGTAGCGCGTCGGGCCGGCCGCCGCGGTCGCGTTGCGGGTCGCGATCTGGCGGATGACCGCGTACACGGTGTGACCGGCGAGGGCCGGTGCACGCACGGACAGTGCCCCGATGCCGCTGGAGGCCCCGGTGAAGAGGACGGCCTTCTCTGTTTCGTCGTTCCTCATGACAGGGCCTTTCGTTGACCGACGGGGTGGCTGCGGGCGGTTCAGATGATTCCGCCGTTGGCGCGGATGACCTGTCCGTTGATCCAGTGGCCGGCCGGGGAGGCCAGGAACACGACGACCTCGGCGATGTCGGCCGGGGTACCGAGGCGCTCCAGCGGGGGCTGGGCGGCCAGGCGGGCGATGATCTCCTCGTCCTTGCCGTCCAGGAACAGGTCGGTGGCCGTGGGGCCGGGCGCGACGGTGTTGGCGGTGACGTCCCGGCCCCGCAGCTCCCGGGCCAGGATCAGCGTCAGCGCCTCGACCGCGCCCTTGCTGGCGGCGTACGCGCCGTAGCCCGGGAAGGCCAGCCCCACCACGGACGTGGAGAACGTCACGATCGCGCCGCCGGGGCGCACCCGACGGGCGGCCTGCTGGACGACGACGAACGTGCCGCGGATGTTGGTGCGGTGCAGGTCGTCCAGGACGGCCAGGTCCAGCTCGGCGATCGGCGCCAGGTGCATCCGCCCGGCCGCGTGCACGACGACGTCGACCCCGCCGAACTCCGCTTCGGCAGTGTCGAACAGGGCCGCGACCGCACGTTCGTCGGCGACGTCTGCGCGCACTGCGACAGCCCGGCCACCGCCGGTGACGACCTCCTTCACGGCGGCTTCGGCCTCGTCCTGGTTGTTGGCACAGCCGACCACGACGGCGTACCCGTCGGCGGCCAGCCGGCCGACGGTCCGGCGGCCGATGCCGCGCGAGCCGCCGGCGACGATCGCGACACGGGGTGAGGCGGAGGGCTGGGCCGGGGCAGCGGTCCCGTCGAGGGAAGCGGGGATAGGCATAGCTGACTCCTGTGGTGGATGGGGGGCCGGGCCGCGGCCTTGCCGTCGCCCTGCCGCGTCCTCCACGATCGGCCGGTCCCCCATCCCCAGCCAGGGCTGCGTCTACCCAGGGGATGCCACCCCCTGGCTGCGCTCCGGCGTACGAGCGACCATGGAGGGGTGAACCTTCCAGAACTCGGTGCCTTCCTCAGGACCCGCCGCGACCGTATCCGCCCCGCCGAGGTCGGTCTCCCCCAAGGCCCGCGCCGACGCGTCCCCGGACTGCGCCGCGAGGAAGTCGCGCAGCTGGCAGGGCTGTCAGCCGACTACTACACCGAGCTGGAACGCGGCAGCGCAAAGAACGGCGTGCAGCCCTCGACCCAGACACTGGCCGCCCTCGCCCGAGCCCTGCGCCTGAACGGCGACGAGCGCGACCACCTGTTTCACCTGGCCGGACGGCCGGTCCCTCCGCCCGCACACGGAACATCGGCACACGTGCAGCCCGCGCTCCTCGGACTTCTGGACCGGCTGTCCAACACCCCCGCGCGCGTCATCACCGACCTGCACGAAACCCTGGTGGAAAACGACCTGGCGCTGACCCTGCTCGGCAAGTCCCCGGCACACCGCGGCCCGGCGGCGAGCTTCGTGTACCGCTGGTTCACCGACCCGCAGGCGCGCGAGATGTACCCGCCCGAGGACCACCCGCACCACTCCCGGGTGTTCGTGGCCGACCTCCAGGCAGCGGCCGCCCGGCGCGGCCGGGACGCGGAGGTCACGAAGATGGTCGCCGTGCTGCGCCGCCGCAGCCAGGAGTTCGCAGCCCTCTGGGACACCCACGACGTCGCGGTGCGCCGCATGGACCACAAGAGGATCGTCCACCCCATGCTCGGCGTCATCGAACTCGACTGCCACAACCTCCTCAGCGAGGACGGACGGCAACGACTGCTGTGGTTCACCGCCCCGCCCGGAAGCCCGGGAGCCGAGCAGCTGGAACTGCTGTCCGTCGTAGGGACCCAGGAGCTGAGCCTCACGGAGGGCACGGCACCGGAGAGGCTGTCCGCAGCGGAATCCGGATCGCAGCGCTGACCCGCGCCGCAGAGGAAGGACCGCCTTCCCGGCACCTTCCAGCAGCAGATCAGCACCCGGGTCGGGGAACGCCCCGAGACGAAGGCCGCCCTGGCGGTGGCCCGCGAGTACCGCTCGCTGGGCGCGAAGGTCACGCTCGTGGTGCACGAGACGAAGCGCCTGGGCCGCGGCGCCCTGGAGCTGCCGAAGGTCGCCGAGGAGCTGCGGGACGCGGAGATCGAGCTGGAGTTCCTTACCGGCCCCCTGGCAGGGAAGCATGACCCGGCCGGGTACGGGGCCGCCCTATTCACCTTCTTCGCCGCCATGACGGAGTCCGAGCGCGACCACATCCGCGACAAGACCCTCGAAGGCCAGAGGACCGCCCGTACGAAAGGCAGGGCGATCGGCGGCGTCAAGGTCTGCGACGAAGACCTGCTCGCCACCGCCCTCCGGCTGCGCGACGAGGAACACCTGTCACTGCGCGAGATCGCTGGCACGGTTCCGTTGTGCACGCCGTCCTCGAACAGGAGCGGCGGCCGGCTCCCTGGACAGCCGGGCCGGAAAGCACCGGCGCGCGGAGCGGGACTTGACGGATAGCCAGGCGAGCGGTTGCCGGGGGCCGGGGGGCCTCCGAGGGTAGGTGTATGTCGAAATTATCGGTCGCCGAGGCCCCGCCCTCGGTGACGCCGGGGACCGCACCGCTCGTCGCGACCGTCGCCACCGTGTCCGTGATGGGCGTGCTCGTGGTCGGCCAGATGTACGTCACCATCCCGCTCATGCCGGAACTCGCCGGCGCCTGGGGCGTGTCGACCGGAGCGGCGGCGGCCTCGACCACCGCGTTCGCCTTCGCCCACGCGGTGGGCTCGCTGCTCAGCGGGCCGCTGTCCACCCGCTGGGGGCGGCGCACCGTGATGGTGGCCAGCGTCCTCGCCACGGCCGTCGTCACCGCCCTGCTGCCCCTGGCGGCCTCCCTGACCGACGGGGTCGTCCTGCGCGCCCTGCAAGGCCTGTTCGCGGGCTCGTTCATCCCCATGGCGTACGCCTACATCAACGCCCGCGTCGCCCCGCACCGCGCCTCCCTGGCCCTGACCGTGGTCTCCGCCTGCATGGGGGCCACGGTCGTGATCGGCCAGGTCGAGGCGCAGCTGGTGGCGGCGTGGTTCGGCTGGGTGTGGACGTTCTGGGGGACCGTGCCGCTGCTGCTGGCGGGGGCCGTCGTCTCCTGGCGGGTCCTGCTGCCCGAGGAGCGGCAGAACGGGGGCGGCCTCTCCGGCGTGAAGACCGCCCTGGGCTCCCGGATGATCCCGCTGTACCTGGTCATCCTGGTCGGCGCGGGCAGCCTCACCGCCCTCTACACCGGAGTCCAGCTGTACGGGCCCGACGAGGTGACGGACGGCGGCGGGCCGCTGCTCGCGCTGCGCGCCAGCGCCCTGCCGGCGCTGCTGGGCGCCGCCCTGGTCGCCCCCTTCCTGGCCCGTTTCCCCGCCTCCCGCCGCGCCACCGGGGCGCTCCTGGTGACCGTCGCCGCGCTGCTGGCCGCCGCCCTCGGCGGGAACGACGCCGTCGCGCTCGGGGCCGCCCTGTTCGCGTTCATGGCGGGCTTCTCCACGCTCGGTCCCGCGCTCATTCAGTCGGTCGGCGCCCGGGCCGGGGCTGCGGCCCAGACCACGGCGATCGCCCTGTACGGCTTCACGCTCAACGTGGGAGCCGGGGCGGGCGCCCAACTCGCCGCCCACTTCGATCGGTTCGCCTCGCTGGCGCTGTTCCTGGCGCTGGCCCTGGCGGTCGCCGTCTGCGGCGTCGTGCGCGGCGGGCGTACGACCTGACGCACTCGCGGGCCCTTCGTTGCGGCGCCCCCGCCCGGCGCAGAACGATGTGGCCGGCGGCCGCACATTCCACCGCCCACGTACTCATGACCCCGTACGCCCAGGGAGCGCCCGACCATGACCAACGTCGCCGTCATCTACTACTCGTCCACCGGCTCCACCCACCAGCTCGCCCAGGCGGCCGCGGACGCCGCCGCCGCGGAGGGCGCCGAGGTGCGGTTGCGCCGGGTGCCCGAACTCGCGGCCACCGGACGGCCCGGCTCCCAGGAGCACGCCGCCAGCGTGGCGGACATACCCGAGGCGACGCTGGACGACCTGGAGTGGGCCGACGCGGTCCTGCTCGGCTCGCCCGTCCACTTCGGACTGGCCGCCCCGCAGCTGATGCAGTTCATCAACACCTCCTCGTCGCTGTCGATCCACGGCAAGCTGCTCGACAAGGCCGTCTCCGCCTTCGCCTCCGGCTCCGCCGAGCACGGCGGCCAGGTGACGGCGATCCTCGCGCTGCACAACGCGATCTGCCACTGGGGTTCGGTCATCGTCGCCACCGGCTCCGCCGACCCGGTGCTGTACGAGAAGAACAACGGCAACCCGTACGGCGCGAGCACCGTGACCGGCAACCGCGCCGGCTTCATCCACGACGAGAACGCCGGCGCCATCGCCTACCAGACCCGCCGCACCATCCAGGTCGCCGCGGCGCTGAAGGCCGCCGCCGCCGCTCCCGCCGCCGCCTGACCCGAGGGGAGAGAGATCATGGCAGTCAGTGACCCGGCCCGGTTGCCCTCGGTCTTCGTCGAGGCCTTCAACGCCAAGGACCTCGGCGCCATCGACCGGCTCTTCGAACCGGAGGCGGTGCGGGTACTGCAGCCGGGCGTGGTGGTGACCGGTGACGGCCGCCGCCGGGCGACCAGCAGCTTCCTCGCCCTGGGCGTCCCGATCGAGATCAGCCTGCGGCACACGTACGTCTACGACGACACGGCCCTGCTGATCGGCGACTTCGTCATCGACGGCACCAAGCCCGACGGGGAGCACGTCCACATCGAGGGCACCGCCACCGACGTGGCCCGGCGCGGTGCCGACGGCCTCTGGCGCTACATCATCGACAACCCGCCGGGCGTCGAGGCGGGCGGGGAGTGACCCGCCGCCGGCCTGCCGCAGCACCGCCGCGCAAGGCCGGGAAACCGGCCGACCGGCCGGAAGAGGAGGGAACTTGACGGACTATCGGATCCCGGTGGCCCATCTGCCGTGCCCGCGACACCATGGAGCGCGAACTCGCAGCCGGAAGACGGCTCGAGCACTCAATCCGATGAGGGAGCAGTACAGGCATGACCAATGTCGCCATCGTCTACTATTCGGCCACCGGAAACATCCACAAGCTGGCTGTCGCCGCCGCCGAGGCGGCTGAGAAGGCCGGGGCCGAGGTACGGCTGCGGCGGGTCGCCGAAATCACCGACGAGCCGCTCGCGCCCAACTACAAGGAATGGACCCAGGCGAACAACGAACACGCGGCCGCCGCCGGCGAGGTACAGGTGGCCGCCATCGACGACCTGGACTGGGCCGACGCCGTCGTCTGGGGCACGCCGGGCCGCTACGGCCTGCTGGCCGGACCGCTCAAGCACTTCATCGACCAGACCTTCGAACTGCACGCGCGGCGCGGCCTGATGAACAAGGCGATGTCCGCGTTCACCTCGACGGGAACCCCGCACGGCGGCCAGGAGTCCACGATCCTGTCCCTGAGCAACGTCTTCTACCACTGGGGGGCCGTCATCGTGCCGCCCGGCGTCACCGACGACATCCTGCTCACGCCGAGCAACGGCAACCCCTACGGGGTCAGCGCCACCTCGGGCCTGCAGGCCATCCCCGGCCACCTCGCGCAGAACGTCACCGACGACAACCTCGCCGCCGTCGGCTACCAGACCGTGCGCACGATGCAGGTGGCCGAAGCGCTCAAGCAGGGGCTGAAGAAGGGCTGACGCCCTTTTTCGATCCCGTGTGCCGCACACGGCCGGCCGGACCGCGCTCTCCGCGCGGCCCGGCCTTTCCTTTTCCCCGCGATATGACACATTGACGGACCTCCCCTTTCTCGCGACGCATTCGCATGGGAGATTTTCCGGAGGAATTCCCGTTTTCGCGTGTCGGTTCTCGGAGGAAGAGTCCTGATGTTCAAGGTGCCGAAAAGCAAGAAGTTCCTCTACCTCGGAGTCGTCTCCGAGCGTGCCGCGCAGAAGTACGGCGACACCCCGATCACGCTCGACCACGACATGGAGGCATTCCCGGAGGTGGGCCAGAAGCTGACCGTCCGGGAGTTCGCCCGGCTCGTGGCCGACACCGCCGACCGGCTGTGGGCCGCGGGCGTGCGCCCCAGCGAGCACGTGGCCGTGTACAAGAAGTCGAGCTTCGACATCACGGTGCTGGCCTGCGCGGTGGCCCGGATCGGCGCGGTGCCGGCGATGCTCTCCCCGCATCTGGACGGCGAGACGATCGGCAAGCTGCTGGAGCGGCTCGAGCGCCCCACCCTGCTCACCGACGAGGCGAAGCTGAACGGCTCGCTGGCCGGCCTGCCGCTGCGCGAGCTGACCGAGCGGGTCCTCAGCGCGACGGGCCCCCACCCGGACGCCGTCACGCTCGCGGACCTGGCGGGCGCGCCGGAGCGCAGGCCGGTGCTGCTCGACCCCGACCAGCCGGCCCTGATGACGCACACCTCCGGGACGACCGGCGTGCCCAAGCTGGTGGTGCACTCGGCCCGTTCGCTGGGCGCCCGCGGCAACTGGCAGGACAAGGTCGTCTCCTTCATCCGCAAGCGGGAGACGGTCGCCATGCACGTGTCGTACGTGCACTCGCGGATGTACCTGGGCCTGGCCGTGCTGCAGACGCGCGGCATGCCGATGGTCTTCATGGACGACGGCAGCCCGGCGCACGTCGCCGACATGCTGGTCCGCCACCGTCCGGGCGTCCTGGAGACCCACCCCAACTCCTTCCTGGAGTGGGAGGAGATGCTCGAGGACCCGCGTCGGCCGATCTCCAACGTCAAGTACTTCAACAGCACCTTCGACGCGATCCACCCCAGCACGATGCACAAGTTCCTGCACGCCACGGACCGCCGCAGCCCGGTGTTCCTCCAGGTGTACGGGCAGAGCGAGTGCGGTCCGCTGGCCGGCCGCACCTACCGGCGCCGCAACGCCCTGAAGGCCGACGGCCGCTGCCAGGGCTATTCCACGCCCGGCATGACCAAGTACCGGCTGGTGTCGCGGGGCGGCGCCCGGCCGTCGAAGGAGAACCCCGGCTACATCGACGTCGCCACGGCCGGCCGCGCGCTGACGTACTACGGCGAGCAGGAGCGCTTCGACAAGCAGGTCATCGGCGAGTGGTGGCGGGGTGGGGACGTCGGCTACCGCACCAAGTGGGGCTGTCTGCACCTGCTCGACCGGGAGGTCGACGTCATCCCGGGCATCGACTCCACCCTGGAGATCGAGGACGCGGTGCTGCACAAGCTGGACGAGCTGACCGAGCTGGTCATCGTGCCCGGCCCCGACAAGCAGCCCGTACCGGTGGTGTGCACCCGCGGCGACAAGCCGCTCGACCCGGAGCGCTGGAAGGCCGCCGTCGCGGGCGGGCCCGTCCTGGGCACGCCCGTCCAGCGCCGGCTGTCCGACCTGCCGCGCACGGCCACCGCGAAGATCCGGCGGCTGGAGCTGGCCAGGCAGCTGGCCGAGGCCCTCACGTCCGGGGAGACGGCCGGCGAGCCGCAGAGCACTCCCCCGGTACGGACCGGGGCCGCCGCACGCTGAACCACCCCACCGGGAGAAGGGAGAGAGCGGATGGCAGCACAACGGACGCCCGAGCGGCCGGGGCAGGGCGCGGGACGGGGCCCGCTGCCCCCGGATCCGGGGTTCCTGGAGGTCTGGGGGAGGTCCGCTCCGATCCGCCTGGCCGGTTACGAGGAGGACCTCGCCGAACCCCACATCCTGCAGAGCGTCGACTGACCGGCCCTCCTGAGGGCCCTCCCGACTGCCGGGCCCGCCCCTTGGGCGGCGGGCCCGGCAGCGGTGCGTCCCATCGGATTCTTCGATACGACTTGAAAACCAGCGTGCAGGTTTGTTCTTCTATGGGTGGAGGAAGTGAACCGCCGTGAAAGGGCTGACATGTCGAGTGACCGCATCCGCGTGGCCGTGATCCTGTCGAGTGTGCGCAAGGGCCGATTCGGGCCCACGATCGCGAACTGGTTCGTCGGCACCGCCGACGGACGCGACGACATCGAGGTCGACCTGGTCGACCTCGCGGACTTCCCGCTGCCGACCGCCCTGACCGACGAGCCGTCGCCCGAGGTCGCCGAACTGCTCGCGGCGTTCTCCGCCCGGCTGTCCGCGGCGGACGGCTTCGTCGTGGTGACGCCGGAGTACAACCACAGCTTCCCGGCCGCGCTGAAGGCCGCCGCGGACTGGACCCAGTACGAGTGGCACGCCAAGCCCGTCGGCTTCGTCGGCTACGGCGGCCTCGCCGGCGGTCTGCGCGCCGTCCAGCAGCTGCGGCACATCTTCAACGAGCTGCACGCCGTCCCGGTCCGTGACGCCATCAGCTTCCACGGCCCCTGGGCGCAGTTCGACGCCGAGGGCAACCTGACCGACCCCACGGACGCGGAGGCGGCCGCCAAGGTCCTCTGGGACAAGCTGAGCTGGTGGGCGCTGGCCACCAAGGAGGCCAAGGCCCGCCGCCCGTACGACAACTGACCTGCGCGGGTCACCCCCGCACCTCACCGGCCGCCCCACCACCCCGGGCGGCGGCCGGGCCGCGACCTTCACCGACCGCCCCGCGCCCACCCGGCGCCGGCGGGGCGGCACCGCACCACCCCAGGACCGCGGGCCCGCGCCCACCCCCGACGCGGCCCCGCGCGGAAGACCCTGCCGAGGCACACCGGTTTCCTCCATGTCCGGGCCGGCAGGGTCTGGGCCGTGTGTGCCGGCGCACCGAACGAGGGTGCGTGCGCCGGCACACCGGAGCAGTGGGACCCGGCACGACGGGGCGGTTCGTGCCGGGCCCGGCTCTCGGGGAGTGTCCGAACGGAAAACAGCGGTAGGCGTCAGGTCATGGATCCCGGCCGAAGGCCCTGCGCACTTCGACGCCTGATCGTCAACCGGGACGTTTGGCCATAGCGGCTGTTGCGCTACGCCCGCTGGGACGCCGACGCCGTCCGTGACGATATCCGGGCCTACGCCGTCGAACACCTCGGCACCGAGGGCGCGGTGCTGATCGTGGACGAGACCGGCTTCGTGAAGAAGGGCCGCGCCTCGGCGGGCGTCCAGCGCCAGTACACCGGCACCGCCGGGCGCATCGAGAACTCCCAGGTCGGCGTCTTCCTCGCCTACGCCACCAGCCGGGGACGGGCTCTGATCGACCGCCGCCTCTACCTGCCCGAACTGTCCTGGTGCACCGATCCCGAACGCCGCCGGATGGCCGGGATACCCGACGAGACCGAGTTCGCGACCAAGCCCCGCCTGGCCTGGGAGATGATCGCCGCCGCGCTGGACTCCGGGGCGCCGGCACCGTGGGTGACCGGTGACGAAGCCTACGGTCAGGACCCGCGACTGCGTGCCGCCCTGGAGGCACGCGGGACCGGCTACGTTCTCGCGGTCGCCTGCTCGACCAGGGTGCGGATCAACTCAGGCCGCACCCCCATCCGCGCCGACACCCTCGCCGCACGCCTGCCCGCCACCGCCTGGCAGCGGCACAGCGCGGGCAGCGGCGCGAAGGGCCCGCGCCACTACGACTGGGCCTGGAGCCACATCGGCACCGACGAACACCGCCACCTGCTCATCCGTCGCAACCGCACCACCGGCGAACTCGCCTTCTGCCTGTGCTGGTCACCCGCCGAAGTGCCTCTGGCCGAACTGGTCCGCGTCGCCGGGATCCGCTGGAGCATCGAGGAGTGCTTCCAGGCCGCCAAGGGCCAGGTCGGACTCGACCACTACCAGGTCCGCAACTGGACATCACGGCACCGGCACATCACGCTCGCCATGCTCGCGCCGGCGTTCCTGACCGCCCTTGCCGCCGACCCGGCACCACAACGGCCCGTCGATCCACTCCACCCCACCCGCGGCAGCGACCCGATCACGTTGACCGTCCCCGAGATCCGCCACCTGCTCGCCGCCGTCCTCACGGCACCGGCCGTGACCGCGGGCAGACTGCTGCACTGGTCCCACTGGCGCAGACGCCACCAGGCAACAGCCCGCCGCAGCCACTACCGACGACGATCCTGCTGGACAGATCACGAAACCGCACTGGAGTACTAATCCGGGACGCACTTGTGGCACAACTTCTGGGACGGTCCTGACCTGGGCAGTGTCGATCGACGTCGACACCGTCGGACGGCGTCCCAGTTCCAAGGAAGTGGGACGGCCTGGCCGGCCGCCTACATAGCCGCCTGTTTTTCGGCGGAAGCTACGGCGACTCCCGGTGGGCGAAGCTACCGCCGTCCGAACGAGACCGTTGTCCGCTGAGGGTCCGCGCCCAGGGCTCGTCGACGTCGGCCAGGCCGAGGGTCAGCGTGACATTTTCGAGCATACCGGCGCCGAACCAGTGCCGGACCGCAGCGTCGTCGTGGTTCAGGAGCTCACTGACGAGTTCGACCTGCCTGGCATAGCACGTGCGCAACGCCTCAGCCACGAGCGGCTCATCGGCTGCGCAACTGGCCTGCATGAGGAACCGCATGACGTCCCGGTCCTCGATCAGGGTGCTGTAGGCGGACCGGATCGCACGCATCACCGCCTCCGGCTGCCGGTGCGGCCCGGCCTCATCGGCGCCGGCTTCGGCGCCGGTCAGAGCATCCGAGATCAGCTCGGACACGTGGAGGATGGCACCGGCGAACAACGCCTCCTTGCTGGCGAACAGGCGGTAGACGTAGGGCTGAGAGATTTCGGCCCGTTCGGCGATCTCACCAGTGGTCGTGCCGTAGTAACCCTTGCGCGCAAAGCAGGCCACGGCAGCGTCCAGCACGACTCGACGGCGTTGATCGCTCTTCACTCTGGAGCCAGGGGCGGGCATGTCTCCCAGTCTCTCACTGCGGAGTGGGACAGGGTGCGACGGGGTGAGACGGGTGGGCGACCCGTCTCACCCCGTCGCACCGGGATCAACGCTCCGAGGGCCACGACACGTCTTGGCCGCTGGCCGCCTCGTCGGGGGTCATGGCCTCGATGACCACGAGAGGATTCCAGTAGTCGACGAACTGCTCGACCAGGCCCGCCTCGTCGAGGCGGATCACCGTGATGACTGTCTGCTCGTACGGCTTGCCGGTGCTGAGGGCGATTCCCTCCGAGCGGTATTCGGCGACCGCGGTCCGGGGGTTGGCCGTCTCGATGAACTTCACGTCGACGAACTTCACGTCGAAGGTCTGCGGGAAGCCGCGCATGTGGGCGATCAGCGCCTCGCGTCCCTGCACCAGGGTAGGCACACCGGCGGGGGCGAAGGGGAACTCGACCGTGCCGTCCGCGGCGTACAGCTCGATCCACTCGTCGATCTGGCCGGACGACACCAGCCGAAGGTGCTCTGCCAGGGCGTGCTGTGCGGGGGTGAGCTCGCGGGTCGGGTTGACGCTCATGAATACTCCTCTGTTAGTGGTTGAACAATAACAAACGTAACAGGGAGACCTCCGAGGAGCAAGGGTGAGGGCCGCCACGGCCCAGCCAGGACAGACGTCGGTAGTCCGACTCTGGTTTGGGAGGTGCAGCGCAGGAGCGGCACCGTTTGGATGACGGCTGTGTCCCGGGAAGTCACCACGTCCGCGCACGTGCACGACCTCGGGCGTACTGCTCTCGTGGCCCATCTCATGGGCGTCGATCACGACTCGGACCTA
>NZ_JAHWZY010000049.1:0-42271 GCF_041380215.1 Streptomyces pimonensis
CCGGACGGGCCGCCGGAGCGCGCGGCGGACCGAAGAAACCCGGGGGCGGTCACTCGACAATGCGTTCGTTCCCAAAGGTTGACCACAAATCACACACGAGCCCTCTACACACCGGCCCCCGATGGTCTAGATTGACCTTGCTTCAGCCGTTCGGACACGGGGCGAACGATAATGATCTTTAGGTCCGGCGTTATGGAAAACCAGCGGTCACACCTTTCACGCCGAACGCGGGAGTGATCGATTCCTGGAGCCCGAAAAGGGCCCCGGGTGCGGGGGGCACCCGGGAGGGGTCGACGGGCTCCCACCCACCTCGAGAGCCCGGCAGGACGTACGGGTCCGCCGCCGGAGTGGGTCGTCCGACCGGTTCTGAAACAGCCGGAATGACAGGTGCAGGGGCGGGGGACGGGGGGCGGGGGCCTCCCATGGGGAGGAACGGCGCGGCGCGGGGGGCGGGGGCCTCCCGGGTGGAGAAACGGTGTCAGGGGAACACGTCGAACCACTGGGGACCTGGGGGGTTCTGTGCGGCATGGGGGATTACTCAGCCCGTTTCCGTCGACGCGCGGGCGTCTGGCGAACGGGGCGATCAGCCGGCCCGCGATCGACTGGGAGCAGCGGTACCGCCGTACCGTGATCAGCGGCGACGCCGTGGCCACGGCTTGTGTGGTGGCGGCGATCGGCAATTTCTTCGGAGCCCGGGACGCGGCCAACTGGCACGAGAAATGGGGGATTCTCGCATTCGGCACCTGGCTTCTGGTACTGGGGGCGCTCGCGGTGAGCCGATCCTGGGCTCCGGCGGTCCTCGGCCAGGGGGCCGAGGAATTCCGCCGGCTCGGACGCTCGCTTTTCGCGGCGACCGTTGTTCTGGCACTCGGTGGAATCGCCCTGACCTCGCGCAACATCAAACTCTGGATCTTCGTCGCGATTCCCGCGATCGCGCTCGTCACCATGACCACGCGGTACCTGCTCCGCCTCCGGCTGCACAAGCAGCGGAAGGACGGATGGTGCCTGAGACCGGTGCTCGCCGCCGGCAGCCCGGACACGGTGCGCGACCTGATCACCCGGACCCGCAAGTTCCCGCACCTCGGCTGGCGGGTGGACGCGGTGTGCACGCCGGACGGTCTCGGGCCCGACGGCGACCATCTGGAGGGAGTACCGGTCGTCGGCCGGCTGACGGACGTCGCCGGCCACGTCCGCCGCGACGGTTACCGCGTCGTCGCGGTCACCCCGGACCCGCACTGGTCGCCGGACCGGCTGCAACGGCTGGCCTGGAACCTCGAGGGCAGCGACGCCGACATGGTCGTGGCCCCCGTGCTGATGGAGGTGGCCGGCCCGCGGCTGCACATCGACGCGGTGCTCGGGATCCCGCTGCTGCGGGTCAGCATGCCGGCCTTCACCGGGGGCCGCCGGGTGGTCAAAGGGATCGTCGACCGGCTGGGCGCGGCGCTCCTGCTGGTGCTGTTCGCGCCGCTGATGGTGTGCGTCGGGCTGCTCGTGCTGGCGACCAGCCCGGGCGGGGCGTTCTACCGCCAGCGCAGGGTCGGCAAGGACGGCCGCGAGTTCACCATCCTCAAGTTCCGCACCATGGTCGTCGGGGCCGACCGGGTCCGTGCCGGACTGGCCGACCGCAACGAGGGCGCCGGCCTGCTGTTCAAGCTCCGCCGGGACCCGCGGGTGACCCGGGTGGGAGCGGTGCTGCGCCGGTACTCGATCGACGAGCTCCCGCAGCTCCTCAACGTGCTCACCGGATCGATGTCGCTCGTCGGTCCGCGGCCTCCGTTGCCGGAGGAGTGCGCCGCGTACGGCCCGGACATCCGGCGGCGGCTGCTGGTCAAGCCCGGACTCACCGGTCTGTGGCAGATCAGCGGACGCAGCGACCTGTCGTGGGAGGAGTCGGTCCGGCTGGACCTGCGGTACGTGGAGGACTGGTCGCTCGCCCTCGACACAGTGATCCTGTGGAAGACGCTGCGCGCGGTGTTCTACGGCCAGGGGGCCTACTGATGCGCCGGGACCGTCGTCCGGCCGGCGCACGGAACGCAGGCCGCGAGGGTCTGCCTGGGGGGAGGAACGGGACATGAGAGTCAGCGTCTTCGGGCTCGGCTACGTGGGCTGCGTGTCGGCCGCGTGTCTGGCCGGCACGGGGCACGAGGTCATCGGGGTGGACGTCAACCAGGTGAAGGTCGACCTGGTCAACGACGGCAGGGCCCCGGTGGTCGAGGAGCGGATCGGCGAGCTCGTCGCCGAGGTCGTGGGGAGCGGGGCGTTACGCGCCACCCGTGACGTCCGCGAGGCGATCATGGGAAGCGAGGTGTCGCTGGTCTGCGTGGGCACGCCCTCGGAGCCCAACGGCAGCCTGTGCACCACGTACTTGGAGCGGGTCACCGAGCAGATCGGAGCCGCGCTGGCCGAGCGGGGCGGGCGGCACACCGTGGTGTTCCGCAGCACCATGCTCCCGGGCACCTGCCTGGACCTGCTGGTGCCGATCCTGGAGAAGTCCGTCGGCGGCACGGCCGGGGTGGACGTCGGGGTCGCGGTCAACCCGGAGTTCCTGCGCGAGGGCACGAGCGTGCGGGACTTCTTCGACCCGCCCAAGACCGTCATCGGCGAACTCGACCCGGCGAGCGGCGACGTGGTGGCGGCGCTGTACGAGGGCCTGCCCGGCGAGGTGTTCCGGGTGCCGATCCCGACGGCCGAGGCGATCAAGTACGCGGACAACGCGTTCCACGGCCTCAAGATCGGCTTCGCGAACGAGCTGGGCGCGGTGTGCCAGGCGCTCGGGGTGGACTCGCACCAGGTGATGGACGTGTTCCTGGCCGACCGCAAGCTGAACATCAGCCCCGCCTACCTGCGGCCCGGCTTCGCCTTCGGCGGCTCCTGCCTGCCCAAGGACCTGCGCAGCCTGGTGTACGCCGCGCAGCGGGCCGACGTCTCGGTTCCCATCCTCGCCCATGTGCTGCCCTCCAACTCCGACCACCTGCAGCGCGCGGTGGAGCTGGTGGAGCGCACCGGCAAGCGCCGGGTGGGGCTGTTCGGGCTCTCCTTCAAACCCGGCACCGACGACCTGCGCGAGAGCCCGCTCGTCGAACTGGCGGAGCGGCTCTTCGGCAAGGGGTACGACCTCAGGATCCACGACGCCAACGTGAGCCTGTCCCGGCTGCTCGGCGCGAACCGCGAGTACATCGAGACCCGGCTGCCGCACCTCGCGCACCTGCTCGCGGACTCCGTCGGCGAGGTGCTCGAGCACGCCGAGGTGTGCCTGGTCGGGACCAGGGACCCGGCCGTACTGGCGGCGCTGCCGCACGGCGACGGCCCGCTGATCGTCGATCTCGTCCGCCTTCCCGACGCCGAGGCGCGCCGGACCGAACCGGGGTACATGGGCCTTGCTTGGTGACACGTCGTCCAGGGACACGGCCGGCGGCGGCCGGCCGGGCCGGCGCGCGCTGGTCCTGGTGGAGAACCTGTCGGTGCCGTTCGACCGGCGGGTGTGGCAGGAGTGCACCACGCTGCGCGACGCGGGCTGGGAGGTGCACGTCATCTGCCCCCGCGGGACCAAGCGGGACACGGAGCCGGAGACGGTGATCGACGGGGTGCGGATCCACCGCTACCCGTTGCGCGCGGCCACCGGAGGGCCGGCCGGCTACCTGCGGGAGTACGGATCGGCGCTGTGGCACACGGTCCGGCTGGCCCGGAAGGTCGGCCCGGTCGACGTGGTCCACGCCTGCAACCCGCCCGACCTGCTGTTCCTGCCGGCCCTGTGGATGAAGCGGCGCGGCGCGCGGTTCGTCTTCGACCAGCACGACCTGGTGCCCGAGCTGTACCTCTCCCGGTTCGGCCGCGGCGAGGACCTGCTCTACCGCGCCGTGTGCGCGCTGGAACGGATGACCTACCGGGCCGCGGACGTGGTGCTCGCCACGAACGAGAGCTACCGGGACGTCGCGGTGCGCCGTGGCGGCCGGCGGCCGCAGGACGTCTTCGTGGTGCGCAGCGCGCCCGACGTCGAACGGTTCCACCCCGTGCCGCCCGAGCCGGAGTTGAAGCGCGGCAAGCCCCATCTGCTGTGCTACCTCGGCGTCATGGGACCGCAGGACGGCGTCGACTACGCCCTGCGGGCCCTGGCGAAGCTGCGCGACGAGGTCGGGCGGACCGACTGGCACGCGGTGTTCGTCGGCGCCGGCGACACCTTCGACGCGATGGTGGAGCTGTCCCGGCGGCTCGGACTCGCGGAGCAGGTGCAGTTCACCGGGCGCGTCCCGGACGCCGACCTGGTGCGCTACCTGTCCACCGCGGACGTGTGCCTCTCCCCCGACCCGCACAATCCGCTCAACGACGTGTCGACCATGAACAAGGTCCTGGAGTACATGGTGATGGGCCGGCCGATCGTCTCGTTCGACCTGAAGGAGGCGCGGGTCTCCGCCGGCGACGCCGCCCTCTACGCGTCCGCGAACGACGAGTCCGAGTTCGCGAAGCTCATCGCACTGCTGCTGGACGATCCGGGGAAGCGGGCGCTGATGGGCGGGATCGGCCAGGAGCGGATCGGCGGACCGCTCTCCTGGCGGAACTCCCAGGCGTCGCTGCTCGCCGCCTACGACGCCGCCTGCCGAGGCCGCGCCCCGGTGTCGGCGGGCGGCCCGTACCGGGCAGGGAGAAGGCCGCGCCGTTGAGCGACGACACGATACGCCTGGTCACGATCGGGCGGATGTTCCGTCGGCGCCGGCGGCTCCTCGCCGTCCTCGCCGTGCTGGGCGCGCTCGTCGGCTACGGCGCCTCCCTGCTGTTCCCGCCGCGGTACACGGCGTCGGCGTCGGTCCTGCTGCCGGGGGCGTGGGAGGAGCGCGAACTGCTGACCCAGGCGGAGATCGCGACCAGTTCGGTGGTGGTCGACCGCGCGGCCGCCGAACTCGGCTGGAGCGGGGTCGACGGCAGCGAGCTGCGGGACCGGGTGAGCGCCAGGGTCGCCGACGGGAACATCATCGAGGTCTCGGGCACCGCCGGCACCCCGGAGCGCGCACAGCGGCTCTCCGACCAGGTGGTCCAGCAGTTCGTCACCTTCGCCGCGCGGGTCGCGGGCGCCGACGTCGACTCCGAGGCGGCGGCGCGGCCCGAGGCGCTGCGGCAGCTGGTGGCGCGGACCAGCCGCCGCATCACCGAGCTGGCCGACGCCGTCGATCCCGGGCGGACCGTGGAGAGCGTGCAGACCCGCACCGAGCTCGCGAAGCTGCGCACCGCGCTGCGGGAGGCCGTCACCAGGCTGGACCAGGCCGACCCGGCCGCCGACCGGGCCACCATGGTCGTCATGGGGCCGGCGGTCCGGCCGGCCGGCGAGGCTCCGCCGACGAGGACGCAGCTCGTCGGCGGAGGGGCGCTGCTGTTCCTCCTGCTGGGGGTCGTCGGCCATCTCGCCGCGGCGCGGATGAGCCGTCGGCCGCGCACCGCGGCGGAGATCGCCGCGGCGCTGGGCTCGACGCCGCTGGGCACCGTCGAGGTGCCCGACGAACAGCCCGCGCACCGGCCGGAGGACCGTGGTCCGTGGGTCCGGATCCGCCGGCTGCTGGACCTCGACGTCCGGTGGGACGCGCCCGCCCCGCACACGTCCGGCGACGAGGCAGGCGGGCGGGTCCGCCACCGGCGGGTGTGCGCCCGTCTCCGGGACCGGCTGCCGGCCCCGCGGCGGCTGCTGGCCGTCGTCCCGGACGGCGACGGCACCGCCCGCCGGGCCGCCGGACAGCTCCTCGCCGAGGCCGGGGGCGATCCGCTGCTGCGGGTGGTGGAGGTCCCGGCGCACCGGCCGGTGGTCCCCGACCGCGACGAGGAGTCCGGTGTCCTGGTCGTGCTCAGCGCGGGCCGCTGGACCGCGGAGGAGCTCGCCGGCCTCGCCGAGGCGTGCGCGGACGCCGGGCACGAGGTCGTCGGCGCCGTCCTCGCCGACCCGGTCCGGACCCGCCCGGCCCGGTCCGCCGGCCGCTCCCGCTCCGCCGGCCGTCCCCGGGACGCCGCCACGCCGGCGCTCGCGGTGGCCGACGACACGACGGGGGGCGGTGCACGGTGACGACGCGTACGACGCCGGAGCCGCCGGCCGCCGCTCCACTGCTGGACCTTCAGGCGCTGGTGGTGGCGGTGCGCAGGCGGCGCCGCCTGTGGTGCTCGGCGGCGCTGCTGGGGCTGCTCCTCGGCGCGGCCGTGGCGGCCCTGCTGCCGCCGCCGCCGACCGCGGTGACCAAGGTGCTGGTCGCGCACCAGCAGGACCAGCCGAACGACCCCGGAACACTGATCCGCACCGACGCCGCGCTGCTGCACACCACCCGGATCGCCGGTGCGGCCCTGCGGTCCCTCGGGTCCCCGGAGAAACCGGAGGACTTCGTCGAGGAGTACGAGGGGACCGGCTTGACCAACAACCTGCTGCAGATCAACGCGACGGGTGACAGCGACGCGGAAGCGGTGGCCCGCGCCGGGGCACTGGCCGACGCGTTCGTCGCGGACCACGTGAGACGGATACGGGAAGCCGCGGACGCCGAGGCCAAGACCCTGCTCGAACAGCGGGACCGCATGCGGGACGAACTCGCCCAGGTCAACAAGGCGATCGAGGACGGACCGCGGCAGAGCGGACCGAAGGCGTCGGCGAACCTGGAGACGCTCTTCGCCCGCCGGGCCGAACTCACCTCGCGGATCACCGACTTCGGCCAGCGTGCCGCGGAGGCGCGAATCGGCACGCCCCGACTCGTCGCCGGCACGCAGATCGTGGACGCCCCGCACGCGGTACGGCACTCCCTGCCCAGGACCGCCGCCGCCAACGCCGCGATCGGGCTCTTCCTCGGGCTCTTCCTCGGGCTCGCGGTGGCCGCGGTCACCGCGGTGGTGGCGGACCGCCCCGTGCTGCGCCGGGACATCGCGGCGCACCTCGGCGCCTCGGTCCTCGCGGAGCTGCCCCGCCGGCCGGCCGGGCCGTGGCGGCGCCGGCGGGTCCGGGCGACACGCGAACGGCTCACCGCCTCCCTGGCCCGCACCGCGCGCGGCTCCGCGGAACCGGTGTCGCTGCTGGAACTGGGCTGCGCGCGCAGCACGGGCGGGATCGCCCTGGACCTCGCCCGCGCACTGGCCGCGGAGGGGCCCGTGGTCGTCGTCGACGGCCTGCCCGGCCCGCAGCTCGCCCGGCGCCGCCCGAGGCCGGGGGATCCCACCGTGGTCAGCGGCGCGGACGCCGCGGCCCTGCCACGGCAGGAGCGCCGGATCGGCGTCGGCTCGGTGGCGCCCGGCACGGCGTGGACCGACCTGCCGCACCTCGGCACGCGGACCGTGCTCGTCGTGCGCGCCGGACACGGCAGCGCCGCATGGCTGCACACCGTGGCGCGGCAGCTCGCGGACCGGCGCATCGCGGTGATCGGTGTGGTGCTGATCGACCCGGATCCACGTGACCGGACCGACGGCACGCTGTGGGACGGGTCGCGCACCGCGCCGCGCGCCCACGGCGAGCGGCCGGAACGACGGAACGGCGGGGGTACCCCCCACGCCGTCCAGGCAGTGGGCAAGGACCGGCCGCGGACGGAGCGGCTGCCGATGCCGGCGGCCCGGGTCCCGGACAGCGACCAGGAGGCGCGGTAGGACATGTGTGGCATCGCAGGCACGTACCGGTGGCCGGACGGGAAGGCCGTGACCGACCGGCTCACCGATGTCCTCGCCCACCGCGGTCCGGACGGGGCGGGCCGCTACAGCCACCCCGCCGGTGACGGCGAGGTGCACCTCGGGCACCGTCGGCTGGCCGTCATCGACCCGTCCGAGGCGGGCGCCCAGCCGATGGCCTCGGACGGCCTCGTCCTGACGTACAACGGAGAGCTGTACAACGCCCCCGAGCTGCGGACCGAGCTGGCGGCCGCCGGGGTGCGCTTCCGCGGCACCTCCGACACCGAGGTGCTCCTCGAGGCCTGGCGGCGCTGGGGCACGGCCTGCCTGCCCCGGCTGCGCGGCATGTTCGCGTTCGGGGTCTTCGACGAGCGGACCGGTGAGCTGGTGCTCGTCCGCGACCAGCTCGGCGTCAAGCCGCTGTTCCTGCTCCGGCGCGGGGACGGTCTGGTGTTCGCCTCCGAGCTCAAGGCGCTCGCCGCCGTGACCGGCGGGTCGCTGGAGGTGGACCGTGCGGCGCTGGTGGCCTCGCTGCTGTACTACTGGGTGCCGGACTCGCGGTGCGCGCTGCGCGGGGCGGAGAAGCTGCCGCCGGGGAGCTGGCTGAGGTGCCGGCCCGACGGCCGGGTGGAGCGCGGCCGGTTCTGGGACCTGAAGGACGTCGCCGCCGAGGGGGCGGAGCGGGCCCGGGCCGGTGAGCAGCCGGACCTGCACACGATCGTCGAGGAGTCGACCCGGCGGCACCTGCTCTCCGACGTGCCCGTGGCGACCTTCCTCTCCGGCGGCCTCGACTCCAGTTACCTGACGGCGCTGGCGGCCCGCGAGCGGCCCGGGATCTCCGCCTACACGATCGGGTTCCGCGCCGAGGACGCCAGGTTCGAGGCGATGCCCGACGACCTGCGCTACGCCCGGCGGGTGGCCGAGCGGTTCGGTGTCGACCTGCGGGAGATCGAGATCGCCCCGGACGTGCTCGACCTGCTGCCGCGGATGACGTACCACCTGGACGAGCCGGTCGGCGACCCCGCGGCGATCAACACGTTCCTGATCTGCTCGGCCGCCCGGGAGGCCGGGGTCAAGGTGATGCTCTCGGGGATGGGCGCCGACGAGCTGTTCGCCGGGTACCGCAAGCACCTGGCCAACCTGATCGCGCTGCGCTACCAGCGCGTCCCGCGTCCCCTGCGGCGCGGTCTGTCCGCGGCCGTGGACCGGCTGCCGGTCGCCACGAGCCGCCGGGGGTACCGGTCGGTGCGCTTCGCGAAGCGGTTCCTCTCCTTCGCCGGCCTGCCGGAGGAGACCGCGTTCCGGCGCAGCTACACCATGTACGACCGAAACGAGCTGCTCGCCCTGATCGATCCGGACCTGGCCCCGGTGGTCGACGACGTGCTGACCGAGCACGCGGACACCTACCGGGACAACGACCTCGACGACTTCGTCAACCGCATGTGCCTGGGCGACGCCCGGATGTTCCTGCCGGGCCTGAACCTCGCCTACACGGACCGCTCCAGCATGGCCGCGTCGACCGAGGTACGGGTGCCGTACGTGGACGTCGAGGTGGTCAGGGCGGCGTTCGCCGTGCCCGGCGACCGCAAGATCGTCGGACGGCAGGGCAAGGCCGTCCTCAAGAAGGCGGCCACCTCGGTCCTGCCCCGGGAGATCGTGTACCGGCCCAAGGGCCTGTTCAGCGCTCCGCTGCGGGCCTGGATGAGCCGGGACCTGGCGCCGCTGGTGCGCGAGGTGGTCAACGACGGCGAGCTCGTCCGTTCCGGGATCCTGCGCCGCGACGCGCTCCGGCGGCTCGTCGCCGAGGACGCCGCCGGGCAGCGGGACTTCTCCAAGCATCTGTGGCACGTGCTGACCCTCGAGTACTGGTACCGCGGCGCGACCTCCGGGTCCGGCCAGAACCCCCCGACGGCGTAGAGACAAGAGGACTTCGGTGAAACAGGTCGTACAGAACTACAAGAGCGGCGAGCTGGCCCTGCTCGACGTGCCGGTGCCGGGGTGCAAGCCGGGTGGTGTGCTGGTCCGCAGCGCCTACTCGCTGATCTCCACCGGGACCGAACTGATGAAGGTGTCCGAGGCCGGCATGTCGATGGTGGGCAAGGCCCGCTCCCGGCCGGACCAGGTGGCCAAGGTCGTGCAGAGCGTGGCCGTCAACGGGGTGCCCGCCACCTACCGCAAGGTGATGGGCAAGCTGGACTCCTACACGCCGTTGGGCTACTCGCTGTGCGGGGTGGTCGAGCAGGTCGGCGCCGGGATCGACGACGTGAAGGTCGGCGACCTCGTGGCCTGCGCCGGCAACGAGCACGCGTTGCACGCCGAGCTGAACTGGGTGCCGAAGAACCTCTACGTCCCGGTGCCGGACGGCCTCGCGCCGCGGCACGCGGCCTTCGGCACCGTCGGGGCGATCGCGCTGCAGGGCGTCCGCCGGGGCGAGCCGCAGCTCGGCGAGGTGGCCCTGGTCGTCGGCCTCGGCCTGATCGGCCAGCTGGTGGTGCAGCTCCTCGCCGCCTCGGGGGTCCGCGTCGTCGGGGCCGACCCCGACCCGGTGCGCTGCGAGCTCGCCGAGCGGCTGGGCGCGGCGGCCTGCGGCGACCCCGGCTCCGCGGCCGTGGAGACCGCCGTCGCCGAACTCACCGGCGGCCACGGGGTGGACCAGGTGTACCTGGCCGCCGGCGGCGGCAGCAACCAGCCCGTCGAGCTGGCCGCCCGGCTGAGCCGGGACCGCGGCCGGGTGGTCGACATCGGCAAGTGCCGCCTGGACCTGCCGTGGAACGCGTACTACGAGAAGGAGCTCGACGTCCGGTTCTCCCGCAGCTACGGTCCCGGGCGCTACGACCCGGAGTACGAGCTCGAGGGGCGGGACTACCCGATCGGCTACGTGCGCTGGACCGAGCGCCGCAACCTGGCGTGCTTCCTCGACCTGGTCGCCCGCGGCCGCGTCGACGTGGAGCCCCTGGTCTCCCGCACGGCCGACTTCGACGACGCCGTCGAGACGTACCGGAGCCTGGAGGACGGCGGTCTGAAGGCGGTGGCGGTGCTGTTCCGGTACCCCGGGCAGGACGCGGCCGAGGTTCAGGCCCCGGCGGTGGCCGTGCCCGCGGTGCGGCGCGACGGCACCGTGTCCGCCCCGGCCCGGGTCGCGGGGGCGCCGGTGCGACTGGCGTTCGTCGGCGCGGGCAACTACGCGTCGTCGATGCTGCTGCCGCACCTGGCGCAGCGCGACGGCGTCGAGCTGTCGGCGGTCGTCACCACGACGGCGCTGTCCGCGGCCAACGCGCAGCGCAAGTTCGGCTTCGGCAGGGCGACCACCGACCTCGACACCGTGCTCGGCGACGGGTCCGTCGACGCGGTGTTCGTGGTCACCCGGCACAGCTCGCACGCCGAACTGACCCGGAAGGCGCTGCTGGCCGGCAAGGCGGTGTTCGTGGAGAAGCCGCTGGCGCTCACCGAGGACGAACTGGCCGGCGTGCTCGCGGCGGTGGAGGAGTCCGGCAACGACCGGCTCCAGGTGGGCTTCAACCGGCGGTTCGCGCCGCTGCTGCGGGAGGCCAGGGAGCGGTTCGGCGCCCGCAGCGGACCGGGACACCTGCGCTACCTGGTCAACGCGGGCCGCCTCGACCACGGCAGCTGGTACCTCCGGCAGGGCAGCGAGGGCTCGCGGTTCACCGGCGAGGGCGGGCACTTCATCGACACGGCGAGCTGGCTGCTGGGGGCCGACCCGGACTCGGTGTACGCGGTCACCACGCCCGGCAACGAGGACCTCCAGGTCGTGCTGCGCTACCCGGACGGGTCCACCGCCACCATCGGTTACGTCACCACCGGCCCGTCCGGCTTCCCCAAGGAGACGCTGGACCTGGTCGCGGACGGCCGTGCGCTGCGGCTCGACGACTTCGTCCGCGCCTCCGTGTACGACGGCCGCAGGCGGTGGGTCAGTTCGCGGCTGCCCAAGGCCCGGGACAAGGGCCAGTCCGCCGAACTGGCCGCGTTCGTCAAGGCCGTGCGGGCCGGCGGGCCCATGCCGGTGCCGCTGGAGTCGCTGGTCGCCACCACGGCGGCCACCCTCGCCGTCCGAGCCGGCCTGGCCGCCGGTGCGCCGGTGACGCTGACGGGGGCACGATGACGGTGAGTTCGGGGGGGCCGGGCTGGTACCTGCGGCGGCTGTCCCGGATGGGGCCGCAGGAGGTCGGCGGCCGGGCGGTCGACGCGGTGCGCAGGCGGCGGTGGCGGTCGGCGCCGCCGCCGAAGTGCCCCGAGGCGACCGGCGCCCGGTTCACCGCGGTCCTGCCCGCGGGGGCGGTCGACGCGGTGCCGCCGGACGCCGCGAAACGCCTCGTCGCCGAGGCGGACCGGCTGATGGCCGGGCACGCCGGGTTCTTCGGGGTGGAGCGCGACGACCTGGCCGACCCGGACTGGTGGTACGACCCGAGGACCGGGCGCCGGGCGCCGGGGGGGTACGCCTTCGACGTGCCGTACCGGGACGAGGAGGCGGTCGGGGACATCAAGCAGATCTGGGAGCCGTCCCGGCACCAGTACCTCACCGTGCTCGCCGCCGCCTACGCGGTCACCGGGAACGAGCGGTACGCCGAGCGGGTGGCCGGGCACCTGCGGTCGTGGTGGACGGTCAACCCGCCGCTGCGCGGGGTGCACTGGACCAGCGGCATCGAGCTGGGGATCCGGCTGCTGTCCTGGGTGTGGATCCGCCGGCTGCTCGACGGCTGGCCGGGCGCGGCCGGGCTGTTCGAGGACAACCCGGTGGCCCGCCACCAGATCTGGCACCACCAGCGCTGGCTGGCCGCCTTCCCCAGCCGGGGCTCCTCGGCGAACAACCACGTCATCGCCGAGGCCGCCGGGCAGTTCGCGGCGTCCTGCGCGTTCGGGTGGTTCCCCGCCTCGGCGCGCTGGCGGACCGAGGCGCTGCGGTCGCTGGAGCGGCAGCTGCGCGCCAACACCTTCGGCTCCGGTCTCAACCGCGAGCTGGCCACCGAGTACCACGGACTGGTGCTGGAGCTCGGGCTGGCCGCGGTGGCCGAGGCGGACGCCGCGGACGTGCCGGTCCCCGCACCGGTCCGGCTGGTGCTGCTGCGGATGACCGACGCGCTCGCGGCCGTCGTGGACGACCGGCTGCGGCCGCCGCGCCAGGGGGACGCGGACGACGGGCACGGGCTGGTCGTGGACGGCGCGGGCACCGACCGCTGGGGCTCGCTGCTGGCCACCGGGGACGCCGTGTTCGGCCGGCTCGACTGGTGGCCGGCGGTGACCGGCACCGATGTGCGCACCCCGCTGCTGGCCGCGCTCATCCGGCCCACCGCGCCGGCCGTGTCCCGCCCGGCGAGCCGGCCGGCCCACTTCGCCGACGCGGGGCTCACCGTCCTGCGGGCTCCGGGCGGGATCTGGTGCCGCTGCGACGGCGGTCCGCACGGCTTCCTGTCCATCGCCGCGCACGCCCACGCGGACGCGCTGTCCGTGGAGGTCCGGCACGACGGGGTCGACGTGCTCGCCGACCCGGGCACGTACTGCTACCACGGGCAGCCCGAGTGGCGGCGGTACTTCCGGTCGACCCTCGGCCACAACACCCTGGAGCTGGACGGCGCCGACCAGTCCGTCTCCGGCGGCCCGTTCCTGTGGACCCGGCACGCCCGCAGCCGCGTCCTGGTCGCGGACGCCTCCGGCGCCCTCGACGGGGGAACGGCCCGCTGGTGCGCCGAGCACGACGGCTACCGGGGCTCCGTGCACCGCCGCCGGGTGGAGCTGACCGCCGCGAGCCGGGAGCTGAGGGTGGTCGACGAGGTGCGCGGCCCGCGCCGGGAGGTGCGGCTGGCGTTCCACCTCGGCCCGGCGGTCACCGCGGACCTGGCGGGGAACCGGGCCCTGCTCACCTGGCGGCGGGACGGCGAGGACCGCTCTGCGGTGCTCGACCTGCCCGGCCGGCTGTCCTGGCGGGCGCACCGCGGCGAGACCGACCCACCGCTGGGCTGGTACTCCGCGGGCTTCGGCCGCAGGGAGCCCGCCACCACGCTGGTCGGTACCGGCTTCACCGACGGCGCGCAAACGTTCACGACCGTGCTCGGGTTCCACGGCTGAGGAGGGGGACACGTGGGGAGCAAGGGGCGGCGCCGGGCGTTGCCGGCGGCACCGCTGGCGCTGGTCCTGCTGGCGGCGACCGGCTGCGAGGGCACGCCGGACGCGCGGCCGGAGCCGTCCGCCGCGCCGTCCGGGTCCGTGGCCCGGGTGTGCGCCGCGCCCGCGGCCGGGCCGGCGAAGGCGCCGGCGGGCGCGGTGACGGTCGATCCCGCGGTCCCCGGCGACCTGGCCGCGAAGACCAGGACCAGTCCCCCGCACACCACGTTCTGGCTGCGGCCGGGCACGCACCGGCTCGATCCGGACCGCTACGCCCAGGTCGTCCCCAAGGAGGGGAACCGCTACCTCGGCGCGCCGGGCGCGGTGCTCGACGGCCGCAGGACCAACCAGTACGCGTTCGGCGGCACCGCTCGCGACGTCACCATCCGCCATCTGACCGTGCAGGGTTTCGTCGCGCCGCACGACGAGGGCGTGGTCAACCACGACTCGGCCGACGGGTGGACGATCGAGCACGCGACGATCCAGAGGAACTCCGGCGCCGGGTTGATGGCCGGCGCCCGCCAGAAGGTCCGCGCCAGCTGTCTGCGCGACAACGGCCAGTACGGCATGAACGCGTACAAGGCCGGCGGCCGCATCAGCGGCCTGGTGGTCGAGGGCAACGAGATCACGGGCAACAACACCGACGACTGGGAGCGGCGGCGGCCGGGCTGCGGCTGCACCGGAGGCGTCAAGTTCTGGGCCGTCGACGGCGCCGACGTACGCGGCAACTGGGTGCACGACAACCGCGGAGCCGGGTTGTGGGCGGACACCAACAACAACGACTTCCGCATCGAGGGCAACGTGCTGGAGGAGAACGACGGCGCCGCGCTGATCTACGAGACCAGCTACAACGCGGTCATCCGGAAGAACACGATCCGGCGGAACAACTGGGTCGAGGGCCGCAGGTACGCCGACCGCGGCGACTCCTTCCCGTACGCGACCGTCTACCTGTCCGAGTCCGGCGGCGAACCCCGGGTCCGGGCCCGCACGGACAGGATCGAGATCCACCGGAACGTGCTGGAGGACAACTGGTCCGGTATCACCCTGTGGGAGAACGCCGACCGGTTCTGCAACAGCCCGGCCAACACCTCGTCCGGTGACTGCACGCTGCTGGTGGAGGACAAGGACCGCTGCGCACAGCCGGCGATCGCCACCGCACCGCTCTACGCCGACTGCCGGTGGAAGACCCAGCGGGTGGACATCCGCGGCAACCGCTTCGTGCTGGACAAGTCCGTCGTCGACTGCGCGGTGAAGTGCGACCGCATGGCGGTGCTGGCCAACTACGGCACCTACCCGGACTGGTCGCCGTACCAGGGCGAGCGGGTGGCCGAGGCGATCACCCTGGAGCAGCACAACCGCTGGCACGACAACGTCTACGTCGGGCCGTGGACGTTCGTCGTCCACGATCCCAGCCGGACACTCGACTTCGGGCAGTGGCAGGGCACGCCGTACCGGCAGGACGCGGGCAGCACCCTCCGCGCAGGGGACGGTGGTTGAGGTGGACGCCGGCCACGCGCCGAAGGCCGTCGGGGCGGCCTGGGGACTGCTGGTCCTCAACACGCTCGGCTCCGCCGGGGCGAAGACCGTCGTCCCGCTGCCCCGCTCCCTCATCCAGATGGTCACCATGGGCGCGCTGGTCGCCGCGTTCACGCTGGCGCTGACGGTCAACCTCCGGCTGCGCGTCCGGCCGAGCGCCTACCTGTTCCTGCTCACCCTGCTGCTGGTGCCGAGCGTGATCTCCAGCGCGGACCTGGACTCCGGGTTCGGCGCGCTGTTCCGCTGCGCCCGGCTGGCCCTCTTCGTCGGCACGCTGTGGCTGCTCAGCCGCTGGTGGGACGGCGGTCAGACGTTCGTCCGGCACCACATCCGGATGTACTTCCTGGTCCTGGGGTCGGTGGCCGCCGGCCTGGTCGTCTCGCCGGGCGCCGCCCTGCCCGAGCTCTACGGCGGCCGGCTGGTCGGCGCGTTGTGGCCGCTCACCCCGCCGCAGATCGGACAGTACGCCGCGGTGATCATCGGGCTCACCGTGCTGCTCCTCCTGGGCCGCCGGACCGACCGGCGCAGCGCGGCGCTGGTCGTCGTGCCGTCGCTGGTCCTGCTGGCGCTGACCCACACCCGGACGGCCACGCTCGGACTGGTCGCCGGACTGGTGCTGGCGATCGGCTCGCTCGTCCTGACCAGCGCCGCCGCCCGCCGGTTCTTCACCTGGGCGGTGCTGTGCGCCGTCGTGGCCGCGGTGGGGTTCGGCTCCGCGCTGCAGGCGTGGTTCCTGCGCGGACAGAGCCAGGAGAACTTCACCAGCCTCACCGGCCGGGCCAAGGTCTGGGACGCGTTGCTGACGGCGCCCCGGACGACCTCGGAGTTCCTGCTCGGCACGGGCCTGGGCGACAAGTCGTTCGGCGGGCTGCCGATCGACAACAGCTGGCTGGCCGTCTACCACGAGCAGGGGACGGCCGGCGTCGCCCTGGTGGCGGCGGTCTTCGTCGTGCTGGGCGGCGTCGCGCTGCTGCGGCCGCCGTCGCTGTCGAGGGCCTGCGCGATCTTCCTGATCGGCTACTGCGCGATCGCGTCGTACACCGAGGCCGGGCTGGGCGACGCCTCGCCGTACCTGCTGCACCTGGCCGTGGCCGCCTCGCTGCTCGCGGCGCCCGCCCCGGCCGCTCCCCTCCCGGGACCCGACGCCCCCCGACGACGTGTTCCGCGCTGGGCCCGGACATCGGAGGTGACCTGAGCATGCACGTCCTCGTGGTGCACAACCGCTACGCCTCGGCGCAGCCGAGCGGGGAGAACAAGGTGGTCGACCAGGAGGTGGCGCTGCTGCGCGGGGCCGGCCACCGGGTCGGGGTGTTCGAACGGCGCAGCGACGACATCGCCGCCCGGTCCCTGCCGGCCAAGGCCGCGCTGCCGTTCCTCGTGCCGTGGAACCCGGGGGTCCGCGCGGAGCTCGCCGCCCGGCTCCGCGCCGAACGGCCGGACGTGGTGCACGTCCACAACGTCTTCCCGCTGCTGTCGCCGGCGGTGCTGGCCGCCTGCGCCGACGCCGGCGTGCCCGTCGTCGCCACGCTGCACAACTACACCCAGGTCTGCCCGCCCGGCACGCTCCAGCGGGACGGCCGGCCGTGCACCGAGTGCGTCGGGGCCGCACCGCTGCCCGCCGTCCGGCACGGCTGCTACCGCGGCTCCCGTCTCGCGACGGTGCCGCTCGCGGTCAGCCTGTCGGTCAACCGGCGGCGGTGGTGGACCGGCGTGGAGCGGTTCTTCTGCATCTCCGCGGCGCAGCGCGAGGTCCTGGTGCGGGCCGGCATGCCGGCCGGACGGCTGGCGGTGAAGCACAACTTCGTGCCCGACCCGGACGCCCGCCGGACGGGCGCCGGCGAGCACCTGCTCTACCTCGGCCGGCTCGCGGAGGCCAAGGGCGTCCGGCTGCTCATGGCCGCGTGGGACGAGATCGCCGCCGGCGGCGGTGCGGGCGTGCCGCTCGTGATCGCCGGCACGGGGCCGCTGGAGCCGGAAGTGACCACCTGGGCGGCGGGCCGGGACGACGTGCGCTACGTCGGCCTGTACGACACCGAGGAGTGCCGTCGGGCCGTCGCCCGGTCGGTCGCCGTGCTGGCCCCCTCGACGTGGCTGGAGGCGTTCGGCCTGGTGGTCGTGGAGGCGATGGCGGCGGGCGTCCCGGTCGTCGCCGCCGGTCACGGCGCCTTCGTCGAACTCGTCGAGGACGGAAGGACCGGGCTGCTGCACCGGCCGGGGGACGCCGCCTCGCTCGCGTCCTGCGTGCGCCGGATCACGGCCGACCCGGCCCTGGGCCGGGAGATGGGCGAGGCGGCCCGGCGCCGTTACGAGCAGGGCTTCAGCCCGGCCGTCGGGCTGGAGCGCCTGGTGGAGGGGTACCGCACCGCGATCGCGGGTCGGTCCGGCGGCGGGGACGGCCCGCCGCCGACAGGGAACGAACACACTGGCCCGCGGCGGGGACACCCCCGCGGGCGGGATGGGGGCAGTAGATGACACGATGCCGACTCTGCGGCTCGGCGGCGCTGGAGAGCGTCGTCGACCTCGGCGCGACCCCGCCGTGCGAGAGCTTCCTCGCCGCGGACCAACTGGACCGGCCGGAGCCGGCGTACCCGCTGCACCTGCGGGTCTGCACCGGCTGCTGGCTCGCGCAGATCCCCCCGCTGATCACGCCGGAGGAGACGTTCAGCGAGTACGCGTACTTCTCCTCCTACTCGACCTCCTGGGTGGAGCACGCGCGCACGTTCGTCGCCGACGCCGCGGCGAGGGTGGGGCTCGGCCCCGACGCCTTCGTGGTCGAGGTCGCGAGCAACGACGGGTACCTGCTGCGGCATGTGGTGGACCGGGGGATCCGCTGCCTCGGCATCGAGCCCTCGGTGAACGTCGGCGCCGCGGCGCGGGAGGCGGGAGTGCCCACGCTCACGGAGTTCCTGACCCCGGACACCGGGGCCGGCGTACGCGCCGAGCACGGCCCGGCGGACCTGGTCGTGGCCAACAACGTGTACGCGCACATCCCCGACGTCGTCGGGTTCACCAAGGGCCTGCGCGCCCTGGTCGCCGACGACGGCTGGGTCTCCGTCGAGGTACAGCACCTGCTGACCCTGATCGAGGGGAACCAGTACGACACGATCTACCACGAGCACTTCCAGTACTACACGGTCGCGTCCGCGGCCCGCGCGCTGGCGAGCGGCGGACTCACGCTCGTGGACGTCGAACTGCTGCCCACGCACGGCGGGTCCATCCGGCTGTGGGCCCGGCCGGACGAGGCGGCCGGCGAGCCGTCCCGCCGGGTGGACGACGCGCTGGACCGGGAGAAGGCCGCCGGACTGCGGGAGCTGTCCGGGTACGCCGAGTTCTCCGCCCGGGTGGCCAAGGTGCGCCGGGACCTGCTGCGGTTCCTCATCGACGCGGCCGAGCGCGGCGAGACCGTCGTCGGCTACGGCGCCCCGGGCAAGGGCAACACCCTGCTCAACCACTGCGGCATCCGGCCCGACCTGCTCCCGTACACGGTCGACCGCAACCCCTACAAGCACGGCAGGTTCACCCCGGGCACCCGCATCCCGGTCCTGCCGCCCGAGCGGATGACCGCCGACCGGCCGGACTACGTCCTCGTCCTGCCGTGGAACCTGCGGGACGAGCTGATCGAGCAGCTGTCGTTCGTGCACGAGTGGGGCGGCCGGCTGGTCTTCCCCATCCCGGAACTGAGCATTGTCGAGGTCGAGCGATGAAGGTCGTACTGTTCTGCGGCGGTTACGGGATGCGGATGCGCAGCGGAGCCGCCGACGACGTGCCCAAGCCGATGGCGATGGTCGGGCCGCGACCGCTGATCTGGCACGTCATGCGCTACTACGCGCACTTCGGGCACAAGGAGTTCATCCTGTGCCTCGGGTACGGGGCGCACCACATCAAGGACTTCTTCCTCAACTACGAGGAGACGACGTCCAACGACTTCGTGCTGCGGGGCGGGCGGACCGAGCTGCTGTCCACCGACATCGCGGACTGGACGATCACGTTCGCGCAGACCGGCATCGAGTCGCCGATCGGGGAGCGGCTGCGCCGGGTGCGGCACCACCTGGACGGCGACGAGATGTTCCTCGCCAACTACGCCGACGTGCTCACCGACGCCCCGCTTCCGGAGATGATCGACCGCTTCGCCCGGCGCGACGCCGGCGCGTCGATGATGGTGGTGCCGCCGCAGTCGTCGTTCCACTGCGTGGAACTGGGTGAGGACGGCCTGGTGGGCGGCATCACCGCGGTGAGCGAACTGCCGCTGTGGGAGAACGGCGGCTACTTCGTGCTCCGCCAGGAGGTCTTCGACCACATACCGGAGAACGGGGACCTGGTCGCCGACGGATGCGCGGGACTGGCCAAGCGAGGGCGGGTGACGGCGTACCGGCACCGCGGCTTCTGGAAGCCGACCGACACCGTGAAGGAGCGGGCCGCGCTCGACGCCGCCTACGCCCGGGGCGACCGGCCGTGGGCCGTGTGGGAACGGGACGGTGCGGACGCCGGGGTGAGGGCGTGATCCGGCTCGGGGCCAGGCGCCTGGACCGGATCGTCGCGGTGGGCGCGCACTGCGACGACATCGCCATCGGCGCCGGCGGCACCCTGCTGACGCTGTGCCTGGCGCGGCCGGGCATCCGCGTCGACGCGCTGGTGCTCTCCGGCGGCGGCGGCGAGCGGGAGCAGGAGGAGCGGGCCGCGCTCGCCGCCTTCTGCCCGGACGCCGACCTGCGGCTGACCGTGCTCAAGCTGCCGGACGGCCGGATGCCCGCGCACTGGGAGGAGGCCAAGACCGCGGTCGAGGAGCTGCGCGGACGGACCGAGCCGGACCTCGTGCTCGCCCCGCGCACCGAGGACGCGCACCAGGACCACCGCGGCCTGGCGAAGCTGATGTCCACCGCGTTCCGCGACCACCTCGTGCTCGGCTACGAGATCGTCAAGTGGGACGGCGACCTCGGCCGCATGGCGGCGTACCAGCCGCTGTCACCGGAGATCGCCGAGCGGAAGGTGCGGCTGCTGCAGGAGCACTACCCCTCGCAGCGGCACCGGCCCTGGTACGACCGGGAGGCCTTCCTGGGCCTGGCCCGGATCCGCGGCATCGAAAGCCACGCGCGCTACGCCGAGGCGTTCGCCGTCACCAAACTCACTCTCGACCTGGGGGAATGAACCGTGCGCGTACTGCTGACCGGACACCAGGGCTACCTGGGCACCGTGATGGCGCCCGTCCTCGCGGCCGCCGGGCACGAGGTCGTCGGCCTCGACTCCGGCCTGTTCGCCGACTGCGTCCTCGGCCCGGCGCCCGCGGACCCGCCGGGGCACCGGGTGGACCTGCGCGACGTCACGGCCGAGCACGTGGCCGGGGTGGACGCCGTGATCCACCTGGCCGCGCTCTCCAACGACCCGCTGGGGTCGCTGGCGCCGGAGCTCACCTACGACATCAACCACCACGCGTCCGTGCGGCTGGCCGGGCTGGCCCGCGACGCCGGGGTCCAGCGTTTCCTGTACGCGTCGACCTGCTCGGTCTACGGTGCCGCCGGCGGCGACGACCTGGTGGGCGAGGACGCCCCGCTGCGCCCGGTGACGCCGTACGCGGAGTCCAAGGTGCGGGTGGAGGACGACCTGCACGCGCTGGCCGACGGCGACTTCAGCCCGGTGTACATGCGCAACGCCACCGCCTTCGGCTTCTCGCCCCGGCTGCGCGCCGACATCGTGCTGAACAACCTGGTGGGCCACGCGCTGCTGACCGGTGAGGTGCTCGTGCTCTCCGACGGCACCCCCTGGCGCCCGCTGGTGCACGCCGCCGACATCGCGCGGGCCTTCACCGCCGCGCTGACCGCGCCGCGGGAAGCGGTGCACGACCGGGCGTTCAACATCGGCAGCGAGACCAACAACGTCACGGTCGCCGAGATCGCCGGGCAGGTCGCCGAGGCGGTGTCCGGCTCCGAGGTGGTGATCACCGGGGAGACCGGCGCCGATCCGCGGTCGTACCGGGTGGACTTCTCCCGGTTCCGCGCCGCGGTGCCCGGCTTCGACTGCGAGTGGACGGTGAAGCGGGGCGCGCTCGAACTCGCCGACGCCTACCGGGAACACGGGCTGACCCGGGAGGACTTCGAGCAGCGCTTCACCCGCCTCGCCGTGCTGCGCGCGAAGTCCGACGCCAAGGCCGTCGACGACACCCTGCGGTGGCGCCGGTGAGCGAGGTCGGCGAGGAGATGCACGCGCTGGTGGAGCGGTTGTACCCGCTGTGCCGGAGCATCACCGGCGACGGCGTGCGCGCCACCCTGGAGATCGTCGGCGAGTACGTCCCGCTCGAGGTGCACGAGGTGCCGACCGGGACCCGGGTGCTCGACTGGACGGTGCCGCAGGAGTGGAACATCCGGGACGCGTACGTCGCCGACGCCTCCGGCCGGCGGGTCGTCGACTTCCGTGCGTCCAGCCTGCACGTGCTCGGCTACAGCGTGCCGGTGTCGGCGACCATGCCGCTGGCCGAGCTGCGCCCGCACCTGCACACCCTGCCGGACCGTCCGGCCTGGGTGCCGTACCGCACGAGCTACTACCAGCCGCAGTGGGGGTTCTGCCTGGCGCAGGAGACCCTGGACGCGCTGCCGGACGGCGAGTACGAGGTGCGCATCGACTCCACGCTCGCCGACGGCCACCTCACCTACGCCGAGCACGTGGTCCCCGGGCGGGTGCCCGACGAGGTGATCGTCTCCTGCCACGTCTGCCACCCGTCGCTGGCCAACGACAACCTGGCCGGCATCGCGGTGGCGGTCTTCCTGGCGCGGGCGCTGGCGGAGCGACAGCCCCACTACACCTACCGGTTCGTCTTCGCCCCCGGCACCATCGGGGCGATCACCTGGCTGGCCCGCAACAGGGAGCGGGTGGAGCGGGTCAGGCACGGCCTGGTGCTGGCCTGCGCCGGCGACCCGGGCGACCTGACGTACAAGCAGAGCAGGCGCGGCGACGCGGAGATCGACCGGGTGCTGCGGCACGTGCTGGCCGTCTCCGGGCGCCCGCACCGCATCACCGAGTTCACTCCGTACGGCTACGACGAGCGGCAGTACTGCTCACCCGGGTTCGACCTCGGTGTGGGCTCGCTCAGCCGGACCCCGTACGCCGGGTACCCCGAGTACCACACCTCGGCGGACAACCCGGACTTCGTCTCCCCCCGGGCGATGGCGGACACCCTCGCGGTCTGCCGCGAGGCGTTCGCCGTCCTGGACCGCAACCGGCGGTACGTCAACCTCAGCCCCTACGGCGAGCCGCAGCTCGGCCGGCGCGGGCTGTACGACTCGCTCGGGGGCCGCAGCGACGCCAAGCAGGCCCAGATGGCCATGCTCTGGGTGCTCAGCCTCTCCGACGGGGAGCACAGTCTGCTGGACGTCGCCGAGCGGTCCGGGCTGCCGTTCGACACCGTCGCGGCCGCGGCCGACGCCCTGCACGGCGCCGGGCTGCTCAAGACGTGACGCCCGTGACCACCGGGGGGGAGACGACGGCACCGGCCGGGTCCGCCCGGCGGGGCGTCCTCGGGCGGCTGTCCTGGGGGCTGGCCGACCAGGCGGCCTCCAGCATGAGCAACTTCGTGGTGGGCGTCTACGTGGCCCGCACGCTGGGGGTGAGCGCGTTCGGCGTGTTCAGCCTCGCCTGGGTGACCTACGGCGTGGTGCTCAACGTCTCCCGCGGAGTGGCCACCGACCCGCTCGTGGTGCGCTTCAGCGGCGTGCCGGACGCGTCCTGGCGCGGGGCGGCGGCCCGGTCGTCGGGTGCCGCGCTCGGCTCCGGCGCCGCCCTCGGCGCGGCGTGCGTGGTGGCCGGTCTCGCTCTCGGCGGCCGGGTGGGGACCGCGTTCGCCTGTCTCGGCGTCGTCCTGCCCGGACTGCTGCTGCAGGACGCGTGGCGGTTCGCGTTCTTCGCCGCCGGCGCCGGGCGAAAGGCGTTCGTCAACGACGTCGTGTGGGGCGTCGCGCTCGTTCCGGCCATGGTGGCGGCGGCCCGCGTGGGCGGCGTGTCCGCCTTCGTGCTCGCCTGGGGCGGCTCCGCCGCGGTGGCCGCGGCGTACGGCTGCTTCCAGTCCGGCATCCGGCCCCGGCTGTCCGGAGCGCGCGCGTGGGTGCGCGAGCACCGCGACCTCGGCTACCGGTACCTGGTCGAGAACGTCGCCAACAGCGGCGCGAGCCAGCTGCGGGCGTACGGGCTCGGCGTGATCGTCGGGGTCGGCGCGGTGGGCGTGGTCCGGGGGGCCGAGCTGCTGCTCGGCCCGTTCCTCGCGCTGCTGATGGGACTGTCGCTGGTCACCGTCGCGGAGGCGGCGCGGGTGCTGCGGCGGGCCCCGCACCGCCTCGGCGGGTTCTGCCTCCTGCTCGGCGGCGGACAGGCCGTCGCCGCCCTGCTCTGGGGCGGGGCCCTGCTGCTGGTGCCGGACCGGCTCGGCGAAGCCGTGCTCGGCGGCGTCTGGAGCGCTGCCGCGGAGCTCGTCGTGCCGGTCACGCTCGGCGTCGCGGGCGCCGGTCTCGGCACCGGCGCGGCGGCCGGGCTGCGCGCGCTCGGCGCGGCCCGGCGCAGCCTGCGCAGCCAGCTGATCGCCTCCGTCTGTTACGTCACCGGCGGGCTCGGCGGGGCGGCCGCGGCCGGCACGGCCGGCTCGGCCTGGGGCGTCGCCGCCGCGACCGTCTGCAGCTCGGCCGTGTGGTGGCTGCAGCTGCGGTCCGCCCTGCGCGAGCACCACCAGAACACCATCCGTGAAGTGAGGACGCCATGACCGCGCAACCCAGGCTGAGCATCGGCCTGCCCGTGTACAACGGCGAGGAGTACCTGGCCGAGTCGTTCGAGGCCCTGCTGGGCCAGACCTACGAGGACTTCGAGCTGGTCGTCTCCGACAACGCCTCCACGGACGGGACCCGGGACATCTGCCGGAAGTACGCCGCGCGGGACTCCCGCATCCGGTACATCAGGCTGTCCCGGAACATCGGCGCCGCACCGAACCACAACTACGTGTTCACCGAGTGCCGCGGCGAGCTGTTCAAGTGGGCCTCGCACGACGACCTGTACGCCCGGGACCTGCTGCGGCGCTGCGTTCAGGCGCTGGACGAACGGCCCGAGGTGATCCTCGCCCACGCCGACCAGGCGGTCGTCGACGGCGACGGCCGGGTGAAGGTCCCCTACCCGTACGGGCTCGCCACCGCATCGCCGCACGCGCCGGAGCGCTTCCGCAGCCTGCTGTTCGAGCCCGGCGGCGACGACTTCTACGGGGTGATGCGGGCCGACGTGCTGCGCCGGGTGAAGCCGCACGACAGCTACCACCACGCGGACCGCACGTTCGTCGCCGAGATCACCCTGCACGGGCCCTTCCACCAGGTGCCGGAGCTGCTGTACTTCCGCCGCGACCACCCCACCCGCGCCGAGCGGGCGAACCCCTCCAAGCGCTCCCGGTGCGTCAACCTGGACCCGCGCCGGGCCGGCCCGCTGCACCCGACGCCCCGGCTGCTCGCCGAGTACGTCTGGGGCTTCGTCTCGGCGGTCCGGCGGGCGCCGCTGTCCCCGGCCGACCGGCGCGCCTGCTACCGCCACCTGGCCGCGTGGATGACCAGCCGGGTCCGGCCGGGCGCCGGCGAGCGGGTCGAGGACCGCGCCCCGGTCGCCCCGGACCGGCTCACCGTCTCCGTCGACGCCCTCGTCGCCGGCCGTGAGGGGAGGCGGGCGTGACCGCCGCCCGCGTCGGGGTGTTCGGCCTGCTCGGCTCCGGCAACCTCGGCAACGACGGGTCGCTGGAGGCCGTGCTCGGGTACCTGCGCGCCGCGCACCCGGAGGCGGTCGTGGACGCGCTGTGCGGCGGACCCGAGGTCGTGACGGCCCGGTACGGGATCCCCGCGACGCGGCTGCACTGGTACCGCGGGGAGTACCGGACCGCGTCGCGGGCGGGCGCGATCGCGGGGAAGGGGCTGGGCAAACTCGTCGACGCCGTCCGCACCGCCGCCTGGGTGCGCCGGCACGACGTGGTGATCGTGCCGGGCATGGGTGTCCTGGAGGCCACGCTGCCGCTGCGGCCGTGGGGTTTCCCGTACGCGCTGTTCCTGCTCTGCGCGAGCGGCAGGCTGTTCGGCACCAGGGTGGCGCTGGTCGGCGTCGGCGCCGCCCCGATCGGCAGCCGGCCGACCCGGACCCTGGTGCGCTGGTCGGCACGGCTGGCGGCCCACCGGTCGTACCGGGACACCCTGTCCCGCGACGCGATGCGGGCGATGGGCGTGGACACCACGTGCGACGAGGTCCACCCGGACCTGGCGTTCGCCCTGCCGGCGCCGCCTGCGCACACCTCCTCGGGCCAGGTCTGCGTCGGCGTCATGGACTTCCACGGCGGCGACGACGACCGCGCCCGGGCGGAGGAGATCCACCGGCGCTATCTCGACGGGGTGACCCGCTTCGTCCGCGCGCTGGCCGAGGAGGGCAGGCCGGTCCGGCTGCTCACCGGCGACGCCTGCGACACGGCGGTGGTCGAGGCGATCCTCGACGCGGTGGACTCGCCGCTGGTCACCGCCGCCGGGGCCACCTCGCTGGCCGACCTGATGGAGGAGACGGCGGCGGCCGACACCGTGGTGGCGACCCGCTACCACAACCTGGTCTGCGCGCTGAGGGCCGGCACCCCGACGCTCGCGCTCAGCTACGCCGCGAAGAGCGACGCGCTGATGGCCCGGATGGGGCTGGGCGCGTACTGCCACCCGGCCCGCGAGGTCGACGCCGGCCGCCTCCTCGAACAGTTCCGGGCGCTGGAGGGGCGGTCCGCCGAACTGCGGCGGACCCTCACCGAGCGCAACCGCGTCACCACCGAACAACTCGACCGCCAGTTCACCGCGTTGACGACGGCCCTGTTCCCGTCGACCGACCACACCCACGCCGTACGGGAGACATCTTGAAGGTGACCGAAGTCCCGGCGATCGCCGGCGCGTACCTGTTCGAGCCGACGCCGCACACCGACGAACGCGGCTTCTTCTGCCGCACCTTCGACGCCGACGTGGTCCGCTCGGTGGGCCTCGACCCGGACGTCTTCGTCCAGGACAGCCTGTCCCGTTCGGTCCGCGGCGTGCTGCGCGGCCTGCACCTGCGCTCCGGCGCCGGCGAGGCCAAGCTGGTGCGGTGCTCGTACGGGAGGATCCACGACGTCGTCGTGGACCTGCGGCCGGACTCGCCGACCTACCTGGGCCGGGCCTCCTTCGAGCTGTCCGGCGACACGCAGACGACCCTCTACGTCCCGGCGGGGTGCGCGCACGGCTTCCAGGCGCTGACCGGGACCGCCGACACCTCGTACCGGATCGACCGCCCGCACGACCCGGCCGAGGACGTGACGATCGCCTTCGACGACCCGGAACTCGCCATCGACTGGCCGCTGCCGGTCACGTCCATGTCCCGGCGGGACCGGGAGGCGCCGAGCCTCGCCGAGGTCCTGAAGCACCTGGGGAAGTGAGGCCGCAGTGACCACCGAAGAGTTCGAACTGCCCCGCTCGCGGGAGGCGAACGAGCGCCTGCACGCCCTGGTCCCCGGCGGCGCGCACACCTACGCCAAGGGCGACGACCAGTACCCCGAGCACCTGGCCCCGGTCATCAGCCACGGCCGCGGCGCCCACGTGTGGGACGTCGACGGCAACCGCTACGTCGAGTACGGCTCCGGCCTGCGGTCGGTCAGCCTCGGTCACGCCCACCCGCGCGTGACCGAGGCGGTGCGGCGGGAACTGGACCGCGGCGGCAACTTCGTCCGGCCGTCCGTCGTGGAGGTCGAGGCCGCGGAGCGCTTCCTGGCCACGGTGCCGACCGCCGAGATGGTGAAGTTCGCGAAGAACGGCTCCGACGCCACCACCGCCGCGGTGCGCCTCGCCCGCGCCGCCACCGGGCGCCCGCGGGTGGCCCTCTGCGCCGACCACCCGTTCTTCTCCGTCGACGACTGGTTCATCGGCACCACGCCGATGTCCGCCGGCGTTCCGGCGGCGACCACCGACCTCACCGTGGCGTTCCCCTACGGCGACCTGGCCGCCACGGAGGAACTGCTGAACCGGTACGAGGGCGAGATCGCCTGCCTGATCCTGGAGCCGGCCACCCACACCGAGCCGCCGCCCGGCTACCTCGAGGGCCTGCGCGCACTGGCCGACCGGCACGGCTGCGTCCTGGTCTTCGACGAGATGATCACCGGCTTCCGCTGGTCCGAGGCGGGCGCCCAGGGCCTGTACGGCGTCGTCCCCGACCTCTCCACGTTCGGCAAGGCGCTGGGCAACGGGTTCGCCGTCTCCGCGCTGGCCGGGCGCCGCGAGCTGATGGAGCGGGGCGGGCTGCGCCACTCCGGCGAGCGGGTGTTCCTGCTGTCCACCACACACGGTGCGGAGACCCACTCCCTGGCCGCCGCGATGGCCGTACAGGCCACCTACACCGAGGAGGGCGTCACCGCGCGGTTGCACGCCCTCGGCGAGAAGCTGGCCGCCGGCGTCCGCGAGGCCGCGGCCGGCATGGGCGTCGGCGACCACGTCGTCGTCCGGGGCCGGGCCAGCAACCTGGTCTTCGCCACCCTCGACGAAGACGGGCGGCCGTCCCAGGAGTACCGCACCCTGTTCCTGCGCCGGCTCCTCGCGGGCGGGGTGCTGGCCCCCTCGTTCGTGGTGAGCAGCGCGCTCGGCGACGCCGACATCGACCACACCGTCGAGGTCGTGGCCCAGGCGTGCGCGGTGTACCGCAAGGCACTGGACGCCGGCGACCCAGCCCCCTGGCTGGGCGGACGCCCGGTGAAGCCGGTCTTCCGCCGGCTGGCGTGACATGACGTGCTGTCAGGGGCGCCGCTCCCGGCCGGCGCCGGCCACCCGGTCGACCCACCACGCGGCCGCCGGTGTCACCGCCAGCGCGGTGCACCAGCCGCCGAGGACGTCGGTCGGGTAGTGCGCGCCCAGGGCGACCTGGGCCCAGCCCATCGCGGCGCCCACGACGAGTGCCGCGCCGAGCACGAGTGACGTGCCGGCCGTCCTGCCGAGGCCGAGCCGGCCGGTCGCGAGCAGCGCCACCACGAGGGCGAACGCGGTGAGGAAGGCGGTGTGCCCACTCGGGTAGGACAGGTTGGCGTCGCCGTGGATGGTCCGCCCCACCAGAGGCTTGAGCACCTTGGTCACCCCCACGGCCGGACCGGTCCCGACCACGACCAGCACCGCCGCGCGGGGCCACCGGAGCAGCAGACAGCCCGTCACGGCGGCCCCGGCCAGCACCGCGGCTCCCACGGGCTCCCCCAGGAAGTCCGTGGCCAGGGCGGCGTGCCGCCACGGCGGCCCCACTCCGTCCACCGCGATCCGCGCGTCCACCCCGCCGGGCTCGCCGTCGCCGGCGTACACGACCCCGAGCGCGGCGACCACCAGCGCGGCGAGGGCCGCGATCAGCCCGAGCCACGCGCGCAGCGGCGGGGGCAGCACCTCGGGCGCCGGCCGGCCGGTCACACGCCGGCCGCGGGCGGGCCGGATCAGATCCTCCACCATCGGTCCATCATCGCCGCCGCGCCCGCCGGATGCCCCGCCCTGTGGACAACTCACCCGTGACGGCCGCGTCAGCCGGGCAGGTCCCGTTCGGCGACGACCGTCCTGCCGACGGGAGGCGGTCCAGGACCTCCCACCGGTCGGCGAGCGCCTCCACCAGGACCATGCCCCGGCCCGTCTCCGCGAGCGGCGGGTGCGCGGTGGGGACGACGGGCCGGCCCTCGCTCGGGTGTCCGGGGCCTCGATGCGCAGGTTCCGGCCGAGCAGACCGACGACGACCTCGAAGTCCCGTCCGGGGACACGTCCGTGCGTGACGGCGTCGGCCGCCGGCTCGGCGACGAGCAGGGCGGCGGTGTCGGACGCCTCGCTGCCGTGCGGGACGCCCCGGGCGTCGAGCCGGTGCAGCACGAGGTGGCGGGCGAGGCGGGCGCCGCGCGGGGTGGAGCCGAGCCGCTGGGTGAACACACGTACGGTGACGGGCCCTTGGCGGGTCGCGGAGATGGGTGGTGGTGTCATGTGCCCCATGTGGTGGGGCACCCGGGCCGTTCACCAGCAACGACCCGCGTACGCCGAGGTGCGTACGCACACATGTGGTGAACGGCGCGGACGCTGGAAGTCGCGCACCGCGTGCACGGAGCATCGAGCGCCTGCCCGGGGCGCGATGTGATCCGTATCCTGGGGTCCGCCCGGCCCATGGCCACCCGTTGCGTACCGGAGGCATCCCCGTTGAACGCGGACCTCAGTTCCGTCACCGGCGTCCGGCAGACATTGGCCGTCGTCCTGCCGGTCCGGTTCACCGCGCCCGCCGACTGGCCGGCCGGCCCCCTGCCCTTCGAACTCGGCAGCCGTCGCACCGATGCCACCACCCGGCGGACGTACTTCACCCCGGCCGCCGCCCGCGTCCTCTACGGCACACCCGAAAGGCCGTGTCGCTGGCACCGGTTCATGGACGTGCAGCACGGGCCCCTGCACCTCAGGGGGATCGAGTTGTTGCGCACGGCCACCGCCCGCCACCCGGACCACGGGCTGGCGGTGCTGCACTTCGACGTCGAAGGCCCCCACCTGCTGGAGACGCTGCGTGCCATCGGCCACCGCAGCCCCGCCGCCCCCGACCCGCTCGACGGCCCGCTCTCCCCCGGAGCGCTGCTGGCCGGTATCGCCGAACCGCGCGGCGCCGCCGCCCCGTTCGCGATCGCCCGCCCGTACACAATCGCGTTCCTCACACCCGGCGCACAGCACACTCCCGCACTGCGGCAGGACGGACGGCTTCCGGAGACGGCCGACCAGTGGCTCTGGTACCTCGCCTCGAGGTCCACGGAGGCCGACTTCCCCACCCCGCTCGAGCAGTGGCCCGACCGGACGGAAAACGCGCTGCGCATATCCGCCGACTGGAGCGCTCTGGTGCTACGCCACGGTGCGGCCTTCCTCGGACACCGCGCCGACCCGGGAGAGAACGACTTCTACGGCTTCGCGCAGTTGCACGGCCGCACCGTCTACCTCGACGCCCTGCTGCTCGGCAGCATCCAGCGCGACCACATCGACGAACTGACCGATGACCTCGCCGGCGTCTTCGACGGCCCGAAGCTCGCCCGCCGTATGTCCACCCTCGAACGGCACATCGCCACGTTCCGCAGCACCTACTGGCGTCAGCACCTCACCGCCCACGGTCCGGCCAACGAACTGCTGTTGGGTTTCCAGACCCAGTACCGCCTCGCGGAGCGCTTCGGCGAGATCCTCGCCGAAGCGGCGGACTACGCAAGGCTGGTGCAGACCCAGGAGAGTCAGCAGATCGCGGGCGCACTCGGTGTCCTGACCGTTCTGGGCCTGCCGGTCGGTACAGCCCTGAGCATCCTCCAGGTGCTCGGTGCCAAGGGAGTCGTCGCCGTCCTCGTCGCACTCGCCGCCGCGCTGGCCACCACGGCCCTGGCCCTCACCACGCGCTACGGCCGCCTCGTGCTGTCCTCATTGCGCGGCAGGGGACCCGACGGCGGCCGGTGACGCCCGGCCCCCGTCACCGGGACGAGCACAGCGGCGGGATACCGCCTGTTCCCGCCCTTGATCACGCGCCAGCCTGCTGGCCGCGAACCGGGAAAAGGATGTGGGACACGGAGTGGGAGCCAATGAGGGGGAGCCGCTCCGGCTGTACGGGAAAGTCCCGAGCTATACGGAATCGGCCCCCGAGGTCTTCCTCGGCACGGCGAGGAAGGCAGCGGAGTCGGTCCTGTCGGACATTGCGGTGCGGGAGGCGGAGGAGGCCAGCATCATGCGCACCATCGACCCCTCTGCTTTCGCGGAGCGGGAGAACTGGTAGCCGCGTGTCCTGGACGACGTGCGGCACACCCTCAACTTCCATTTGCTCTTCTTGCCCACTACCCGGAACCGCTTTCTCCGGGACCTGTCGTCCCAGTATCAGGCTGTCCGGCTCAGAGGGGGGACCTCAGTCGGCGCACGCCCGTCGATCCGCACAGACCGCCGCACCCGAGCCCCCGTTCCTTGGTCTTCGTCCTCGTTCACCAGTTCCCGTAGTCCTCCACGTAGGTGGCGATCAGCTCGAGCAGGGCGTCGGCCCGGTGCCGGTCCTCGCGTTGCTCGCGCAGGGCCTTGTCGGCGGCCTGGAGGCGGGCCAGGGCGGCCGGTTCACCGTCGACCAGGTCGTCGACCACCGCCACCGTGGTGACCAGGTCCAGGCATTCGGTGAGCAGACGGCGGGTGGCCGGGACGGGGGGAGCGGGGTCGGGGGCGGCGAAGCCGGTGGTCAGGTAGCGCGCGGGGTCCGTGAGGCTCCAGCCGGCGACGGTTCCGTGCTGGACGAGGAGCGCCACGTCGGGGGCGATGCCGATGCGGGCATCCAGCGGTTCGTCGAGGACGTCGAGGTCGCGCAGGCAGGTCAGCACGGCATCGCCGGGAGCGCGGCACAGCACCGTGCACATCTCGTGGCGGAAGTCCCTGACCTCGTCCGCGCGGAGTCCGCCCGGGCGTACTTCAGGCGGGACGGGAAGGCGGGCCGAGTCCTCGGCTGAGGCGGACTCTTCCGGAATTCGGAATTCAGCCCCGACCAGATGTCGGTCGCTCGGGGCGAAGCGGAAAACGTCGGGGAGGTCCCACAGCAGGTCCTGGCTGCCGAACGTGTCCGCGAGGAACTTCTCCCGCTCCACCCGGTCCGCATAGGGGGAAACGATCAGGGAAGTACCGAGGAGACGGGGAACGAGGTCGAGCGGCTCGTCCGTCACCGTCGCGGACCAGCCGCCGTCGAACTTCAGTTTCGTCGTCATCACTGCCTCATCTGATCTGTACCGCCGGAGGCTGGAAGCGGCCGTCCTTGGCGGGAATTCTGCCGTTCACGATGTCCTCGTGCGTCACCGGGGCGCCGGGGTCCGTGGGTTTCCCGCCGAGCGCCGTGGCCCCGGACTCGCCCTTGATGCCCGAGGGACCGTACGCCGTGATGGCCTGGCCCTGGGTGGTGCCGGGGCCGTCGATCACCACGATGTCGTCACCCTGTCGGAAGGTGAACGTCCCGGCCGTGCCCGTCGAGTGGTACACGGCGTCCGGGTTCTTGAGGATCTCGACGACCCGTTCGTCGCCGAAGGCGTGCCGGGTGTCCCCGTGGTAGTCGTGGCGCTTCCTGAACCCGCCGTCCTGTGCTCTCTCGACGATGTCGTCCACGACCTTGTTGATCCGCTTCTGGGCCCTTTCCTCCTTGGTGTACTTGGGCATCAGGCCCAGCGGGTCGCACCCGCTGTGCGGGTTGTCCACGTACGCGACGGGGTTCGGCGCGGGGGCCAGGCCGAGGGGGTCCGGGGAGGTGTAACGGCCGGTCTCGGGGTCGTAGTACCGGAGGCAGTTGTAGTGGAGGCCGGTCTCGGGGTCGTAGTACTGGCCGGGGAAGCGCAGCGGGGTGTAGGCGCTGCTGTCGCGGGCCCAGGCGGTGGTGCCCCAGAGCGTGCTCCGGGTGTGCCAGGCGATGTCGCCGGTCTCGTCGATGAGTTCGGTGGGGGTGCCGACGAGGTCGGTGGCGATGGCGAAGAACCGGCGGTCGATCTCCTCCTGGCCGCTGTCGGCCGTGAGGATGCGTTCGGTCTGGGTCAGGGGGACGACGTCCCGGTGGTCCCAGGTGAGGACGACCGTGTGCGGGTCGTCGGGTCGGTGGCTGGTCTGTTCGCACAGGGTGAGGCCGTCCCAGGTGAAGCGGACCTCCTCGACCACGCTCTCGCCGTCGGCCGCCAGGCGCTGCTTCGCGGTGCGGCGGCCCAGCGGGTCGTAGCGGTAGCGCCACCGAGTTCCGTCGGGGGTGGTGACGGAGGTGAGGCGGTTCTCCGTGTCCCACGCGTAGCGCCAGGTGTCGGGCTTGCGGGACAGGCGGGTCCTCTGCCGCAGGGTGACGCGGCCCAGGGCGTCGTGCTCGAAGCGGACGCCGCCGGCGCGGGTGATGCGGGTGCCGCTGTAGGCGCGCTCCCCGGTCGCCTCACCGCCCGGATGCCGGTCCGGCCAGGTCGCCGAGGTCTGGTTGCCCGCGTCGTCGTACGCGTACCGCTCCGTCCATCCCGGCGCGCGGACGGCGGTGACCCGGCCCAGCGGGTCCAGGTCGAAGGTGCGGGTGCCCGACAGCCGGTCCGCGACCGAGGTGAGGTGGCCGTCGGCGCGGTAGGCGTAGGCACGGCCGGTGACGGTGCGGGCTCCGGCGGTGGTGTGCTGCGCGGTGAGCCGTCCGGCCTCGTCCCAGGCCGACGTCGTGGTGAGCGCGTCGGCGAAGACGCGGGCCAGCTCGCGGCCGGCGGCGTCGTGGGTGAAGTCGATCCGCCGGCCGCCCGTGGTCAGCCGCAGGGGGAGCCCGCCGGATCCGTAGGAGTAGGACGTGACGTGGCCGGTGGGCGTGGTCCGGCGGATACGCCGCCCCAGGTCGTCGTAGGAGTACACGAGCGGGCGGCCGTCCGACAGTTCCGTCTTGACCTGCCCGCGACGGTCGTACTGGTACCGCAGTTCGCCCTCCGGGCCGACCGCCTCCAGGAGGCGCCCGGCCGGGTCGTAGGCGTAGGTCGTCACCCGCCCGTCGACGACCTTGCGGAGCACCCGGCCGAGCCGGTCGCGCTCGAAGGAGACGGTCCCGCCGAGGGCGTCGGTCCGCTCGGCGAGCCGGCCCGCGGCGTCCGTGCGGTAGGTCAGGGTGCGTCCGTCGAAGTCGGTCTCGGACACGATGTTGCCGACCGCGTCGTACTCGTAGGTCCAGGCCAGACCCTGCGGGTTGGTGACCCGGGTGAGACGCAGGTCGTTGTCGTGCTCGAACGCGTAGCGGGCGCCGTCGGGCCGGGTGCCGGCGAGCGGGAGGTCGAAGTGGGTGTACTCGTAGCGGGACACGCCGCCGGCGGCGTCGGTGTGGGTCAGGCAGTTGCCCTCACCGTCATAGGTCCATGACTCGGTGGCGCCGCCCGGGGCGGTACGGCGGGCGAGCTGCCCGTCCGCGGTCCACTCCAGTCGGGTGACCCCGCCCGTCGGGCCGGTGACGCGGACCGGGCGGCCGAGCCCGTCCCGCTCGGTGCGGGTGGTGGCCCCGGACGGGTCGGTCACCTCCACCACCAGCCCCGCCGCGTCGCACACCACCCGGGTGGTGCCCCCGAGGGCGTCGGTGACCGAGGTGAGCCGGCCGGCGCCGTCGTAGGAGGTGCGGGTGGTACGGCCGGCCGGGTCAGTGACGGCGGTCCGGTTGCCGCGTTCGTCGTACGTGTACGCCGTGCGGGCGCCGTCCGGTCCCGTGACCTCCACCGGCAGCTCGAACGGACCGCGCTCGACGCGCAGTCCGGAGCCGTCCGGACGGACGGCCGAGACCAGCCGCCCCTCCTCGTCGTACGTGAAGCCGGTGGTGCAGCCGAGCGGGTCGGTGCGGGTGAGCAGGTTGCCGTGGGTGTCGTGGGTGAACCGGGTGGTGTGGCCGAGCGCGTCGGTCGTGGCGATCACCCGGCAGCGGTGGTCGACGAGGTGGCGGGTGGTGCGGCCGTCGGCGGTGGTGAGCGTGGTGGTGCGGTGGCCGGTTTCGGGGTCGGGTTCGGTGTAGGCGAGGGTGATCTGGACGTGGCCGGCCTCGCCGCCCTCGGCGACGACGCGGTCGCGGTCGTCGTAGACGTAGTCGTAGCGGCTTCCGTTGGAATCGATCCAGGCGGTGACGCGGCGGTGGTCGTCGTAGACGAAGGCGGTGGTGGCGCCGGAGGGCTTGGTGGCGGTGGCGAGGTCGCCGCCTTCGTAGCCGTAGGCCATCAGCGGCAGGTCGGTGCCGTCCTCGCCCGCGCCGGCCAGCAAGAGGGCGGTGATCCGGCCGTCGGCGCAGGTCAGCTTCACCTGGTGGCCGGCCGAGTGGACCAGGGCCAGCGGCAGGCCGTCGTCGGCGCGGTCGACGGTGACGGTGTGGCCGTTGCGGTCGGTGAGGGACGTCAGCCAGGCGGTTCCGTCGCCGCCGGGTTCGACGCCGGGCGGGGCGGTGAAGTGGCGGGTCAGGCCGGTGTCGGGGTCGGTGAGCGTGTAGTCGCCGTCCCCGTCGCGGGCCAGCAGGGTGCGGGCGGTGCCGGAGTCGGGGCGGGCGGGGGTGCCGGGGACCGGGTGCGGATAGGTGATCAGGAGGCCGTCGGCGCCGGCGTGGACGACGCCGACCGGGTCGATCTCCAGGCGCTCGTCGACGGTGGACGTCCAGGACGGCCCCAGGAAGCGGCCGGCCGTGCAGCCGGACTCGGTGCGCCGGGTGAACACCAGCGGCAGGATGCCGGGGATCTCCACATCCGTCTGGGGCAGGAACATCCGGCCCGAGGCGAGGTCGACGGGGTCGGTGCCGTCGGTGGTGCGGGTGCCGTCGGGGCGGTCGTGGGTGCCGCCGGGGGCGTCGTCGACCAGGTTGCGGAGACGGGCGGCGTCGGCGGCGTCCGCGGCGATGCGCACGCTCTTGACCGCGGCGCCGCCCCCGCCGGTGGCCGCGGTCAGCGCGAGGTCGGGGACGAGCCGGCCGAAGCCCTCGTAGGGGTCCTTCATGAAGTCGCCGACCATCTGCCTGCCGGTGCCCACCGGGTCGTTGGCGGCCAGCACCAGGCCGGAGGCCAGGTTGTTGAGGTTCGTGGCGTACTCGGCGGGGTGGGTGATGTTGTACGGGTCCAGCGGGTTGATCCCGCGCACGAAGTTCACCAGCCCCGCGCTGCCCTTGATGATCCCGCCGCGGACGTGGTCGCCCATGATCTGCCACTCCCGCAGGCCGTCACCCGCCTGCTGCGCGTACGACGGCTTCTCGGGGGCCAGGTCCCGCGCCGCGCGGACGGCGCTGCGGGCGGTCTCCGCGGCCGTGTTCCGCTGCTCGCGGGCGTCGGCGAGGATCTCCTGGGCCTCCTGCATCAGCTTCCTGCCCGGGTCCTGGAACGTGGCGGCGGGGCGGGGCGGCAGCGTGGACGGGTCGCGCTGCTCCGGGGGCTGGGCGTTGTAGCGCTCGACGGCCCTGTTGTAGCCGTCGACCTTCTCGCGGTGGGCGTCGGCGGCGTCCTCGGACGCCTCGACCCCGTCCTTCCACTTCTCGATCGCCGTCTGCGCCTGCCCCTGTGCCCAGGTCACGGTGGAGGCGAACGACTCCAGCGCGGCGGCCGCCTCCTCACAGGCGTCGGCGCCCCTGAACCACTTGGGCGGCTGGGTGCTCACCGCCGTGCGCAGCGCCTCGGCCGCCTTGCCCTCGAGCCGGGAGGAGTCCAGGCCCTTCAGCCCCTCGCCGGCGTCGTCGAACGCCTTCCGGAAGGCGCGGAGTTTCCCGGCGGTGGAGCGGATCTTCTCCGGACTGCCGTAGATGAGCTTGGTCTTGTCCTCGGTCTGCCCGAGGTCCAGCTCGTCGACCTCGGCGCCCATCCGGTTCGCGACCGAGCGCGACTGCTCGCGCACCCAGTCCGCGCCGGACTCCCAGCCGACGTCGTCCAGCCGGTCCGCGGTCCAGTTCCCCGCGCCCTCGACCCGGTCGCCGACCCACTCGACACCGTCCTCGACCGCGTCCTCGACCGAGTCCGGCGTGATGTCCTTGATGAAGTCGCCGATGCCCACGTTCAGTCACCCCCGCCGTCGCCCGGCCCGCCCTGTCCACCCTGCTGCTGCGCCTGCCGGGCGCGTTCCTCGGGCGAGGGACCGAACGTCTCGTCCAGCGCCCGGTCCCACTCCTGCTCGTCGACGCCCAGCGCCTCGTTGAGCATCTCCGACCGCCGGCCGCCCTGTCCCTCCGTGAGCAGCGTCCGGCCGGTGTCCTTCCAGGTCTGCTCCATCTCCTGGCCCGCCCGGTCCCACGACCCGGCACTCCAGTCCGGGTCCAGGGCGTCCGGCGTGAACACCTCGCCCCAGCCCTGTCGGGTGATCTCCTCCTCGGAGGCGTGCGGATTGCCACCCGCCACGGAGTTGACCCCCACCTTCAGCGCCCCCTCGACGTACTGGTCGTGCTCCCACTGCGTGCCGGCCGCCAGACCGAGCCGGTCCGCGAGCTCGCTGGCGTCGTGCACCAGGGCGCGCACGCCCCACTCCCAGCGCTCGCAGAAGTCCTCGAAATCGACCGACAGCCCGTGGTGCCCGGCCTCCATCCCCGTCATCGACAACTGGGAGAAGCCCTTGCCCATCACCGAGCCGGTCGCGCCGCCCAGGTCGCCCAGCCCGTCGATGGTGGCGCCCACACCCTGCGTGAACTTCGCCACCGACGCCTCGTCGAAGCTCAGGTCCAGCCCGTCACCGCCCACGACCACGCTCCTCCCCGGCCGTCCCGGCATCGACGGCGGCCCCGTCCGGAACGATCCCGGTGACCGGCGGGAAGAACATCGACCCGTCCTCGGTGGCGATGTCCACGGCGAGGCCGGCGGGCTCTCCCAGGCCCGGCACGATCTCGTCCACGATGCGCGCGCCCAGCAGCGCGGCGTACTCCACCGGCCGCTCCCCCGGCCCGTGAACAAGCGCGAACCGGGCCAGCGCCGTCTCGTCCGTGAAGGCGCACACCCACCGCACCCCGCCCGAACGCGCGCTCCACAGGCGCCCGTCGACGGACGGGACCAGCAGGACCGTCCTGCGCATCTCGCCGACCAGCGCCCGGGGGTCGCCGACCCCCGCCCGCCGCTCGGCGATCCGCTCGGCCAACGCCGTCCTGGGCTGCTCCACGACCCCTCCCTCGTTCCGGACGATGCCTGATGAGACCGTAGGCCATGACGCGCGGGGCCGGGGTGACGGTTCTCATGTCCCGTGAGGACGCGGCGCGGGCGCGGACGGACCTGTGGCCACGGTCTGTCGGCCGGCACGGCGGACCGTGGCGTGGCCGGTGTCCGCCGGCGCCTCCACCACTTGAACGCAAGCGCGTTCGACATCACGGTCCGTGCTTCCACGGTGCGGTCGTCCAGGGTTCGAGAGGCACACGAGGCGCATGCGGCAGTCAACCGCCCAGATCATCCGCAATCCGGTCCTGCCGGGTTCGCACCCTGATCCGTCCGCGCTGCGCGTGGGCGCCGACTGGCACCCCGTCGGACCGCCCCTCGACGCCACCGTCCTGTCCGACGAGCACGCCGAGGAGTTCGAGGACGGCCGGATCCGGGCCCTCGGCCTCACCGGCGCGTTCGCCGGCCTGTGGGCCTGGGACCTCACCGGGGGCGGTCTGCCCGCCGATTTCGACGAGGCGGCCTGGCGCGCGCTCCGTTGACGTCGTATGACGCGCCCCCGGGAAGACCCTTCGAGGGCGGAGCCGTGGTCCAGCGGGCTGTGCCGGCCTGCGGCGGCCGGTGGTTCAGGGGATGGCCGGGGCCGGGGAGGGACTGCCCGCCGTGGTCACCGGGGCGCGGTGCGACGGCTCCGTCGCCCTGCCCGAAGGCGGCCGTACCGGCCGGGCACGGGGCCTCGGCAGCCGCCCGCCGCAGGCCGGCGGACGCGTGCGCCCGGAGCCCGGGACGGGTGCTTCGGGCCGCACCCGCGGGGCTGTGGTAGCTTCCGAACGCCAGTCGAACCCGTGCACACGGCCTTCCGCGTGCACGGGTCAGGGAATCCGGTGGGAGCCCGGAACTGACGCGCAGCGGTGAGGGTGACGGGCGGGGCAGCAGCCACTGGACGACGGTCACAACCGGGTCCGGGAAGGCGTTCCGCCGGGGTGATCCCGAGTCCGAAGACCTGCTGGCGACCGATCGTCCGCACGGGCCCCGCGTATGGGTCCTGACGTTGAGGAAGCCGCCACCGTGCATCTGCCACGTCCCGCCCGCTGTTCCGTCCTGCTCCTGACCGGGGCGCTGTTGCTCACCGCGTGCGGTTCCGGCGCGGGGTCCGGCTCGTCCGGAAAGCCCGCCCCCGCCGGAGCGCGGGCCGTCACGCTCGACAACTGCGGGCAGGAGGTGACGGTCGGGGCCCCGCCGAAGCGGGCCGTGTCCCTGAACCAGGGCACCACCGAGATCCTGCTCTCCCTCGGCCTGGCCGACCGCATGGTGGGGACGGCCACCTGGACCGACCCGGTCATGAAGGGACTGGAGCGGGCCGCCGCGAAGGTGCCCCGGCTGGCCGACGACCAGCCGTCGTTCGAGCGGGTCCTGGACGTCGAACCGGACTTCGTGGCCTCCTCCTTCGCCTCCACCCTGGGCAAGGGCGGGGTGGCCCCCCGCGACAGGTTCGAGGAGCTCGGCGTGCCCACGTACCTCTCGCCCGCCGACTGCGAGGGCAAGGACAACAGCGGCGACGGCGACGGCTCGCGGACGAAGCCCCTGACCATGGACACCGTCCACCGCGAGGTGCGGGAACTGGCGCGGGTCTTCGGGGTGGAGGAACGGGGCGAGAGGCTGGTCGCCCGGCTGGGGAGCCGGGTGGCGGAGGCCGCGTCCGGGATCCGCGCGGGGGACACCACCGTGCTGTACTGGTTCGCGAACCAGGAGTCCCCCTACATGGCGGGCTGCTGCGGTGCGCCCGGCGTCATCACGAACGCGCTCGGCGCGAAGAACGTCTTCGACGACACCACGCAGGAATGGCCCCAGATCAACTGGGAGACCGTCGCCGACCGCGACCCCGACGTGCTCGTCATCGGCGACCTCACCCGCAGGTCGCAGACCGCCGAGTCGGCCGAGAAGAAGATCGCGTTCCTGGAGTCGAACCCGGCGACGAGGAACATGGAGGCGGTGAGGGAGAAGCGGTACGTGCTGCTCAGCGGGCAGGCCATGAACCCGACGATCCGCACCGTCGAGGGCGTGGAGAAGGTGGCCGCCGCGCTGCGCGAGTACGGGCTCGCCGGATGACCACCACGCCGCGGTCCTCCCCGGCCCGCCCGCCGCGGGGCGCCGCGGGTGCGCTGCGCGGCGTGGCCGGCCTGGGCGCCGGGCTGGCGGTGCTCGCCGCGTCCGTCGCCGTGGCCATCACCATCGGCCCGGCGGACATCGGTGTCGGCGACGCCTGGTCGGTGGTCGCCTCCCGTCTGGGGTGGGGCACGACGGAGCTGACCCCGATCCGGGAGGGCATCGTCTGGAACCTGCGGCTGCCGCGCACCCTGCTCGCGGCGGTGTGCGGTGCCGGGCTCGCCGTGTGCGGCGCGGTGATGCAGTCGTTGCTGCGCAACCCGCTCGCCGACCCCTTCGTCCTGGGCGTCTCCTCCGGGGCGTCGACCGGCGCCGTCGTCGTGATCGTCCTCGGCGCCGGCGGCGGTGTCCTGTCCGTCTCCGGCGGCGCGTTCGTGGGCGCGGTGGGCTCGTTCGCGCTGGTGCTGCTGCTCAGCCACACGCTCGGCGGGACGACGGACCGCGTGGTGCTGTCCGGAGTGGCCGCGATGCAGCTGTTCTCCGCCCTGACCTCGTTCGTGGTGACGACGACGGCCGACGCGGAGACCACCCGGGGCGTGCTGTTCTGGCTGCTCGGGTCGCTCGGCGGGGCCGGCTGGACCGAGGTGGGGCTGTGCCTGGCCGTCCTGGCGCTCGCCCTCGTGGTGTGCCTGGGGCACGCACGCACCCTGGACGCCTTCGCCTTCGGCCGGAACGCCGCGGCGACCCTCGGGGTCGCGGTCGCCCGGACCCGACTGGTGCTGCTGTGCGTGACCGCGCTGCTGACCGCCGCGCTGGTCAGCTCGGCCGGTGCGATCGGCTTCGTCGGCCTGGTCCTGCCGCACGCCGCCCGCGCCCTCGTCGGCCCGGGGCACGCCCGGCTGCTGCCGGTCACCGCGCTCGCCGGGGCGGTGTTCCTGGTCTGGGCCGACACCCTGGCCCGTACCGTCCTCGATCCCCGGGAGGTGCCGGTGGGCGTGGTGACCTCGCTGGTCGGCGTCCCGGCGTTCGTCCTGGTGCTGTACCGCACGAGGAGGATGCGATGACGGCCGGCGCCCAGCGGCGGGACGGGGTCGCCCGGCGCCCCGGCCCCGGGCGGGCGACCGCCGGACAGGCGTCCACCGGGGAGCCGCCCGCCGGGTCGCCCACCCTCGCCGCCGACCGCGTGAGCCGCGGCGTCGACGGACGGCTGATCCTCGACGGCGTGAGCCTCGCTCCCCGCCCCGGCTCCGTGACCGGGCTGCTCGGCCCCAACGGCTCGGGGAAGTCGACGCTGCTGCGGCTGCTGGCCGGCGTCCTCGCCCCCGCCTCCGGCGTCGTCACCCTCGACGGGCGTCCCCTCGGCGACTGGGGCCGCCGGTCCGTGGCCCGGCGCGTGGCCGTCGTCGAGCAGCACGCCGACACCCTCGTCGAGCTGACCGTCCTCGACGTCGTACGCCTCGGCCGCATCCCGCACCGCCGCGCCTGGACCCCCGCGACCGCGGCGGACGAGGAGGCCGTGCGCACCGCCCTGGAGCGCACCGGCCTCGCCGACCGCGCCGACCAGCCCTGGCACACGCTCTCCGGCGGCGAGCGGCAGCGCGTGCAGATCGCCCGCGCCCTGGCCCAGGAACCGCGCGAGCTGCTGCTGGACGAACCGACCAACCACCTCGACATCCAGCACCAGCTCGACCTGCTGAACCTGGTCGCCGAGCTGCCCGTCACCAGCGTCGTCGCCCTGCACGACCTGAACCTGGCGGCCATGTACTGCGACCAGGTCGTCGTGCTCCGGCAGGGCCGGGCGGTCGCCGCCGGCACCCCGGGCGGCACGCTGACCGAGTCCCTGATCGCCGACGTCTACGGCGTACGCGCCGCGGTCACCCGCCCCGGCCCCGGCGACCGGCCGCACATCCGCTTCCTGGGCACGGTGGCCGGGAACTGACGACGGCCGGCGCCCGGGCGACGGAGTCCGCGGGGAGCGTGCGGTCCGCCTGCGGACCGCACCACGGTCGTGGTTCGGCCGGGGCCGTCGCGGACCGGGTCACCGTGGCCGATGTCGTTGGTCCAAGCCGACGACCGCGCGTCCGGACCGGGCTTCGCGGGGCGACGTTTCCCGCACACCAGCACGGTTACCCATGGTGTGTCGTGCCCCACGCGTCCCGGCGCCGGGGGCGGTCGTTCGCCGACGGCATCGGAAAGGGAGCCTGCATGGCCAGCACGAAGGTGTCCGACTACGTTCTCCGGCGGCTGCGTGAGGCCAACTGGTACGCCCGGCACCTGCGGCTGCGCGGCCGGATGCGCGGCTCC
>NZ_JAHWZY010000005.1:0-254776 GCF_041380215.1 Streptomyces pimonensis
CAGTCCGCTGATCGACCGCCCGTCCTCCAGGCCGCCCTCCAGGTCCGCCCGGGCGCCGGCCTCGGCGCGGAGGGCGAGCAGGTGGCCCCGTGCCGAACCCTCGACGCCGCCCGTCGCCCTGATGGACGCCGTGTCGCGGCCGCCGGCGGCCAGCAGGTACCAGTCACCCGTCCCGGACTTCCACAGCACCCCGGCGAGGACTCGCGGGTCCCGCTCCCCGCACGCCGGTACGTCCTCGGCCTTCGCCGCCACCACCCCGAACCGCCCGCCCGGCGTGCGGAACTGCACCAGCACCCGTGCCCCGCCGCCCCGCCAGGTCTCCGCCCGCGTGCACACCCACGCCGCCTCCCCGCTCCCGCCGGGCAGCGGCTGCTCGGCGAACGCCCAGGCGTTCACGCTCCGCACCCCCGCCGAGCGCACCGCGCCCAGCGAGCAGGCGTACGGCGCCCAGGTGCGCAGCGCCTCGGCACCGGAGACCTCGTGTGCCCTGTCCGGCCGTCCGGCGGTGAGGCGGGCCGGGACCAGCTCGCCGAGGTCGGTGACCAGCCGGGTGCCGGTGCCGTCGGTCAGTTCCAGCACGTTCCAGGAGGTGCACGGCTCCGGCCGCACGGCGGGGCCGGCCAGCGGCGGGGTCACCCCGCCGGTGAGGCCGAGGCCCCTCGTGCCGGAGTCCGGCCTGCGCAGGTCCCGCTCGCCCGCCCCGCGCACCCAGGGGGCCGTCAGATAGCGGACGTTGCCGTCGGTCCGGCTCAGCACCACCGCGCCCGAACCGGCGCGCCCGGCGCCGTCGACGCGGGCGAGGTCGAGCACGGCGTCCTGCGTGCCGTCCTTCGGCTCGGCGTACCTGGCGACGCGCAGACCGTCGTACAGGACCACCACGCGCGCGGTGTCGACCGTCCCCGCGTACAGCAACTGGGGCGGCCCGGCGGGGCCGCCGGACGGGGTGCCCGGGGTCGCCGACACCAGGACGCCCTTGCCGGGCCGGACCCAGGCGGCGAGGGCGCGGCGCAGCAGGGCGCGGTCGCCGGTGCGGTCACCGCGCGCCGGCCACACGGAGAAGTCGGTGCGCGCGGAGGCCCTCCAGGCGGTGGGGGAGACCCGGGTCAGCCTTCCCGGGTCCAGCGCGGCCTGCGCGGCCGGGGGTGCGGCGGCGCCGTCCGGGCCCCAGCCGTCGCCCGGCAGCCCGAGCAGCGTCCCGCACACCGCCAGCGCCGCCCCGGCGACCAGCGCGGCCTTCAGACGCCGGCGGCGGCGCAGCAGATCGGTCGGCCGGACCTGCAGCACGCAGGGGTCGAACCCCGGGGAGTCCAGCAGCCGGTACGGGTCGGGGATCCGGTCGGCCTCCTTCAGCGCGGCGCCCACGTCGGCGACGCCCGCGGCCCGGAGCACCTCCCGCACGTCCCCGTCCGGGAGCCGCTCCAGGCCGCGCAGGGCGTGGGCGGCGCGGGCCGGTCCGGACAGCGTGGACAGCCTGTGGTCCAGAGCGAGTTCGTCGGGGCCGCCCGAGCGCGGGAACAGTTTCAGGCCCCACACCCGCGGGAGCGGCGGCGGCAGCCCCGCCCTGCGCCCCAGCGCCGTACGCAGCACCTGGAGGCGGATCAGCGCGTACCCGGGGCCGCCGTCACGGCCGGCCTGCTGGGCGGGGACCAACGGCGCGGGGGCGCGGCCCCGGGGCAGTGCCCGCTGGACCAGGGAGTGCGCGGTGAGCACCCGCCTGCTCCGGCCCCTGCCGGACGGCAGCACCAGGTAGGCGAGCCGGACGAGCCGCGGGTAGTGCTCGACGAGCGCGGCCTCGGCCTGTTCGACGTCCACGACCGGACCGGCCGCGGAGGGCGGGCCGACATCCTGTGACTGCACGTCCAGCGCAACGAGCGAACCGGCGGATGGTCACCTGACCCACGCGGCCGTTGAGCGCTGCGGCCGTCGCGGCCGTATCCAAGACCGCGGGCCCCGAGCCGGGGCTCCGTGCGGCGTGTCGCCGTCACGATGTCGCCGTCGACTCGTCGGCGGAGGCGGTGTTGGACTGGTCGCCGACGCAGTCGTGCTGGTGCCGGGCGCCGTTGCTGGCACCGGGAGCGACGATCACGTTGTCCGAGTTGCGGAGCCCGTTCTCGTTGGTGCCGCACTCGGTGGTGAAGCTGCCCGTCGAACCGCCGTCGCCGTTCGCGGCCGGACCGTTCGGCAGGTTGCGGGAGTTCGGCCGGACGTCCTCGATGTCGATGAAGTCGTCCGCGACGGGCCCGTTGCGGGCCTGTCCGCCGTTGCCCTGCTCGCCTCCGTCGTCCTGGCCTGAGCCGCCCTGGTCCTGGCCCGAGCCGTCGTTGCCGCCCGGCCGGCCGACGGGGACGCCCTGGCACCGGGCGAGCCGGCCGAGACCGCGCGGCGCCGTGCCGCCCGCCCGGTCGACGCCGATCCGGTCCGGGGTGGCCGTCCGCTTGGACTCCAGCGGCCCGAGGACGGCGTTGTCGACGTGGTTCGCGTCACCCGCCCGGGCCCGGCGCGTCTCCGCGAGGCGCGTGCAGGCGTCCGTGATCCGCCGGTCCAGCAGGGCCAGTTCCCTCGCCACGCTTCTGTGTGCCTTCCCCGGCACCTTCGTCAGCTTCTGGCCGACGTCGGGGCAGCTGATCGTGGCGACCTGCGCTCCCCTCGACTTCGTCCGGTCGCGGCCTCCGTCCTCGTGGGCCGATGCGTGGAAGCTCGCCCGGGCCGGCCCGCCCCCGCCGAGCGCCAGGGCCGCCGCCCCGGCTGTCACTTCGGTGGCCGGCGGCATACGGCGTTTCCTCGTGTTGCGTCCCATGGAACCCCTCTTGACCTTCCTTGCGGGGGCGTCCCATCGCGGGGCGTCGAGCGGCCCGACAGGAGCGAAGCGGCTCCCTCGAGTACGGGAGCCGCCCCACGGGTGTTCACCCGTCTCGGGGACCGACGAGAAGTCCGTACGCCCACACCGGTTCCAGCAGCCCTTGGAGCACCAGGGGTCGTTGATCGCCCACCGGGGGCGAAGGGGCGGGTCCGGTTTCACCGGCCGTGGTCGAGATAGGCGAGTACCGCCAGCACGCGCCGGTTGTCGTCGTCCGAGACCTCGAGACCCAGTTTGGCGAAGATGTTCGCGGTGTGCTTCGCGATCGCCCGTTCCGTCACCACCAGCCGGGCCGCGATCGCCGCGTTGGTCCGCCCCTGCGCCATCAGCTCCAGCACCTCCAGCTCCCGGGGCGTCAGCCGCGCCAGCGGCCGGTCGTCCCCCGACCGCCGCGCCAGCAGCTGCTGGATCACCTGCGGATCCATCGCCGTGCCTCCCCGTGCCACCCTCCGCACGGCGTCCACGAACTGCTCCGCGTCGAGCACCCGGTCCTTCAGCAGATACCCCACCCCGCCGCTGCCGTCGGCCAGCAGCTCCCGCGCGTACAACTGCTCCACGTGCTGCGGGAGCACCAGCACCGGAAGCCCCGGCCGCCCGCGCCGTGCCTCCAGCGCGCACTGCAGCCCCTCGTCGGTGTGGGTCGGCGGCAGCCGTACGTCGACCACGGCGACGTCGGGCTCCAGCTCGGCCAGCGCCCGGGCCAGTTAGGGCCCGGACTCCACGGCCGCCACGATCTCGAAGTCGTGCGCTTCGAGGAGTCGTACGAGTCCGTCGCGCAGCAGGAAGAGGTCTTCGGCTAGGACAACGCGCAAGGGATCTCCAGGGTGACCATGGTGGGGCCGCCGACGGGGCTGCTGACGGCCAGGACGCCGTCGAATGTACCCAGCCGACGCTCCACCCCGGTCAGCCCCGAACCGGTCCCGATCACCGCGCCGCCCTTGCCGTTGTCGGTGACCGCCACCCGCAGGTGGCCGTCGGCGTGGTGCAGGTCGATCCAGACGCGGTCCGCCCCGGAGTGCTTCACCGTGTTGGTGAGCACCTCGCTCACCGCGAAGTACGCGGCTGACTCCACCGGCGCCTCGGCCCGGCCGGGCAGCTCCACGGTCACCTCCGCGGCCACCGGCAGCCGCAGCGCCAGTGCCCGCACCGCGTCACCGAGTCCGCGCTCGGCCAGTACCGGCGGATGGATGCCGCGCACCAGCTCCCGCAGCTCGGTCAGCGCCTCGGCGGAGGACCGGCGGGCCTGCGCCAGCAGTTCGCGCGCCTTCGCCGGGTCCTTCTCGATCAGCGCCTCGACCGTCCCCAGGTCCATGCCCATGGCGACCAGCCGCGCCTGCGCCCCGTCGTGCAGGTCCCGCTCGATGCGCCGCAGTTCGGCGGCGGAGGTGTCCACGGCGTCCCGCCGGGTCTCGGTCAGCACCCGCACGCGCTCGGTCAGCTCACCCCGGTCGGAGCCGAGCACCACCCGGGTGAGCCGGAAGTGGGCGTCCAGCAGGCGCGGGGTGAGGAAGTGCGCGAGGAACAGCAGGGCGAGGGCGAGCACACCGGCGCCCAGCGCGGACGTCTGGCCGGAGACCGGCACGAAGCCGTACCAGTACCCGTCGGGCATCACCCGCCACAGCCCGACCGCCAGCGCGAACCCCTCCAGCGGGTAGAGCAGCAGCGCGGCCGGCAGCAGCGCGGTGACGAAGCCGGCGGTCATGTCGACGGGCAGCCACCACAGGTCCCGCCAGGTCGCCGGGTCGCGCAGCATCCCGAACGTCCGCCCCCACGGGTTGGCGTCCTCCGGCACCGGCCGGTACGACGGCGGGATCCGCACCCCGCCCCACTCGGCCGCCAGCACCCGCCGCCAGTTCGCGTACGTCCGCACGGCGGTGAGCACGTACGGGGTGGTGACGATGCCGATCCCGACCGGGATCAGCGAGACGGACACCGCGGACAGCGCGAAGCACAGCACCGAGGCGGGCAGCGACACCAGCGCCAGTCCCAGGGCCCGCGCCGCCCCTCTCGCCGCGCCCCTCGTGCGCTGTCCGCGCTGCCCGTCACGGCTCCTCGTGGCGATGGTCATGGGGAGGATTCTGGTGGAGCGGGGCGCGCCGGTCACTGGGCCGGGCCCCCGTCCGGGAGGTGGTGCCACCTACACCCCCGGGCCCGCCAGCACCTCCGCCTCCACCTCTGGATCGAGCCCCTTGACCGTCCGGTCCGGACGCTGCGGGGCGGTGCCGCCGATCCTTCGCAGCCAGGTCCAGGTGTCGGCCACGGTCTCGGCGACCGGACGGCAGCGCAGTCCCGCCGCGACCGCCCGGGAGACGTCCGCCGAGTGCAGCGCGTCGTGCAGGTCGCTGCCCGGCGGCGTCCACACCGGCAGCTGCGTCCACGGCTCGATGCCCGCCTCCAGGATCACCTCCGGCGCGGTCCACCGCAGTTCGGCCGGGCCCCCGGTCACCTCGGCACACGCTTCCAGCAGTCCGCCCGTCGTGGTGTGCCCCTGCGGCGACATCAGGTTGTACGGTCCGCTCAGCCCGCGCTCCGCCGCCCCGAGGATCCACTCCGCGAGGTCGCGGACGTCGACGTACTGGAGCGGCAGGTCACGCGGGCCCGGCGCCAGGACCGGACCGCCGCGTGCCATCCGGTTCAGCCACCAGGGCAGCCGGCCCACGTTCTCGTACGGCCCGAGGATCAGCCCCGCCCGCACCAGCAGCGACCGGTCCGCGCCGAAGGCGTCCACGGCGGCCAGCTCACCGCCCAGCTTGTCCCGCGCGTAGTCCGTGGGGCCGGCGTCGGCACGGGCGCCCGCCACCAGGGGCGCCCGTTCGGTGTACCCGGCGGGCGGGGCCCAGTCGTACACCGAGCAGCTCGACACGTACACGTACCGGCCGGCGCGGCCCCGCAGCAGCCTTGCCGTGTCCCGTACCGCGCGCGGTGCGGCCGACCAGGTGTCGACGACGACGTCCCACTCCCCGGGGGCCTCGTCGAGCGCGGCCGGACCGCCCGGTGCGGTGCGGTCGCCCAGCAGTGTCCGCACGCCCTCGGGGGCCTCGTGCCGTCCCCGGTGGAAGACGGTCACCTCCCAGCCCCGCCCGAGGGCCGCCTCGACGACGGCCCGTCCCGCGAACTCCGTACCCCCCAGCGTCAGAAGTCTCATACCGGTGACTCTGCCCGGCCGGGCGGTCCGGGGGAAAGAGGAATCTGCTGTCGGCAGACCGGTCGCCCGGGGCTCAGCGTCCGGTCGGCGGAACGTACTTGTGGCCGACCCGGCGCGCCGTGCGGATCGTGTCCCGGTACCCGGTACCCGGCGCCCGGTTCGCGGCGCAGCCGGGCGATGTGGACGTCGACGGTACGGCCGTCGCCGACGCGGCCGTAGCCCCGCACCGTGCGGGGCAGACGGTCCCGGGTGTGCACCCGGCCCGGGTGCGCCGCCGGCGGGAGCCCCCTTCCGCCGCTCGGACGACGCACGGGGGCGCCCACCCCGACGGTGGACGCCCCCGCGCGCGGACTGCGGTGCGGATCAGACCTGGCCGGCCTTCTCCAGCGCGGTGCAGCACGTGTCGACCAGCAGACGGGTCACCACGTACGGGTCGACGTTGGCGTTGGGACGGCGGTCCTCGATGTAGCCCTTGCCGTCCTTCTCGACCTGCCACGGGATGCGGACCGAGGCGCCGCGGTTGGAGACGCCGTAGGAGTACTCGTTCCACGGGGCGGTCTCGTGCAGACCGGTGAGGCGGTCGTCGATGCCGGCGCCGTAGTTCTTCACGTGGTCCAGCGGCTTGGACCCCTCGCCGAGCGACTCGCACGCGGTGATGATCGCGTCGTAGCCTTCGCGCATCGCCTTGGTGGAGAAGTTGGTGTGCGCGCCCGCGCCGTTCCAGTCGCCCTTGACCGGCTTGGGGTCGAGGGTGGCGGAGACGTCGAAGTCCTCGGCCGTGCGGTAGAGCAGCCAGCGGGCCACCCACAGCTGGTCGGAGACCTCCAGCGGGGCCAGCGGGCCGACCTGGAACTCCCACTGGCCGGGCATGACCTCGGCGTTGATGCCGGAGATGCCCAGGCCCGCCTTCAGGCAGTTCTCCAGGTGCGCCTCGACGACGTCCCGGCCGAAGATCTCGTCCGAGCCGACACCGCAGTAGTAGCCGCCCTGCGCGGCCGGGAAGCCGCCCACGGGGAAGCCGAGCGGGCGGGAGCCCTGGAAGAAGGTGTACTCCTGCTCGATGCCGAAGATCGGCTCCTGCGCGGTGAACTTCTCGGCGACCTCGGCCAGCGCGGCACGGGTGTTGGTCGTGTGCGGCGTCATGTCCGTGTTCAGGACCTCGCACAGCACCAGGACGTCGTCGCCGCCGCGGAGGGGGTCGGGGCAGACGAAGACCGGCTTGAGGACGCAGTCGGAGGCGTGGCCCTCGGCCTGGTTGGTGGAGGAACCGTCGAAGCCCCAGATCGGCAGCTCCGCGCCCTTGGCGTCGTCGGCCAGGATCTTCGTCTTGGAGCGCAGCTTGGCGGTCGGCTCGGTGCCGTCGATCCAGATGTACTCGGCCTTGAAGCTCACGGTCCACATCCTTCTGGGGTGGGTCTGGGCGCTTGTGCGGGTGCTGCGGCGCTGCGGCACTGGGGCGCCGCCGTCGATGTCACGCAGCTTGTCAACAGGCGATTTCCCGGCCGTTGCCCGGGTGTGAACCCCGTGTTACCCGCCCCCGCGGTGTCCGGCCCCACCGTGCGGGCACGCGCGCGGAGGGGAGCCCGGCTGCGAGGGGGACACGGACGGGCCCGCCGCCCCGGTGGGGGAGCGTCGGGCCCCGGCGATCCGCGACGAACCCCGGCCTCGCCCCACCTTCCCGATCACCGCACAGCGGAGCAGGAACCCGCCCGCCTCGCGGGCCTGCTCGAAGGCCGCGTCGCCGAGCAGCGCGCGGCTGCCGGACACCGAGGTGACCTCCGCCGTCGTGGACTCGTCGTTGTCCGGGGGGTGACCTTCGGCTTCGTACCGGCCGGGGACCGGTTGCCGGACGCGGCCGGGGGAGCGTACGGCGCCATGCACGAGATGACGAACGAAGCTGCTCAGCGGCCGCTTCGGCCGGCCGAAGCGGTCCGCGGCGCACGGTCGTCAGCGGGAGAGGGCGTCCCGTACGGCGTCCTCCGTGCGGCCCACGACCGCCGTGCCGTCGTCCGCCGTGATGATCGGCCGCTGGATCAGCCCGGGTGCGAGGCGAGCGCCGCGATCCAGCGGTCCCGCGTCCCGGAGTCCCGCGCCCACTCCTCGAGGCCCAGTTCCGTCGCGACGGCCTCCTGGGTCCGGGTGATGTCCCACGGTTCCAGCCCGAGCCGCACCAGCACCGCCCGGATCTCGTCCTCGCCCGGTACGTCCTCCAGGTAGCGGCGGACGGTGTAGTCGACCCCCTCGGCGTCGAGCAGGCTGATGGCGCCGCGGCATTTGGAACAGGCGGGATTGATCCAGATCTCCATGCCGCCCACGGTACGCCGACCTGCCTTTGTTCGAATTCTTGCCCTCGCGTGCGTGCCTCGCGGGACCGGTGTGGCGTTCCGTCAGAACCCTTCCTCACCAGGGGATTCATCGTCCCTTCGAGTCTGCTGATTGTCAGTGACGGGCAGTAGACTGGAAGCAGTGTTCGAGGGTGGTACCGGGGTCGTCGGGGATCCCGGCGGGCCGCCCCGACCGCGACAGGAGGATGCCCGTGCCCGCTGCCGCACTCAAGCCGAAGCCCCTGCCCACCCAGTCCACCGCGAAGCGTCCCGTGCCGCTGGAGCTGCCCTGTGCCCCGGTGGAGAAGCGCCCGCTCCCGGCGGGTCGCCCGCGCGAGTGGTACGTCACGCACAACCGCCGGCTCAAGGCGATGCGGCTCGCCATCGCCCTGCTCGACTCCGGCGTCTACCTGCCCCACCAGGCCCGCAACGAGGAGATCCGCACCACGGCGCGGCTGATCGGCGTCCACCCGCCGTCGGACACCACGTGCCACATGGTGCGCGCGTTCATGCGTGACAACCGCTGAGTCCCGGACCGGTGCCGGGCGGCCCCGCGCGCGGGGCCGCCCGGCACCGGTGTGCCGCTCCACGGCGCACCGGGCAAGATCCCCGGTCCGGCCCTCGGCCTGCCGTACTCCTGGCCGGTGGTCCGTGTCACCGGGACGAGCACCCCGTTCGGCGTCCCGGCGGGGCGGCTCGCGGCGGTCCTCACCGCCCTCGTCCCGGTGACCGCCGCCGTGGGAACGGTGCCCGCCCCGCGCGCCTCCCGGACCTCACCGACGGCCGCCGTCGCCCGGAGCGAGCAGCCGGGATCAGTACGGGCGGAAGTCGGCGTAGCCGAGCAGCACGATCACCGCGACGACGCAGCCGAGCACCACGGCCGTCGACACCCACGACGAGCGGCCGGACGGTCCCCGGTACTCCGGTTCGCCGCGGAAGGGGACCGGTCCGGGCGGGTTGTCCTTCCAGCGCGCGGCCAGCATGCGGGCCCGCGCCGACGGCTCCTTGTGCTCGGCGCCGTCCGCCCACTTGAGGTCGAACTCCCGCTCCTCGTCGTTCCTTCCGGACATCCCCGCGACCCTCTCTCGAACAGCAGTGTCAGATCAAGGATCCCTCTCCGTGTGCGGAGAGGGAAGCTTTCCGGACATACGACGGCAGCGGGGGCGGCGGAGGGCTCACGGGCTCACGGCTCCGTACCGTGTCCGGGACGGGCGCTCGGCAGAGCGCGGAACCGGGCCCGCCGTCGGTCCCGCAGGTGCCGTACCGGGGCGGGCAGCCAGGGCAGGGCGCCGGCGGCGGGGGCGGTGGCTGCGCCACCCACGGCCGGGCGCTCTTCGACCGGGCCGGGAACGCGTCGCCGACCGGGAGCAGACCGAAGACGTACCGCTTGGTCCACGGAGTGCCGACCGGGGCGCCCGCCGGTTCGCTGAGGCCCGCGAGCGCGCCGGCGAGCCGGGTGCCGCCGTGCCCCCGGGCCGCGCCGATGGCGACGACGCCCGCCGACGGGCCCACCCCGGGCGGAAGCGGACCGGAGTCGACGTCGGCCGGTCCGTCCGTGCCGGTTGGATGCTCCCGCGCCGTCGGCCCGGGACCCGGCGGCGTGGTGAGGTACAGGTCGCGGGGACGGGAGTACTGCCCGGCGGCGAAGGCGGGGGCGATGCCGGCCAGGGAGCGCTGGACGAGGCTCTACGAGATGCCCCCGGCCACTTCGGCGGGCTCCCCGGCGACCGGGCCGGCCCGGTGCGGGAGCGGTCCGGCGCGCGGATCGAGCCGCTCGCGCGACTCCCGCGGCCACCGCCGGACGGTGGGACCGAACCGGTCCGGCAGCGGACGGTCTCCGGGGACGGCGTCGCGCGAGACGCCGCGCCGGGAGGCGAAGGCGCGGAACCCGTCGGTGTACGACAGGGCGTCATCCTGCGGTTCCCGTTGGCGGTCCCCCGGCCGGACCGTCGCCGGGCGTACGGCGAAGGCCGCCACCCCTGGTCCGGGATGACGGCCTCCGCCGGTGCGACCTCGCTCCTCACACGTCGAAGTACAGCTCGAACTCGTGCGGGTGCGGGCGGAGCTGGAGCGGGGCGATCTCGTTCTGACGCTTGAAGTCGATCCACGTCTCGATCAGGTCCGGCGTGAAGACGTCGCCCTGGAGGAGGAACTCGTGGTCGGCCTCGAGGCGGTCGAGGACCGCGCCGAGGGAGGTCGGTACCTGGGCCACGTTCGCGTGCTCCTCGGGAGCCAGCTCGTAGAGGTCCTTGTCGATCGGCTCGGCCGGCTCGATCTTGTTCCTGATGCCGTCCAGACCGGCCAGCAGCAGCGCCGAGAAGGCCAGGTACGGGTTGCCGGAGGCGTCCGGGGCGCGGAACTCGACGCGCTTGGCCTTCGGGTTGGAGCCGGTGATCGGGATGCGCATCGCGGCGGAACGGTTGCGCTGCGAGTACACCAGGTTCACCGGGGCCTCGAAGCCCGGCACCAGACGGTGGTAGGAGTTCACCGTCGGGTTGGTGAAGGCCAGCAGCGACGGGGCGTGCTTGAGGATGCCGCCGATGTAGTAGCGGGCCGTGTCCGACAGGCCGGCGTAGCCCTGCTCGTCGTAGAAGAGCGGTTCGCCGCCCGCCCACAGCGACTGGTGGACGTGCATGCCGGAGCCGTTGTCACCGAAGATCGGCTTCGGCATGAAGGTCGCGGTCTTGCCGTTGCGCCAGGCGACGTTCTTCACGATGTACTTGAAGAGCTGCAGGTCGTCCGCGGCGGCGAGCAGGGTGTTGAACCTGTAGTTGATCTCGGCCTGGCCTGCGGTGCCCACCTCGTGGTGCTGGCGCTCGACCTGCAGGCCGGCCTTGGCCAGCTCCAGGGACATCTCGGCGCGCAGGTCGGCGAAGTGGTCGACCGGCGGGACCGGGAAGTAGCCGCCCTTGTAGCGGACCTTGTAACCGCGGTTGTCCTCCAGCGCACCGGTGTTCCAGGCGCCCGCCTCGGAGTCGATGTGGTAGAAGGACTCGTTCTCGGAGGTCTTGAAGCGGACGCTGTCGAAGACGTAGAACTCGGCCTCGGGGCCGAAGTACGCGGTGTCCGCGATCCCGGTGGAGGCCAGGTACGCCTCGGCCTTCTTGGCCACGTTGCGCGGGTCGCGGGAGTACTGCTCGCCCGTGATCGGGTCGTGGATGAAGAAGTTGATGTTCAGCGTCCTGTCACGGCGGAACGGGTCGACCCGGGCGGTCGACAGGTCCGCGCGCAGCGACATGTCGGACTCGTGGATGGCCTGGAAGCCGCGGATCGACGATCCGTCGAACGCCAGCTCCTCGTCCGGGTCGAACGCCTCGGCAGGGATCGTGACGTGCTGCATCACACCCGGGAGGTCGCAGAACCGGACGTCGATGAACTTGACGTCCTCGTCCGCGAGGTACTTCTTGGCGTCGTCGGCGTTCTGGAACATCCAGCTCCTCCTACTCCCGACCGTCCCGCCGGGGTGGTAGACCGTTCGTGTGGCCAGTGCGGGTGGCACACGCTCGCCCCGACCCTAGGGACGGGTCATTTCCCGGGCGTGACCCGTTTGTTTCGCACAAGTTAACCGGCCCCTCTCCCACGGTAGCCCGGACGCACCCCGCCGTCCTGTGGTCATATCCGGGCGCAGTACCGTGGACGGGTGGACAACAGGCAAGCAATCGGATCATGGCTCTCCGGGCCCCGTGCGGCCCTGGAGGACGCCGGTGCCGAGTTCGGTTACCGGGGTGAGCAACTGGGGCTGCCGGAGGACGGACCGGGATCGATCGCACGCCCCGGCCGCAGGCTCGGCGCCCTCGCCGTGGACTGGGGCCTGTGCGTCCTGATCGCATACGGCCTGATCACCGAGGGCTACGACGGGCAGGCGACCGGCAACTGGGCGCTGCTGGTGTTCCTCGTGCTGAGCGTCCTCACCGTCGGCACGGTCGGCTTCACGCCCGGCAAGCGCCTGTTCGGGCTGCGGGTGGTCGCCCTCGGAACCGGCCGGATCCAGCCGCTGCGCGGTCTGGTGCGCTCCGTGCTGCTGTGCCTCGCGGTCCCCGCCCTCGTCTGGGACCGCGACGGCCGCGGCCTGCACGACCGGCTGGCCCGCACGGTCCAGGTGCGGATCTGACACCCACCCCCCGGGCGGCGCGACGGGTTACGACGACGGGGCGCCGGAAGTGATTCCGGCGCCCCGTCGTCGTAGGGGAAAGCGTGGGTCAGCGGCCCCTCGGTCCGCCGCCCTTCGGCAGTTTCATGCCCTTGGGCATCGGGCCCTTCGGCAGCGGCATGTTGCTCATCAGGTCGCCCAGGGCGCGCAGCCGGTCGTTGGTCGCGGTGACCTGTGGGCCGGTGAGCACGCGGGGCAGCTTGAGCATGGTCGTGCGGACCTTCTTCAGCTCCACCTGGCCCTCGCCGGTGCCCACGATCAGGTCGTGCACCGGGACGTCCGCGACGATGCGGTTCATCTTCTTCTTCTCGGCGGCCAGCAGGCTCTTCACCCGGTTCGGGTTGCCCTCGGCGACCAGTACGATGCCGGCCTTGCCGACCGCGCGGTGCACCACGTCCTGGTTACGGTTCATCGCCACCGCGGGAGTGGTCGTCCAGCCCCGGCCGATGTTGTCGAGCACGGCCGCGGCGGCGCCCGGCTGTCCCTCCATCTGCCCGAAGGCGGCCCGCTCGGCCCGGCGCCCGAACACGATCGCCGTCGCGAGGAAGGCGAGCAGGAAGCCCAGGATGCCGAGATAGATGGGGTGCCCGATCAAGAAACCGATCGCGAGGAAGACACCGAAGGTGACGATTCCGACAGCCGCGAGTACAAGACCGATCTTCTTGTCGGCCCTGCGGGTCATCTTGTAGGTCAGGGCGATCTGCTTCAGTCGCCCGGGGTTCGCAGCGTCCGCTGCGGTTTCCTTCCTCGCCATGCCATGAAGTCTACGTGTCCCCGGTGGGGACGGTGGGTCAGGGGCGGATCGTCAGCGAAGGGGCGGTCAGGGTCTGGTCGAGGACGCGCTGCGCCTCGACCCGGTCCTTGGCGCGGCGGCGGTCCTCCAGTACCGAGGTCCAGGCGTTGCGGCGGGCGGTGCGCTGGCCGCCGCTCATCAGCAGCGACTCGACGGCGCGCAGTGCGGTGGTGAGGGACGGGATGGCGGTGGCGCGGACGGGCGCGGCCTGCATGGTGGAGGTCTCCCTCGGTGCCGACGGGTGGGGTGTACGTGCGGTGATTCCAGGCTCACTGACTGGTGTTACCAGGACGTGACCGACCGGTCAAACAGGCATGAAGCCTCGGTGGTCGGGGCCGGGACGCCGACGCGGCCCCGACCCGTGCCCTCATCTGCGGGGACGGTCGGGGCCGCGTCGTCTCGGCCATTACCGGCAGGTAGGGCCTTGTGTGTGAATTCACACGCGGTCGGCGGTGTGTCGCCGGACGGCTCCGGGCGAGGTCAGACGGCCTGGGGGGCCACGTACGCGTCCCCTCGCTGCGGAGCGGCTGATCGACGCAGCTCGGTCGCCATCCGGTAGAGGCGGCCGGCGCGGTAGGAGGAGCGGACCAGCGGGCCGGACATCACACCGGAGAAGCCGATCTGCTCGGCCTCCTCCTTCAGCTCCACGAACTCCTGCGGCTTCACCCAGCGCTCCACGGGGTGGTGACGCACGGAGGGCCGCAGGTACTGCGTGATGGTGATCAGCTCGCAGCCGGCGTCGTGCAGCTGCTTCAGCGCCTCGCTGACCTCCTCGCGGGTCTCGCCCATGCCGAGGATCAGGTTCGACTTGGTGACCAGACCGTAGTCGCGGGCGTCGGTGATGACCCTCAGGGAACGGTCGTAGCGGAAGCCGGGGCGGATCCGCTTGAAGATCCGGGGAACCGTCTCGACGTTGTGCGCGAACACCTCGGGGCGGGAGGAGAAGACCTCCTCCAGCTGCTCGGGGACCGCGTTGAAGTCCGGGGCGAGCAGCTCGACCTTGGTGCGGCCGTCCGCGCGGTCCGCCGTCTGCGCGTGGATCTGGCGCACGGTCTCGGCGTACAGCCAGGCGCCGCCGTCCTCCAGGTCGTCGCGGGCGACGCCGGTGATGGTGGCGTAGTTCAGGTCCATGGTGACGACCGACTCGCCGACGCGGCGCGGCTCGTCACGGTCGAGGGCCTCGGGCTTGCCGGTGTCGATCTGGCAGAAGTCGCAGCGCCTGGTGCACTGGTCGCCGCCGATGAGGAAGGTCGCCTCGCGGTCCTCCCAGCACTCGTAGATGTTGGGACAGCCGGCTTCCTGGCAGACCGTGTGCAGGCCCTCGCTCTTGACGAGGTTCTGCATCTTGGAGTACTCGGGACCCATTTTCGCCCGGGTCTTGATCCACTCGGGCTTGCGCTCGATGGGGGTCTGGCTGTTGCGGACCTCCAGGCGCAGCATCTTGCGTCCGTCGGGTGCGACTGCGGACACGACCGGCTCCCTAGCGATTGATTCTTCGGCGTTCTTCAGGGTACGCCCGTTGATTTGTCGGTCGGCGTCGGTGCTGGCCTTGCCGGGAGGGACGGCTGCCCCGGGTCCCCGCTCCGGCCTCGTCCCCACATGCCGGACGACTGTTGCTACGCCGGTGTCTTCTCGACGATCCGGGGCTTGGGTTCCGCGTTCTCCAGGACGTCCCGGAGGTGGCGCTCCACGACGGGGAGCACCTCGGCGATCGTGATGTCGCGGCCCAGCTCGTTCGCCAGGGAGGCGACGCCGGCGTCGCGGATGCCGCACGGGATGATCTTGTCGAACCACTTGTTGTCGGGGTTCACGTTCAGCGCGAAGCCGTGCATCGTGACGCCCTTGGCCACCCGGATGCCGATCGCGGCGATCTTGCGGTCCTCGCGGCGCTGGCCGGCGTTGGAGGGCGCGTACTCCGGGCCGTTGAGGCGGGGGTCGAACTCGTCGTCGGAGAGTCGGGGGTCGAAGTCCAGGGAGAGTCCGCCGAGCGCGGGGCGCCGTTCCACCGGGTCGCCCAGCACCCACACCCCGCTGCGGCCCTCCACCCGGGTGGTCTCCAGGCCGAACTCCGCGCAGGTGCGGATCAGGGCCTCCTCCAGGCGTCGCACGTGCGCGACCACGTCCACCGGGCGGGGCAGCTTCTGGATCGGGTAGCCCACCAGCTGGCCGGGACCGTGCCAGGTGATCTTGCCGCCGCGGTCCACGTCGATGACCGGGGTGCCGTCGAGGGGGCGCTCGCTGTCCGCGGTGCGGCGGCCGGCCGTGTAGACCGGGGGGTGCTCCAGGAGGATCACGGTGTCGGGCACCTCGTCGGCGAACCGCGCCGCGTGCATCCGGCGCTGCTCGTCCCAGGCCACCCGGTAGTCCACGGCCTCGGCCCCGAAGCCCATCCGCACGAACCGCACATCGCTCACGGCAAGCGCCTCCCTAGAAGGTCGTCGGGCACGAAACGCGCCCACGCCACTGTACGACCGTTCGAGACGGTCCCGAGTGGAGTCCGTCCGGCCGTGCCGGTCGTCAGCTTTCGAGCAATCCTCACACGATCGGATGAATGCCGGGTGAATCCTGCGACCGTCTGTTCACTCTCCGCTACATTCGCGCCGTCCGTGTGTCCATAAGGGCTGCTCACAGGCGGTCCGGGCACCTCGCTCAGCCGGAAGGCAGGAGACCGCACCGCAGATGACGGAACGACCCGCGCAGCGCACCCCCAACCGACAGCTCGCCGCGCTCATCGCAGAAGCGGGGTTCTCCAACGCGGGGCTCGCCCGGCGCGTGGACCAGCTGGGTCACGAACACGGACTCGACCTGAGATACGACAAGACGTCCGTCACCCGCTGGCTGCGCGGACAGCAGCCCCGCGGCACGACGCCGGCGCTGATCGCCGAGGTCTTCACCCGGCGCCTGGGCCGCCGCCTGACCGCCCAGGACCTGGGGCTGGACGCCTGCGCGCCGGTCTACGCGGGGCTGGAGTTCGCGGCCACCCCCGAGGAGGCCGTCGACATCGTCAGCGGGCTGTGGCGCAAGGACTCCGGCAGCCATGCCGAGCTGCGGAAGATCGCCTTCACCTCGGCGGGGCTGGTCGTGCCGAGCAGGGACTGGCTGATCGGGCGGGCGGACGAGAAGGTGGCCCGGGCGGAGCCGCCGGCACAGGTGGCGGTACGGGTGCCGGCACAGGTCCGGCCGCCGGTCCGGCCGGCCGAACTGCTCGCGCGCCGGCGTGTCACGGCGGAACGCGGTCCGGGGTACCGGGTCACCGGCGGTGACATCGCGGCGCTGCGGTCGGTCGGCGAGCTGTTCCGCACGCTCGACGACGCGTACGGCGGCGGACATGCCCGCCAGGCCCTCGTGCGCTACCTGGAGCACGAGTGCGAGCCCATGCTGCGCGGCACGTACGGCGAGCAGACCGGACGCCGGCTGTTCGCGGCCGCCGCGGACCTGACCCGCCTGGCCGGGTGGACGTCGTACGACATCGCCGCCCACGGGCTCGCGCAGCGGTACTTCGTGCAGGCGCTCCGGCTGGCGCAGGCGGCCGGGGACCGGCCCTACGGTGCGTACGTCCTGGTCACCATGAGCCGGCAGGCCGTCTACCTCGGGCACGGACGGGAGGCCGTGCAGCTCGCGCGGGTCGCCCAGCAGGGGGCGGGCGGGTCCGGCCCGCCGGTCGTGCAGGCCCTGCTGCACGCGGCCGAGGCGCGTGGGCACGCGGTGCTGGGGGAGGTACGGGCCTGCACGGCGGCGCTGGTGCGCGCGGAGCGGGCGCTGGAGGGCGCGCGGCCCGGGGACGAGGTTCCGCACTGGGCGCGCTTCTTCGACGAGGCGCAGCTCGCCGACGAGTTCGGGCACTGCCACCGGGACCTCCAGCAGTTCCGGGCCGCCGCGCAGCACGCGGAGCGGTCGCTGCGGTTGCGGGCGCCGGGGTACGCCCGGAGCCGGCTCTTCTGCCGGATGGTGCTGGCGACCGCCCGGCTCGGCCTGGGGGAGCTGGACCAGGCGTGCCAGCTGGCCGCCGAGGCGGCCGGTCAGGCGGCGGAGATGCGGTCGGTGCGGGCCGTCGAGTACGTCCGCGACTTCGAGCGCAGACTGGAGCCGTACCGGGACGCGACCCCCGTACGCACGTACCGCGACAGGGTCGCGGCGTACGGCTGAACGGCGCGGGTTCCGGTCCGGTGGGGTGCGGGTGGTGTGCCTGCGGTCGGTGGGTGGGGCGGGGCCGTGCCGGGGGTGTCCGTCCTCGGACCGGCGCGGATCACGTTCCCCGGACGGGGTGCGGGGTGCGGACGCGCCGGCCGCTGCGGGCGGCCGCCCCCGCCCCGGCCCCTTCCCGCCGTACGCGACCACCCGCCGGCCGTGCCTCCCCGCGCCTCGAAGGACTTGGGAGGCGTCCCGCGAAACGCGGGGCGCGCGCCCCACCCCGGCTCACGCCGCCCGAGCCGTCGGTACCGGATCCGCCGCGTGCATGGGTCGGTTCACCCCCAGGTCCGTCAGGATCGCCGCCGACGCCCGGTGCGCCGAGTGCAACGCCCCCTGCACCGTCCCGGTGTCCCGGTGGTCACCGCACACGTACAGCCCCGCCAGCAGCCGCACCGGCCGCCGCAGGTCGTGCGGTGGCCGCATCGCCGGAGCCGCCTCCGCGGTGTGGTGCACCGCCAGCGTCTCCCAGCGCGCCGTCGACACGCCGTACAACCGGGCCAGATGCATGCGTACGGCCGTGTCGATCCCCGGCACGGGCGGCCCCAGGACCGTCGAGCTGACCAGCGTGCGGCCGGCCGGGGCCCGGGACGGGTCGATCCGGCTGACGACCGCCGTGTGCGCGACCGGCCCGCCCCGCTCGGCGTCGAGCAGCAGCGAGGCGCCGGTCCCCGGGGCCTCGTCGGTGCTGTGGTGCACCACCGTCACGGGGTGGAAGTCCGGCACCCGCAGCCCGGGCAGCAGCTCGGCGGCGGCCCGCGCCCCGGTCGCGATCAGCACCGCGCCGCACCGGAACTCCCCGTGTTCCGCGGTGGTCACCGAGGTCGTCGACACGGAGGTCACCCGGACCCCCGTGTGCACCGTGCCCGGCGGCAGCGTACGCGCCAGCTGCCGCGGCAGCGCCTCGGAGCCGCCCTCCGGCATGCACAGCCGCCCGCCCGCGAACGCCCGCAGCGCCAGATCCGCGCACCGGCTGGAGGTGGTGAGATCCGGATCGCACAGCAGGGCGGCGAGCAGGGGACGCAGGAAACCGTCGATGGTCCGGGCGGGCAGGCCCCGGGCCGGCAGCGCCTCGGCCGCCGTCGTCTCGGGCCGGGCCAGCAGCCGTTCCACCGGTGTGCCGACGAGCTTGCCGAACGCGGCGCCCAGGCGTGCCTGGTCGACCGCCGTGCCCAGCGGGGCGCCGGTGCGGCTGCGGGGCACGGACACCTGCCGTCCGGGCACGGCCGCCGGCCTCCTGGGCCCGCCTCCGGGCCTCGGGGCGCTCGCCAGGGCGCGTACGGCGTGGAGTGCGCCCCTTGTGCTCCGCGCCCCCCTCGCGCCCGCACGGTGGTGCCGTCCGTCGCTGTGCAGCAGGACGCCGGGCGCGAAGGGCCGCAGCACCAGCCCGTCGAGGCCCGAGGCCGGCCGTAGTTCGGGATACGCCGTGGACAGCAGCCGTCCGATCCGGTCGAGCCGGAAGCCGTCGGCCTTCTCGGTCGCCATCCGGCCGCCCACCTCGTGGGCGGCCTCCAGGACCATGGTGGTGACTCCTGCGCTGGTCAGCCGTCGTGCCGCGGAGAGTCCGGCGACTCCGGCCCCCACGACGACGACGTCCGCCTGGTACGTGGGCTCAAGCACGTGGCCCTCCTCGAGGTTGCGCGGGCGCTGGAGACGTCATGCCCTCAACAGGCTCCAGGGATACACGAGTTCGGGTCGAGGTTAGGGTCGCGGCCGAGCGCCCGGTCAGTCGCGCATGGACAGGGCACGGGCGCACGGCGGTCGCATGCGCACCCCGGATGGGCACCGTGTGGTCGCAGAGGGCTCAGAGACGGACCGGTTCCGGTCGGACCGTGCTCACAGCGCCGCCCGGACCGCCCCCTCGATCCGGGGGAACGCGAACCGGAAGCCGGACTCCAGCAGCCGGGCCGGCAGCACCCGGGCGCTGCCGAGGACGTCCCCGGCCATCTCCCCGAGCACCGTCCGCAGCACCGGAGCCGGCACCGCGAACACCGCCGGCCGGTGCAGCACGCGCGCCATCGCCCCGGTGATCTCACGGTTGGTCGCCGGATGCGGCGCGGTCAGGTTGAACGGCCCGGACAGTTCGTCGGTGTCCAGGAGGTGGCGCAGCGCGGCCACCTCGTCGTGCAGCGCGACGAACGACCAGTACTGGCGCCCGTCGCCCAGCCGGCCGCCCAGCCCGGCCCGGAACAGCGGGAAGAGCCTGCCCCACGCCCCGCCCCCGCGCGCCACCACCAGCCCGGTGCGGGCGAACACCGTCCGCACGCCCGCCTCCCGCGCCGGCGCCGCGGCGGCCTCCCACTCGACGCACAGCTCCGGCAGGAAGCCCTCGCCCGGCGGCGCGCTCTCGTCCACCGCCCGGTCGCCGGTCTCGCCGTAGTAGCCGATCGCGCTGCCGTTGAGGAACACCCGGGGCCGTACGTCCTCGGGCAGTCCGGCGACGGCCTCCGCGAGCGCGGTCGTGCCCTCGACCCGGCTGGCCCTGATCCGCGCCTTGTAGGCCGCCGTCCAGCGCCGGTCGCCGACTCCGGCGCCCGCCAGATTGACCACCGCCTCGCACCCGGCGAGGCCGGCCGCGTCCACCGACCCGCGCTCCGGGTCCCAGCGGACCTCGTCCGCCGCCCGGGGCGCCCCCCGCACCAGCCGGACCACCTCGTGTCCGTCCGCCGCCAGGGACCGCGCCAGCGCGCCACCGATGAGCCCGGACGCACCGGCCACCGCGATTCGGGAACGTTCCATGGCGACCATCCTGCCCCTCCCGGCACGGAAATCACGGCCGGGGCGGCAGGACGCGGCCGTACAGTTGCGCTCATGCCCGAGCTGTCCGTACGCATCGCCCGTTCCGGCGACGAGGGGGAGCTGGCCCGCCTCGACCGGGAGACCTGGTCCACGGTGCACGCCGTCGTCCCGCGGCCGACGCACGACTCGTTCTTCAGCGAGCGCTCCGGGCCCCGGGAGCATCTCGTCGCCGAGTACGGGGGCCGGATCGTGGGGTACGTCCGCCTCGGCTTCGCCACCGACCTCGCCGCCAACGCGCACGTACGGCAGATCCGCGGCCTCGCCGTCGCCGAGGAGGCGCGCGGTCTGGGCGTGGGCCGGGTCCTGGTGCGGGCCGCCGTCGCGGAGGCGCGGGAGCGCGGCGCCCGCCGGATCACCCTGCGCGTGCTCGGCCACAACACCGCCGCCCGCACGCTCTACGAGTCCGAGGGCTTCGTCGTGGAGGGCGTGCAGCCGGAGGAGTTCTTCGTCGGAGGCGAGTACGTCGACGACGTCATGATGGGGCGGTCGCTGCTCTGACGGGGCCCACGGGTCCCACGAGGCCTACGACGTCACCGGCTCCCCGGTGTCCACCGGCGCCGTCGCGTCCGCCGCGCGCCCGGCGTCGTCGGCCACCTCGTCCGCCGTCAGCACGTAGCCGGTCTCCGGGTCCGAGGTGGAGCGCGCGAACACCACGCCGTACACCCGCCCGCCCGTGGTCAGCAGCGGGCCGCCGGAGTTGCCGGGACGGACGGTCGAGCGGATCGAGTAGATCTCGCGGGTGACCGTCGCGTCGTTGTAGATGTTCTGCCCCCGGGCCTGGAGCCGGCCGGCGACCGTCGCCGCCTGCAGGTCGAGGTCGCCGTCCTGCGGATAGCCCGCGACGACCGCCGGGTCGCCCCGCCCGGCGTCGTCGTCGAACTCCAGGACGGGCGCCCGCAGATCCGGCACGTACAGCACCGCCACGTCCTTCTGCGGGTCGAAGAGCACCACCCGTGCCTCGTACCTCCGTCCCACACCGCCCACACGCACCGTCGGCTCGTCGACGCCGGCCACCACATGGGCGTTGGTCATCACGTGCTCCGTCGCGTACACGAAGCCGCTGCCCTCGCGGCCCTGGGCGCCCGCGACGCCCTCGACCTTCACGGTGCTGCGCTGCGCGGCCCGGGTGGCGGCCGCGGTGACGCTGTCCCCGGTGGGCGCGGCGACCTCGGCGGTCGACTCGTTCTCGAACGGGTTGAAGACCTGCGGGAAACCCGCCTCGGTCAGCGCCGACGTGGCCCGGGAGAACCAGCCCGGGGTGGTGTCCGGCATCACGTCCTGCACCGCGCCCAGCAGCCGCGAGTCCCGGATCGCCGACGTCACCAGCGGCGAGGAGGACGCGCCCAGCACGCTCGCCGCCACCCACGCCACGATCAGCACGGCCACCGAGTTGGCCACCGCCCCGCCGGCCCCGTCGGCCACCCGCAGCGGGCCCCGGTCCAGCTCCCGCCGCAGCCGGAGCGCCGGCCGCCCCGCCAGCTCGTGGCCCAGCACGGCCGGCAGCAGCACCGTGAACACCGCCGTCACCGTCGCCCGGGTGGTCCCCGGCGTCACCAGGTCCATCATCCACGGCAGGATCCACACGCCCACGACCGCGCCGCCCACGAAACCGGCCAGCGAGACGCAGCCGGCCAGCAGCCCGCGCCGGTAACCGGACACCGCGTGGGCCAGGACGACCAGCACCAGCAGGATGTCGAGCAGGTCCACGCACGCCGCCTCTCTCTCGGGACCACCGCGGCCCGTCGGTACGTGGGGGAGGGGCCCGGTGATCGGCCACGCGCGTGACCGTCGGGGAACGGCCGCACGCGCGTGTACCCGGAAGAACGCCGAGGACCCGGACGATGGTTCCGCCGCAGGCCGGACGGCGGGTCCACCGGTTGGCACGGCCACATCGCGGGCTCGCCCGGCCGGACCCACAGTGAGGGCATGCGTGTCCTCACGAGACCAGGGGGAGCGCGGCTGCGCCATGCCTCCCTGATATCCCGCACAACCGGCCGCGCGGGCCTGCCCAGGACCGCCAGAGTGCTCCTCGGGTGCGTGCCGGGCATCGCCGCGGCGGTCGCCCTGGTGCTGTGCGCGTACGGCGTCGAGCGGGCCGCGGAGTCACCGGACGCCGCCCTCGCACGCGAGGCGGCCGCCCACACGGCGCCCCGACCGCCCATCATGCCGAGAGCGGTTTGGGCGGGCGACGCCGGCCGCGCACAGCCGCCCCCGCGCTACGACGACAAGGTCGTCGCCGTCTTCGTCCACCACACCGACTCGCCCAACGACTACGACTGCGCCGAGGCCCCCGCCCACATCCGCAACCTCCACGAGGGCCAGACCACCTCCCGGGACTGGGACGACATCGGCTACAACTTCCTCGTCGACCGCTGCGGCACCATCTACGAAGGCCGTGCGGGCGGCCCGGGCCGCCCCGTCACCGGCGCCCACACCCTGGGCTTCAACCACCGCAGCACCGGCGTGGCCGCGCTCGGCACCTTCAGGGCCGGGGTGCCCGTGCCGCCCGCGATGGAGCGCGCGATCGCCGCGCTGGCGGCCTGGAAGCTCGGCCTGTCCGGCACCGACCCGCGATCCGACGTCCAGCTGGTCTCCAGCAACGACGGCAGCCGGTACGCGAGCGGCACCACCGCGACGCTGCCCGCCCTCGCGGGCCACAGCGACGGCTTCATGACCAGTTGCCCGGGCGCCGCCCTGCAAGCCCGTCTGCCGGTGATCAGGAGGATGGCGGCGGAGCTGCAGGGCCGGACGCCGGACGCCGGGCACCGGCGGGAGCGGCAGGAGGAGGCGCAGGAGGAGGCGCGGGAGGGGGACAGCCGGATCGCGGGGGCCACGAGGTGAGCCACGAGGTGAGCGCGGTTGCGGTGGGCGGCTCCCCGGCTCAGGACCGGAAGCGGTCCCAGAGCCGGGGACAGCGTTCGGCGAGCAGGGCCTCGTTCTCGAAGTCGAGCGGGGCGCCCTCCGGCTCCGCGGGGGCCGGGGGCAGGTCCAGGTCGGGCGCCACCGTGCCGGTGAGCTGCTCGTACGCCTCGTCCGCCGCGTAACCGAGGTCCTCGCCGTCGCCGTCGATCTCCTCGTCGAAGTCGTCCAGCAGATCGGCCAGCGCGTCCGGGTCGTGCAGCGCGCCCTCGAACACCTCCCGGCCCTGGCCGATCAGCCAGCACCGGAAGTAGTCGAAGGCGTCGTCGCTCGCCCCGCCCAGCAGCAGCCACGCGGCGGCCCACAGGTCCCAGCGGTAGGCGCGGTGGTAGCGGGACTCGAAGTGACGGGCGAAGTCCAGGACCGCCTCCGGGTCCAGCCGTACGAGCCGCTCCACCAGCAGGTCGGCCTGCTCCTCGGGATCGCCTCCGGCGTCCTCGCGGGCGGTGTCCACCAGCTCCCAGAACTCCGTCTCGTCCATCACGAGGTCCAGCATCGACCCTGCGGCCCGCGGACGCACCCGCAGTGCGCCGCGTCCCCCGAAGGCGCGGGAATCGGCCGGGGGCGCGGGGCCGTGCCGGCATGCGGATCCGCCGCGTGGGCGCGAAGGGGGTCCGGGGCGCGGCCCGGGGAAGGGACGGCGGGGGCGACGGACCACGGGGCGGAAAGGGCACCCCCTTTCACCCGGGGGCGCGGGGCCGTGCCGGCATGCGGATCCGCCGCGTGGGCGCGAAGGGGGTCCGGGGCGCGGCCCGGGGAAGGGACGGCGGGGGCGACGGACCACGGGGCGGAAAGGGCGCCCCCTTTCACCGCCCGTACAGCTCCGCCAGCCGCGCGGCCTCCGCCGCGAACCACTCCCGCAGGGACGCCGGCGCCAGCACCTCCACCTCCGCCCCCAGCGCCGTCAGCTGGGTACGGGCGACCTCCTCCGACTCCACCGGCAGGGTCACCGTCACCCGCCCCGCGCCGTCCGGCTCGCCCGCCCGCGCCAGCGCCTCCCGCGCGGACAGCGGGTCGACGGCGTGCGGCAGCCGGCGCACCCCCTCCGCCGACAGCCGCACCACGACCTCCGCCCGCAGGATCGAGCGCGCGAATTGTTCCGCCCGCTCCTCCCAGAACGCCGGCAGATCGAAGTCCGGCTCCCGCTCGAAACGCTCCGCGCCCGCCTCCACCGCCGTGAACCGGTCGATCCGGTACACCCGGAAGGAGCCCTGCCCGGAGACCCGCGCGCACAGGTACCAGACGCCCGCCTTGAGCACGAGCCCGTACGGCTCCAGCTCCCGTTCCGTATCGTGCTCGCCACGCCGGTAGCGGGCGGTGATCCGCCGGTCGTCCCACACCGCGTCCGCGACCGCCGGCAGCAGCTCGGGCGTGTCCGGCTCGTGGAACCAGTTGGGCGCGTCCAGGTGGAACCGTTGCGCGGCCGTGCGGGAGGCGTCCCGCAGGGACGGCAGCAGGGCGGCCGACACCTTCAGCCGGGCCGCCGAGGCCGCGTCCTCCAGGCCCATCTCGCGCAGCGCCCCCGGCACCCCGGACAGGAACAGGGCCTCCGCCTCACCGCGCGCCAGCCCGGTCAGCCGCGTCCGGTAGCCGCCGACCAGCCGGTAGCCGCCGATCCGCCCCCGGTCCGCGTACACCGGCACCCCGGCCTCCGACAGCGCCTGCGCGTCCCGGGTGACCGTGCGCTCGGACACCTCCAGCTCCCGCGCCAGTTCGGCGGCGGTCATGGAGGGCCGGGACTGGAGCAGCAGCACCATCTTGATCAGCCGGGCAGCGCGCATGGGCCTCATCATGCAGGAGGCCCCCACCGTGACGGCGGGGGCCTCCTGCACGGCCGGGCCTTACAGGCCGTACTTCTCGCGCGCTTCCTTCACGGAAGCGGCCTGGACCTCACCGCGCCGGGCGAGCTGGGCCAGGGCCGCGACGACGATGGACTCGGCGTCCACCCCGAAGTGACGGCGGGCCGCGTCACGGGTGTCCGACAGACCGAAGCCGTCGGCGCCCAGCGACGAGTAGTCCTGCTCGACCCACTGCGCGATCTGGTCCGGGACCTGGCGCATGTAGTCGGAGACCGCGAGCACCGGACCCTCGGCGCCCTGGAGCGCCTGCCGGACGAACGGCACCCGCTCCTCGCCCCGCAGCATCGCCTCGTCCGCCTCCATGGCGTCCCGGCGCAGCTCGGTCCACGAGGTGGCGGACCACACGTCGGCGGCCACGCCCCACTCCTCGGCGAGCAGCCGCTGTGCCTTCAGTGCCCAGTGGATCGCCGTACCGGAACCGAGCAGCTGGATGCGCGGAGCGTTCCCGGCCGGGGACAGGCCCGCGGACTCCGCCGTGTTGAAGCGGTACAGGCCCTTGACGATGCCCTCGTCGATACCGGCCGTCGACGGCTTGGCGGGCTGCGGCAGCGGCTCGTTGTAGACCGTCAGGTAGTAGAAGACGTTCTGGTCCTCGTCCGGCCCGGCCTCGCCGAACATCCGGCGCAGACCCTCCTTGACGATGACGGCGATCTCGTACGCGAACGCCGGGTCGTACGTCAGGGCCGCCGGGTTGGTCGCCGCGATGACCGGGGAGTGGCCGTCGGCGTGCTGCAGGCCCTCACCGGTCAGCGTCGTGCGGCCCGCCGTGGCGCCGACCAGGAAGCCGCGGCCGAGCTGGTCGCCGAGCTGCCACATCTGGTCGCCGGTGCGCTGCCAGCCGAACATCGAGTAGTAGATGTAGAACGGGATCATCGTCTCGCCGTGTGTCGCGTACGACGTCGAGGCGGCGACGAACTCGGCCATGGCACCGGCCTCGGTGATGCCCTCGTTGAAGATCTGCCCGTTCTTGGCTTCCTTGTAGTACATCAGCTGGTCGCGGTCGACCGGCTCGTACGTCTGGCCCATCGGCGAGTAGATGCCGAGGGACGGGAAGAGGCTCTCCATGCCGAAGGTGCGCGCCTCGTCGGGGACGATCGGCACCCAGCGCTTGCCGGTCTCCTTGTCGCGGACCAGGTCCTTGACCAGGCGGACGAAGGCCATGGTGGTGGCCACGTTCTGCGAGCCGGAGCCCTTGTCGAAGGCGGCGAACGCCTTGTCGGCGGGCTGCGGCAGCGGCGCGACCGGGTGCACGCGGCGGGCCGGGGCCGGGCCGCCGAGGGCGGCACGGCGCTCCTGGAGGTAGCGGACCTCGGGGGAGTCGGCGCCCGGGTGGACGTAGGGGACCTGGCCGTCGACGAACCGGGAGTCCGGGATCGGCAGCTCCAGCCGGTCGCGCATCGCCTTGAACTCGTCCACCGTCAGCTTCTTCATCTGGTGGTTGGCGTTCTTGGAGGCGAAGCCCTCACCGAGGGTGTGGCCCTTGACCGTCTGCGCCAGGATCACGGTCGGCGCGCCCTTGTGGGCGAGCGCGGCCTTGTACGCGGCGTACACCTTGCGGGACTCGTGGCCGCCGCGGGAGAGGTGGAAGCACTCGAGGATCTTGTCGTCGCTCAGCAGCTTCGCCATCTCGACGAGCGCCGGGTCCTTGCCGAAGAAGTCCTCGCGGATGTAGGCGGCGTCGCGCGTCTGGTACGTCTGCACCTGCGCGTCCGGCACCTCACGGAGTCGGCGGACGAGGGCGCCGGTGGTGTCGAGCCGGAACAGCTCGTCCCAGGCCGTGCCCCACAGGGTCTTGATGACGTTCCAGCCGGCGCCGCGGAACTGGGCCTCCAGCTCCTGCACGATCTTGAAGTTGGCGCGGACCGGGCCGTCGAGACGCTGCAGGTTGCAGTTGACGACGAAGGTCAGGTTGTCCAGCTGCTCGCGGGAGGCGAGGGTGAGCGCGGTCGTCGACTCGGGCTCGTCCATCTCGCCGTCGCCGAGGAACGCCCAGACGTGGGAGTCGGAGACGTCCTTGATGCCGCGGCTGGTCAGATAGCGGTTGAACCGCGCCTGGTAGATCGCGGAGATCGGGCCGAGGCCCATGGAGACGGTGGGGAACTCCCACAGCCAGGGCAGGCGGCGCGGGTGCGGGTACGACGGCAGGCCGTTGCCGCCCGCCTCACGGCGGAAGTTGTCGAGCTGCTGCTCGCTGATCCGGCCGTCGAGGAAGGCACGGGCGTAGATGCCGGGGGAGGCGTGGCCCTGGATGTAGAGCTGGTCGCCGGAGCCGTCACCCTCCTTGCCGCGGAAGAAGTGGTTGAAGCCGGTCTCGTAGAGCCAGGCCGCGGAGGCGAAGGTGGCGATGTGGCCGCCGACGCCGTACTTGCTGCCGCGGGTCACCATGGCCGCCGCGTTCCAGCGGTTCCAGGCGGTAATCCGCTGCTCCAGCGCCTCGTCGCCGTCCACGGCGGGCTCGGCGGAGGTGGGGATGGTGTTGACGTAGTCCGTCTCGAGGAGCTTCGGCAGCGCGAGGCCGGCTCCCTCGGCACGCTCCAGCGTGCGGCGCATCAGGTACGCGGCACGGTGCGGCCCGGCCGCCTTGGTGACGGCGTCCAGGGAGGCCTGCCACTCGGCGGTCTCCTCGGGGTCGCGGTCCGGGAGCTGGTCGAGCTCGCTCGGCTGGATGGCGTTGGGGTCGGTCATGTCGCCGCCTTCCTCAGTCGAAGGGGGGTGCCCTTGTGTCTTTGGCAGGACAGGGCGGAGGCCTCGGGTGGAAGCCCGCTGGCGACAATAACTCCCTGATCGATGATCGATCAAAGGGTTGAGGGGTAAAACCTCTCGATCTCGAGAAAGTCGGCACGGGGTGCCTCCGACGGTGGCACCGGGTGACTGTCCAGTCGGGTTGTTCGGGCAGGTGAGGGGGTGTGCGCACGGAAGAGCGCGGGCGTTCCGGTCGTATGGCGGCCGTGGACCAGCCGTGGCTGTCCGCGCGGTTCCCCCGCCTCCCCCCGGGGGCGACGGCCCTGAAGGGGGCGCGGGCGGTGTCGGCACGCGGCTCCGCCGCGCGGGCGCGAAGGGGGCCCGGGGGCGGGGCGGGAAGGGGCGGCGGAGGAACTCCCGCGACTACGCCCGGGGCGCGCACCCCAGCACATGCGCCTTGACCAGATCGGCGATCAACGGATCCCGTCGTCGGAACGCCGCGACCAGTTCCTCGTGCTCCTCCGCGTACGACTGCTGCACCGTCCCCAGCCACCGTATCGACAACGCCGTGAACACCTCGATCCCCAGCCCCTCCCACGTGTGCAGCAGCACCGAGTTGCCGGCGGCCCGCACCAGCGCCCGGTGGAACGCCACGGTGTGCCGCACCTGCCCCGTCCCGTCCGCCAGCCGGTCCGCCTCGTACAACGCGGCGACATGCGGTTCCAGCGCCGAGCAGTCCTCCGCCAGCCGCGCCGCCGCCAACTCCGCCGCGATCGCCTCCAGACCGGCCCGGACGGGGTAACTCTCCTCCAGGTCGGCGGCGGTCAGATTCCGCACGCGCACGCCCTTGTTGGGTGCCGACTCGATCAGCCGCAGCGACTCCAGCTCGCGCAGCGCCTCCCGCACGGGCGTCTGGCTGACCTCCAGCTCGGTGGCGATCCGCCGCTCCACGATCCGCTCGCCCGGCTGCCAGCGTCCACTGATGATCCCTTCCAGGATGTGCTCGCGGATCTGTTCGCGCAGCGAGTGGACGACGGGCGCGGTCATGAGGGGCTCCTTAGCGGGGCCCACGGGCCCCCGGGGGGCTTTGACGCTTAGACAATACGGCGGTCGGCCCGCACGGGAGGGGCGCACAGGGCGCTTTCGCCCAGGTGAGACGAGACTTACACGTTCCATACGCCGGTGCCCCCGCCAGGGAAGCCTCGAAGGCTTCCCCGACGGGGGCACCGTACGACCGTGTCAACGACCGCGGATCACGGGATCACAGACCGAGCTCGACCTCGAACTCGCCCGCCTCCAGGATCGCCTTGACCGCCGTCAGGTAACGGGCCGCGTCGGCGCCGTCCACCAGGCGGTGGTCGTAGGAGAGGGTCAGGTAGGTCATGTCGCGGACGCCGATGACCGTGCCCTCCTCGGTCTCGATGACGGCCGGACGCTTGACCGTGGCACCGATGCCGAGGATCGCGACCTGGCCCGGGGGCACGATGATCGTGTCGAACAGCGCGCCGCGCGAACCGGTGTTGGAGATGGTGAAGGTCGCGCCGGCCAGCTCGTCCGGGCTGATCCTGCTCGCCCGCACCTTGCCCGCCAGGTCGGCCGTGGCCTTGGCGATACCGGCGATGTTGAGGTCGCCGGCGTTCTTGATGACCGGGGTCATCAGGCCCTTCTCGGAGTCCACCGCGATACCGATGTTCTCGGTGTCGAAGTAGGTGATGGTCCCCTCGGCCTCGTTGATCTTGGCGTTGATCGGCGCGTGGGCCTTCAGCGCCTGGGCCGCGGCCTTGACGAAGAACGGCATCGGGGAGAGCTTGACGCCCTCACGGGCCGCGAACGCGTCCTTGGCGCGGGCGCGCAGCTTCATCAGGCGGGTGACGTCGACCTCGACCACGGAGGACAGCTGGGCCTGCTCGTGCAGGGCCTTGACCATGTTGTCGCCGATGACCTTGCGGATCCGCGGCATCTTCACGGTCTGACCGCGCAGCGGGGAGGCCTCGAGGGCCGGGGCCTTCTTCGCGGCGGGCGCCGCCGCGGCGGCCGGGGCCGGGGCGGCGGCAGGGGTCGGGGCCTTCGCGGCCTCGGCGGCGGCGATGACGTCCTGCTTGCGGATACGGCCGCCGACGCCGGTGCCCTTGACGGCGGACAGGTCGACGCCGTTCTCGGCGGCGAGCTTGCGCACCAGCGGGGTCACGTAGGCGCCCTCGTCCGTGGCCTGGGCGGCGGCGGGAGCGGCGGCCGGGGCCGCGGGCGCCTGCGGAGCCGGAGCGGCCGGGGCCGGAGCGGCAGGAGCCGGAGCGGGCGCCGGGGCGGCCTGCTGCGGGGCCGGGGTGGTCGGGGCCGGTTCCGGGGCGGGCTGCGCCGGGGCCTCGGGGGCGGCCTGGGCCGGTTCCGGGGCGGGCTGCGCCGGAGCCTCGGGGGCGGCCTGGGCCGGAGCGGCGCCCGCCTCACCGATGACGGCGAGCTTGGCGCCGACCTCGGCGGTCTCGTCCTCACCGACCACGATCTCCAGCAGCGTGCCGGAGGCGGGGGCAGGGATCTCGGTGTCGACCTTGTCCGTCGACACCTCCAGCAGCGGCTCGTCGGCCTCGACGGTGTCGCCGACCGACTTCAGCCAGCGGGTGACGGTGCCCTCGGTGACGGACTCGCCGAGCGCGGGCAGGACCACGTCCGTGCCCTGCGCGGAGCCGCCGCCGGCCGTGGCCTCGGTGGTGGGCGCCGGGGCCGGGGCGGGCTGCTCGGTGGAGGGCTGGGCCTGAGGCTCCGGGGCGGGGGCCGGCGGGGCGGCCTGCTCGGCGGCCGGAGCCTGCTCGGCCGCGGGGGCGCCGGAGCCGTCGTCGATCAGGGCCAGCTCGGCGCCGACCTCGACCGTCTCGTCCTCGGCGACCTTGATGGAGGACAGCACGCCGGAGGCGGGAGCGGGGATCTCGGTGTCGACCTTGTCGGTGGAGACCTCGAGCAGCGGCTCGTCGGCCTCGACGCGCTCGCCCTCGGCCTTCAGCCAGCGGGTGACAGTGCCCTCGGTGACGCTCTCGCCGAGCGCCGGAAGGGTTACGGAAACCGCCATGGTTTCGGTTGCTCCTTTGGAAGTGCGGAAGTCTGTGTCGTCGCGCCCGATGACCGAGAGCGTCAGTCGTGGGAGTGGAGGGGCTTTCCGGCCAGCGCCAGGTGGGCCTCACCCATCGCCTCGTTCTGCGTCGGGTGGGCGTGGATGAGCTGGGCCACCTCGGCCGGCAGCGCTTCCCAGTTGTAGATCAGCTGGGCTTCGCCGACCTGCTCGCCCATACGGTCGCCGACCATGTGGACGCCGACCACCGCACCGTCCTTGACCTGGACGAGCTTGATCTCGCCCGCGGTCTTCAGGATTTTGCTCCTGCCGTTGCCCGCCAGGTTGTACTTCAGAGCGACGACCTTGTCCGCGCCGTAGATCTCCTTGGCCTTGGCCTCGGTGACGCCGACGGAGGCGACCTCCGGGTGGCAGTACGTCACCCGCGGGACGCCGTCGTAGTCGATCGGGACGGTCTTCAGACCGGCCAGCCGCTCCGCCACCAGGATGCCCTCGGCGAAGCCGACGTGCGCGAGCTGGAGGGTCGGGACCAGGTCGCCGACGGCGGAGACGGTGGGAACGTTGGTGCGCATGTACTCGTCGACCAGGACGTAGCCGCGGTCCATGGCGACGCCCTGCTCCTCGTAGCCCAGGCCCTGCGAGACCGGGCCGCGGCCGATGGCGACGAGCAGGACCTCGGCCTCGAACTCCTTGCCGTCCGCCAGGGTGACCTTGACGCCGTCCTGGGTGTACTCGGCCTTCTGGAAGAAGGTGCCCAGGTTGAACTTGATGCCGCGCTTGCGGAAGGCGCGCTCCAGCAGCTTGGAGGAGTTCTCGTCCTCGGCCGGCACGAGGTGCTTGAGGCCCTCGACGATCGTGACGTCGGCCCCGAAGGACTTCCACGCGGAGGCGAACTCGACGCCGATGACACCGCCGCCCAGGATGATCGCGGACTTCGGCACGCGGTCCAGGACGAGGGCGTGGTCGGAGGAGATGATCCGGTTGCCGTCGATCTCCAGACCCGGCAGCGACTTCGGCACGGAGCCGGTCGCCAGCAGGACGTGGCGGCCCTGGACGCGCTGGCCGTTGACGTCGACGGAGGTGGGGGAGGACAGCCGGCCCTCCCCCTCGATGTAGGTGACCTTGCGGGAGGCGACCAGACCCTGCAGGCCCTTGTACAGACCGGCGATCACGTCGTCCTTGTACTTGTGCACGCCCGCCATGTCGACGCCCTCGAAGGTCGTCTTGATGCCGAACTGCTCGCTCTCGCGGGCCTGGTCGGCGATCTCGCCCGCGTGCAGCAGGGCCTTGGTGGGGATGCAGCCGTTGTGCAGGCAGGTGCCGCCGAGCTTGTTCTTCTCGATCAGGGCGACGTCCAGGCCCAGCTGTGCCCCGCGCAGGGCCGCGGCGTAGCCGCCGCTTCCACCGCCGAGGATCACTAGGTCGAAAACGGTGCTGGCGTCGTTCGCCACGTCACGTCCTCCAAGCATGTGCGCCACGCCGGTCTCCAGTGACCGGTCGGCGGCTGGTGTCCGGCCGCTCAATGTTCTCGGCCCTTAGGTGGGGCCCTGTCCTGCCGAGCCCATCTTCGCACTTGCAGGAGCCGAACGAGACGCCGGGCCGTGGTGTGAGACACCCCACTTCCCCGTGCGACGGCCGCCGGGACAGTCCTCCAGGATGCGAGGCCTGTCTGATCTGCGGCTGGGCGTCCGCGCTGAAGGCAACGGTCCGCACGTGATCCGCGTCTCCGTCGCGCGGGCGTGCCCCGTGCGGTGCGCGCCCGTGGGCGGGTGTGGCCGCGGCCGACCCGAAGGGGCGCGGGGCCGTGCCCGGTCCGCGTCTCCGTCGCGCGGACGCCCGGCCACGACGGGCCCGCGGTCGCACGACTTCCCGCACCCCTCGACGATCACGCCCCTACAGGCAGCCCTAGTCGAGATCCCCCGAGGCCGCCAGCTCGGCGACCCGCACCAGGGTGCGGACGGCCGATCCCGTCCCGCCCTTCGGCGTGTACCCGAACGGCCCGCCCTCGTTGAACGCCGGTCCGGCGATGTCCAGGTGCGCCCAGGTGATCCCCTCACCCACGAACTCGCGCAGGAACAGCCCGGCGACCAGCCCGCCGCCCATCCGCTCACCCATGTTGGCGATGTCGGCGGTCGCCGAGTCCATCCCCTTGCGCAGGTGCTCCGGCAGCGGCATCGGCCACGCCGGCTCTCCGACCTCCTCCGCCGCCCCGTGCACCGCGGAGCGGAACGCGTCGTCGTTCGCCATGATCCCGAACGTGCGGTTGCCCAGCGCCAGCATCATCGCGCCGGTCAGCGTGGCGACGTCCACGATCGCGTCCGGCTTCTCCTGCGAGGCCGCCCACAGCGCGTCGGCGAGGACCAGCCGGCCCTCGGCGTCGGTGTTGAGCACCTCCACGGTCTTGCCGCTGTACATGCGCAGCACGTCACCCGGGCGCGTGGCCGAGCCGGACGGCATGTTCTCGGCAAGCGCCAGCCAACCGGTGATGTTGACCCTCAGACCGAGGCGCGCGGCGGCGACGACCGCGGCGAACACGGCGGCGGCACCGCTCATGTCGCACTTCATCGTCTCGTTGTGACCGGCCGGCTTCAGCGAGATGCCGCCCGAGTCGTAGGTGATGCCCTTGCCGACCAGCGCGAGGTGCTTCTTCGCCTTGGCCGAGGTGTACGACAGCTTCACCAGCCGCGGACCCGACGCCGAACCGGCGCCCACACCCAGGATGCCGCCGTAACCGCCCTTGGCCAGCGCCTTCTCGTCGAGCACCTGCACCTTGATGCCGTGCTCCTTGGCCGCGGTCTGGGCGACGGCCGCGAACGCCTCGGGATCGAGGTCGTTCGGCGGGGTGTTGATCAGGTCGCGGGCGCGGTTGAGCTCCTCGGAGACGGCGACGGCGCGCTCGACCGCGGCCTTGTACGCCTTGTCGCGGGGCTTGCCGCCGAGCAGCGCGGCCTCGGCGAGCGGCGCCTTGCCGTTCTTCCCGTCCTTGCCGCTGTCCTTGTAGGCGTCGAAGGAGTACGCGCCCAGCAGCACGCCCTCGGCGACCGCGCCGGCGTCGGCGGCGTCCGTCAGCGGCAGGGCGAACGCGGCCTTCTTGACGCCGGCGAGGGCGCGGGCGGCCACGCCGGCCGCCTTGCGCAGCGCCTCGGTGTCGTAACCGGCGTCCTTCTCGGGACGGGCGCCGAGGCCCACCGCCACCACGAGCGGCGCCTTGAGGCCGGCCGGCGCGGGGAGCTTCGTCACCTCGCCCTCGGCACCGGAGGCGCCGAGGGTCTTCAGGACGCCGGCGAGCCTGCCGTCGTACGCCTGGTCCACGGCCTCGGCGCCCGGTGCGACGACGGGCCCCCCGGGCTTTGACGCGGAGCCCTTGGCGACACCGATCACGATCGCGTCGGCCCGCAGGCCGGGGATCGCGGCGGTGCTGAGAGTGAGAGCAGTCACGGTGGTGAAATCTCGCTTCCGATGTGAAGTTGCTGTGGCCGAAAGGTGTGGGTCGACCGGGCCCGGCAGCCGACCCTAGTTGCGACGTGCGGGTGCGGTCCGGCCGGGGTCGTCGCCGGTGCGGCGAACACTCGGGACGAGACTACGCGCGTGTGTGCGTTCGCTCATTCCCGTGGTGTTCACCCCGTGGTGACGCCGCGGCCTTGTCCCGGGCCCCGCCGCCGCACCAGGGGGCGGCGACGATCATCCTTGAGGTTCCTGTGTGCTGCCCGTGGCGCCGACCGCGCCGCCGCCCCTTCTGGAGACCCCCGGTGAGACGACCTTTCCTCCTGGCCCCGCTGCTCGTCCTGCTGCTGGCGGCCTGTACGGCCGCGCCCGGACCCGGCGCCGATTCCGCGGCCGGCGCGCAGACGCCGGCCGGCGACCGCTGGCGGCCCCGGCCCGGCACCGACTGGCAGTGGCAGCTCGGCGGACGGCTCGACACCTCCGTCGATGTCCCGGTCTACGACATCGACGGCTTCGACCACCCGAAGAAGACGGTCGCGAAGCTGCACCGCGACGGCCGGAAGGTCATCTGCTACCTCTCCACCGGCGCCTGGGAGGACTTCCGTCCGGACGCGGACGACTTCCCGGAGTCGGTGATCGGCCGCGGCAACGGCTGGGAGGGCGAGCGCTGGCTCGACATCCGCCGTACCGACGTACTGGAACCGCTCATGGCGCGGCGCCTCGACATGTGCAGGGAGAAGGGCTTCGACGCGGTGGAGCCGGACAACATGGACGGCTACCGCAACCGCACCGGCTTCCCGCTCACCGCCGACGACCAGCTCCGCTACAACCGGCTCGTCGCCCGGCTCGCCCATGAGCGCGGTATGGCCGTCGGCCTGAAGAACGACCTCGACCAGATCCCCGAACTGGTGGACGACTTCGACTTCGCGGTCAACGAGCAGTGCGCCCAGTACGACGAGTGCGCGGAGCTGACCCCGTTCGTCGAGGCCGGCAAGGCCGTCTTCCACGTCGAGTACGAGCTGACCACCGACCGCTTCTGCGCCGACTCCGGGCGGCTGGGGCTGAGTTCCCTGCTCAAGAAGTACGAACTGGACGCATGGCGTCGGGCCTGCTGAGGCCCGGCTCCGTCACCGACGTGCCCGCCACCCGGTCGGCGAGGGAGCGGCGGCCGGGGCCCAGCACGGGCAGCGCGTTGCACAGGAACAGGGCCACCGCGACCGCCCACACCAGCACGGACAGCGCGAACCGCCCCTCGACCAGCAGGACACAGGACACGGCGTACACGGCGACGTCCGCCGTCGTGGTCACCGCCGCCCGGCGCGCCGCCGCGCCGGCCCCGCGCGGTGTGATCCGCAGCCCGGTCAGCCCCTTGCCGACGGTGCGCCCGAGCAGGGTCAGACACGCCCACTGGTAGAGGAACGTGGCGACGACCAGCAGTCCGAAGGCCTGCTCGACGTACAGCACGGACTCGTCCCACAGCGACAGGCCGAGGCCCTCGGAGGCGCCGACCACGTCACCGCGCGAGGTCAGCAGGTCGAAGCCGCCGCGGGCGGCGAGTTCGGGCACGTCGGTGACGAGGGCGGACATGCGGCTGAAGGTGAGCACCGCGAGCGCCGAGGCCAGCGCCACCACCAGCGCGAAGTCGATGCACCAGGCCACGGCGCGGCGGAATGCCGGCATCGACGCCCCCCGCTGTTCTGTCGGTCCGGCGGCTCAGACCAGCGGCGCGGACCGCGGGGCCACAGGGGGGCGGGGAGATCGTTCCGGCCCGGTGACACGGCGGTGGGAAACCGGCGTCACCCGATTGCCGAGTGGAAAGTGCGCCACAACGCCCTGTTTCGGGCGCATCCGGGAATCGTCCCGTCATGCTGCCTTCGTAACTTTCCCCAGGCCCACAGGAGGACTCGGACAGTGGCGGACAAGAGCACGGCGGGCTCACTCCACAAGGAGTCCTACGAGGACGAGCTGCCGGTCAGGCGTCAGAGGCGTGGCGACGTGGTCGTCAAGTGGCTGACGACCACGGACCACAAGACGATCGGCACGCTGTACCTGACGACGTCGTTCGGGTTCTTCGTGCTGGGCGGGATCCTGGCGCTGGCGATGCGCGCCGAGCTGGCCCGGCCGGGTCTGCAGGTCCTCTCGAACGAGCAGTACAACCAGTCGTTCACGATGCACGGCGTGGTCATGCTGCTGATGTTCGCGACGCCGCTGTTCGCCGGTTTCGCCAACTGGATCATGCCGCTGCAGATCGGCGCGCCCGACGTGGCGTTCCCGCGGCTGAACATGCTCGCCTACTGGCTGTACCTGTTCGGCTCGCTGATCGCGGTCTCCGGCTTCGGCACCCCCAACGGGGCGGCCGACTTCGGCTGGTTCGCCTACACCCCGCTGTCGACCGAGCCCTACTCGCCGAACGTCGGCCACGACCTGTGGATCATGGGCCTGGCCTTCTCGGGCTTCGGCACCATCCTGGGCGCGGTCAACTTCATCACCACGATCGTCTGCATGCGCGCGCCGGGCATGACGATGTTCCGCATGCCGATCTTCACCTGGAACGTGCTGCTGACCAGTGTGCTGGTCCTGCTCGCCTTCCCCGTCCTCGCCGCCGCACTGTTCGCCCTGGAGGCGGACCGCAAGTTCGGCGCGCACATCTTCGACGCGGCCAACGGCGGGCCGATCCTGTGGCAGCACCTGTTCTGGTTCTTCGGCCATCCCGAGGTGTACATCATCGCGCTGCCGTTCTTCGGCATCGTCTCCGAGGTCATCCCGGTCTTCTCCCGCAAACCGATCTTCGGCTACATGGGCCTGGTCGGCGCGACCATCGCGATCACTGGTCTGTCGGCGACGGTGTGGGCGCACCACATGTTCCCCACCGGTGCGGTCCTGCTGCCGTTCTTCTCCTTCATGTCCTTCCTGATCGCGGTGCCGACCGGGGTGAAGTTCTTCAACTGGATCGGCACCATGTGGAAGGGCAGTCTCTCCTTCGAGACGCCGATGCTGTGGGCGCTGGGCTTCCTGATCACCTTCCTCTTCGGCGGTCTGACCGGCGTCCTGCTGGCCTCGCCGCCGCTGGACTTCTACGTCACGGACTCGTACTTCGTCGTCGCGCACTTCCACTACGTGGTGTTCGGCACCGTGGTGTTCGCGATGTTCGCCGGCTTCCACTTCTGGTGGCCGAAGTTCACCGGCAAGATGCTCGACGAACGGCTCGGCAAGATCACCTTCTGGACGCTGTTCGTCGGCTTCCACGGCACCTTCCTCGTCCAGCACTGGCTGGGCGCCGAGGGCATGCCGCGCCGGTACGTCGACTACCTGGCCGCGGACGGCTTCACCGCGCTGAACACGGTCTCCACGATCGCCTCGTTCCTGCTCGGCGCGTCGATGCTGCCGTTCTTCTACAACATCTGGTGGACGGCCAAGTACGGCGAGCCGGTCGGCGTCGACGACCCGTGGGGCTACGGCCGCTCCCTGGAGTGGGCGACCTCCTGCCCGCCGCCGCGGCACAACTTCCTCACCCTGCCGAAGATCCGCAGCGAGTCCCCGGCGTTCGACCTGCACCACCCGGACATCGCCGCACTGGACGACATCGAGAACCATCCCGGGGCCTCCGTGACCGTGGCCCCCGGCGACAAGCAGCGGTGAGATCGCGGGCCGGGACGTGGAGAAGCGTGTGAACCCCCGCCAGGACGGAGCCCTCGGCTGGAACCGGCTCGAGGGCCACCTCCTGTGGGCCGCCGAGGTCGAGGAGGCCCGGCGGCAGGCCACCCGGTTCGCCGGGGAACTGCCGTGGCTGACGACCGCGCAGCGCGAAGAGGTGGAACGCGTGTACCGGGCCGACCGGATCGCCGTCTCCCGGGCCACGCTGGTGCGGATCTGTGACCGGGCGGCCGAGCTGCGCACCGAGTACGAGACCCGCTACCGGTGGCTGAGGGCGCGCTGCGTCGCCCTGACGGTCGTGGCGGTGGTGAGCGGCGCGGGCACGGCGATCACCGCGGTCCTCACCCGGGGATGACCCCCGGCTCCGGAGGGCTCAGCCCAGTGCGCACACGACGAGCGCGGTCGTCGCCGCCGTCTCCGCGAGCCCGCCGAACACATCGCCCGTGACCCCGCCGAAACGGCGGACGCAGCGCCGCAGCAACAGCTCGGCCACGGCGACGGCCAGCACCACCGCGAGCACGGCACGCAGGACGTCGTACGCTCCCAGGAACGCGCCCCCGGCCGCCGCGAGCCCGGCGACCGCGAGCGCGGCGCCCACCGCGCCCGGCACCGGCACCGCCCCCGCGACCGCCGCGCCCAGCCCCTCCGGCCGGGCCGGCGGCACACCGGCGCGGGCAGCCAGGGTGAGCGCCAGCCGCGCCACGACCGCCGAGACGACGGCGGCGAACGCGCCCCGCGCCCAGCCGTGACCGTACGCCTGTGCCAGCGCGGCCACCTGGGCCAGCAGGACCAGGACGAGCGTGAGCACACCGAACGGGCCGATGTCCGACTGCTTCATGATCCGCAGCGCGTCCCCGGCGGGCTTGGCGCTGCCGAGCCCGTCCGCGGTGTCGGCGAGCCCGTCGAGGTGCAGGCCCCGGGTCAGGGCGGCCGGTACGGCGACGGTGGCGACGGCGGCGAGCAGCGCGCCCGCGCCGAGGAGCAGCAGGAGGAGCCCCGCGGCGGCGGCGAGGGCGCCGACCGCCGACCCGGCCACCGGGGCGCACAGCATGCCCGTGCGCGCGGCCGGCCGGTCCCAGCGGGCGACCCGGACCGGGAGCGCGGTGAGGGTGCCGAAGGCGAAGCGGAGGCCGTCGGCAAGGGAGGCGGAGGACTCGGGGGAGGGTGCGGGCACCGGCGCAGATTACCCGGCGGTCACCGGGGAGCCCGCGACCGCCGTGGATAAAGTGCCCACATGGGACATTGGCTGGACCGGAACATCATCGAGCCGGGCAAGCTTCCTCTGCTCCTCGCACTCGCCGCCTTCGTCCTCACCTTCGTGGTCACCCGGACCATCACCCGTCTGATCCGGGCCGGGAAGGGACCCTTCGGCAACGTCACGGCGGGCGAGCTGCACATCCACCACGTCGTGCCCGGTGTCGTCCTCACGGTCGTCGGCGGCTTCGGCTCGGTGGCGAGCGGCGGGGGAGGGCTGGGCCCGGCCTTCGCCGCGGTGCTCTTCGGCATCGGCGCGGGGCTGGTCCTGGACGAGTTCGCGCTCATCCTGCACCTCGACGACGTGTACTGGAGCGAGGCAGGCCGCAAGAGCGTCGAGGTGGTCGTGCTCACCGCCGCGCTGGTCGGCCTGCTGCTGGCGGGGTTCGCGCCGTTCGGCGTCAACGACCTGACCCAGGAGGAGCTCCGGAACCGCGCGGGCGCCGCCGCGAGCACGGGGGTGAACTTCCTGTTCGCGCTGGTCGCCCTGAGCAAGGGCAAGGCGCGGGTCGCCCTGTTCGGCGTGATCATCCCGGTCGTCGCCGTGATCGGCTCGCTGCGGCTGGCCCGGCCGGGGTCACTGTGGGACCGGCGCTTCTACCGCCGTCGCCCCCGCGCCCGGGCCCGGGCGATCCTGCGCGCCCACCGCCACGACCGCCGCTGGTCCGGTCTCCGCCGGGCCCTCGGGAACTGGCTCGGCGGCACACCGGACCCGCCCCGCACCCCTTGAAGGAGTGCGGGGGAGCGCGCGAGCAACCGCCCGCCCGCACGTCCGGGGCCGGAGGGGCAGCGCCCCTCGGGGACGGGACGGGAGGGGGCGGCGGGGGCGAGGAACCCTTCTCCCGCCGCCAGGTCTCACGCCTCTTCCGCGTCCGGGTCCGTGTCCGCTTCCGCGTGGAGGCTCATCGGGCCGTAGATCTCCGTGGTGTCCTCCAGCAGCCGCACCTGGTCGGCGCCGCCCTCCGCGAGGGCCTTCCAGTGTTCCCCGATCCAGGACTCGGCGTCCCCCTGCGTGGGGAACTCCTCCGGCGGCACCGCGGGCTCGACCTGCGTCCCGTCGGCCTTCTCGAACCGCCACGTCCATGCCGCCATGTACGCCTCCCAAGAGTGTGATCACACCGGACCCAAAGCCTAGTCGGACGGGCAGCCACCGGGGGGACAGGTGAAAATCGGGGCGTGGAACTGACTCTGCTCGGCACCGGTGCCCCGGCGGGCCTGCCCCGCCCCGACTGTCCCTGCGCCGCGTGCGCGACCGCGCTCGGTGCGGACGCGCGGGCGGCCACCTCGCTGCTCGTGGACGGGGCGCTGCTGCTCGACCTCACGCCGGGCACCGTGTTCGCGGCCGCCCGCGCAGGCCGTTCGCTGGGTGACGTGCGCCAGGTGCTGCTGTCGCACCCGCACGACGGCCCCCCGGTCGAGGTGCCGGCCGGGCTGCCGCAGCCGGGACGGGTGCCGGACGGGCGGGAGTCGACTCTGCCGACGGGGCATCGGGTGCGGGCGGTGGCGCTGGACGCGCCCGGCACCGGGTACGCGGTGACCGGCCCGGACGGGCGGCGGCTGCTGTACCTGCCGCCGGGCGGGGCGCCGGCCGGTCTCGAGGAGCGGGCCGATCCGTACGCCATGGTGCTGCTGGACGTCGTGGGGCGGCCGGACGCGCTGGCGCGGCTGCGGGAGGCGGGGGCGGTGGGCCCGGTCACGGATGTCGTCGCCGTCCACCTGGACCACGACGTGCCGCCGGGCGCGGAGTCGCGGCGCCGGCTCGCGGCGGCCGGGGCGCGTGCCGTGCCGGACGGGACCACGCTGGAGGTGGGCGCCGGTGAGGACGTGCCCGGCGTGCCGCGCCGGACGCTGGTGCTGGGCGGGGCGCGCTCGGGCAAGTCGGTGGAGGCCGAGCGGCGGCTGGAGTCGTTCCCGGAGGTGCTGTACGTGGCGACCGGCGGGACGCGGGGCGGGGACACCGAGTGGGCGGCGCGGGTGTCGGCGCACCGGGAGCGGCGGCCGGGGTCGTGGCGGACCGTCGAGACGTGCGACCTGGTGCCGCTGCTGGAGGACGACGGACCGCCGCTGCTGGTCGACTGCCTGTCGCTGTGGCTGACGGACGCGATGGACGCCGTGGGGGCGTGGGACGACGCGGAGTGGGCGGACGGCGGGGAACGGGCGCTGCGGGACCGGATGCGGGAGCTGACGGACGCGGTGCGCGGGACACGTCGGACGGTGGTCGCCGTGTCCAACGAGGTCGGCTCGGGCATCGTGCCCGCGACCGCGTCCGGCCGCCGGTACCGGGACGAACTCGGGCGGCTGAACGCGGTGTTCGCACGGGAGTGCGAGCAGGTGCTGTTGGTGGTGGCGGGGCAGGCGGTCGTCCTGCGGGGGTGACCCCGGGGCCGGGTCAGCGTTCCGGCTTGCGCGCGATGATCCGGTAGGCGTTGGCGAACGGGGTGCGGCGCACCACGGGGGCGAGGGCCAGGTCCGTGACCGCCGCGGCGACCACCAGCGGGGTGCCCGCGCGGAGCAGCACCGTGCGCAGGTGCTGCTGGAACGGGGGCGGCGGGACGGCGCGCCAGGGGGCGTCCGGGGCGGGCAGCGCGTGGGAGAGGGCGAGGGCGGTCAGGCCGGCCAGGTCGTGCGGCACGTGCGCGGCGCGGTGCCCGGCGGTGAGGAGGGCGCAGCCGCGCTCCTCGAGCTCCGCGCGGAGGTTGTACCGGGGCAGCAGGTGCAGCCGGCGGGGCTGGTCGTAGGGCAGCCACCAGCGGCCGAACAGGGCGGCGAAGGCGCAGCGCGGGTCCAGGCTCTCGATGAGCAGGTGGCCGCCGGGGCGCAGGGCGTCGAGGGCCGCGTGGAGTTCCGCGCGGGGGTCGGTGGTGTGTTCCAGGTGGTGCAGCAGGCTGACGACGTCGTAGCGGCCGGCCAGCCGGGCCATGACCCGCGGATCGGTCAGCGGCCCGATGTGGGCCTCCTCGACCCGGCCGAGTGCGCGGGCCCTCTCGACGCGCGCGGTGAGGTCGGTGCCGTCGAAGGCGGTGTACGGGAAGAACTCCCGTGCGGTCAGCGGGAAGCGGCCGAGTCCGGTGCCGACGTCCAGCCAGCTCTCCGGTTCGCCGAAGGGGAGCATCGCGCGGGCCGCACCCCGGCGGCGCCGGACGGCGTGCAGGGCGAGGACGCGTTCGGTGGCGGGATCGCGGGGGGCGCCGCGCACGGTCCGCCGGTAGAAGGCGAGGCCCTCGGCGGTGAGGCGGGGGTTCTGGAAGGTGTGGCCGCAGTCCCGGCACTCGTCGACGGTGAACAGGCCCGGCCGGTGCCGGCGCAGGTCGCCCGTTCTCAGCCGGTTGCGCAGCCGCCCGGAGCCGCACCAGGGGCAGTCCGCGCGGCGCGGCTCGTGCACCCGGGCGGAGCCGTGGGGGGCGCGGACCGCACGGGCTGGGTCGGTTGCGGACATGGGCGGCTCCCGGCGTGAGGGCGTACGGCACTCGGGTGACGCGACGTACGGGGGCGGGTGGGGACGAACGGACGGATGTCCGGCGATCCACGGCAAAACGTTACGGACGGGAGGGCGTCCCGGGGTGGACCGGCGCCGGGGTGGCGTGGTGGGGGTGAGGTCCCGTACGCCTGGCTGACCGGTGCGCCGTCGTGTTCGACCGGGGCCGGTACTGTTCGGCGAATGAGCTCGCTTAATCTCGACGACTTCACCGATCTGATCGAGCGTCCGGACGGCGGGGTGCGCCGCGACGCGGAGGCGCGCCGGGAGCGCCAGATCGTGCCGCCCGGAGCGCTGGGCCGCCTGGACGACCTGGGTGAGTGGCTGGCGGCGGCACAGTCCGCGGTGCCGGTGCGCCCGATCGAACGGCCGCGGGTCGTGCTGTTCGCCGGCGATCACGGGATCGCCGGACTGGGTGTCTCCGCGCGGGCCGCGGGCAGCGCAGCGGAACTGGTGCGGGACGTCCTGGAGGGCGGCCGCCCGGTGTCCGTGCTGGCCCGGCGGCAGGGGGTGCCGGTGCGGGTGGTCGACATGTCCCTGGACTGCGATCCCGAGGCGCTGCCCGAGAACGTCGTACGGCACCGGGTGCGGCGGGGCAGCGGGCGCATCGACATCGAGGACGCGCTGACCCCTCAGGAGGCGGAGGCGGCGTTCCGTGCGGGGATGGCCGTGGCCGACGAGGAGGCAGACTCCGGCACGGATCTGGTGGTGCTCGGCGATGTGAGCGTGGGCGGGACCACGGCGGCGGGCGTGCTGGTGGCCGCGCTGTGCGGGACGGACGCGTCGGTGGTGACCGGGCGCGGGGGGCTGGCGATCGACGACCTGGCGTGGATGCGCAAGTGCGCGGCGATCCGTGACGCGTTGCGGCGGGCGCGGCCGGTGCTGGGCGATCAGCTGCGGTTGCTGGGGACGGTCGGCGGGGCCGATCTGACCGCGATGACGGGTTTCCTGCTGCAGGCGGCGGTGCGGAAGATGCCGGTCGTGCTGGACGGGGTGGTGACGGCGGCGTGTGCGCTGGTGGCGCAGCGGGTGGCGTTCCGGGCGCCGGACTGGTGGGTGGCGGCGCACGACAGCGGGGAGCCGGGACAGGCGAAGGCGCTGGACCGGATGGCGCTGGATCCCGTGCTGTCGCACGGAGTCACGGTCGGGGAGGGGGCGGGCGGTCTGCTGGCGCTGCCCCTGGTCCAGGCGGCGGCGGCCCTGGCGGCGGAGCTTCCGGAGGCCCCGGCGAACCCGGAGTGACGGAAGCCGCGTGCCACGTGGGCGCGAACGGGGGGGGCCGGGGGCGGGAAGGGGCGGGCGGGGCCGATCCCTCAGCCCCGGACCCCGCACAGGTGCAGCAGCGCCGCCACTCCCCGGTAGGGGTCCGTACGGCCGGCCCGGTCCTCGACCGCGAGCAGGGCGTCCAGGTCGTCCGGAGCCACCGCGTCGTCCGCCGCCGTGTCCGTGAAGACCCGCACCCCGTACCAGGTGTGCAGTGGCGCGCCGATCCCCGCGAGCGTCGATGTCAGCCTCTTCAGCCCGTAGGCCGTCGTGCAGAAGCCCGCCAGCGCCCCGGCCCAGTCGCCGCAGAGGCCGGCCCGCATCGCCGGCGCGTCCCCGTTGCGCACCAGCAGGGACAGCAGGCCTCCGGGCGCGAGCATCCGTGCCATCCCCGCCAGCAGCGCGTCCGGCTCCTCGGCGTCCATGAGCACGCCATGACACAGCACCACGTCGAAGCTGCCCGGCAGGAAGTGCACACCGGTGTCCCCGGCGTGGCCCTCGATGATCCGCATCCGCTCCCGGATGCCCTCCGGCTCCCCGGCGAACGCCTCCCGCGCGGCGGAGATCATCGTCGCGTCCTGCTCGACGCCGGTCACCTGGTGACCGGCCCGGGCCAGCCGCAGCGCCTGCGCCCCCCGGCCCATGCCCACGTCGAGCACCCGCAGTCGCCGCCCGACCGGGAAGCGTCCGACTATCTGCTCCTCGAGCTGGCGGGCCACCAGCTCCTCCCGGACGACATCGCGCAGACCGCCGAGCCCGCCCGACGGACCCGGGGCCGCGCCGTCCGTGAACGGCGTGGTGCTCAGGGCCGCTCCCCGCGCTTGACCTGGGGCTTGGGCAGCCGCAGTCGGCGCATCTGGAGCGAGCGCATCAGCGCGTAGGCCACCGCGCCGCGCCGGTTGCCGTCGGGGAAGCGCTCCGCCAGCCGCTTCTTCAGCCGGAAGCCGGTCACGACCGAGTCGAGGACGATCATCACGATCACCACGAGCCACAGCAGCAGCGCGACGTTCTGCAGCTGAGGCACCTGGACCATGCTCAGCACCAGGATGATCACGGCCATCGGGAGGAAGTACTCCGCGATGTTGAACCGCGAGTCCACGAAGTCACGCGCGAACCGGCGCACCGGTCCCTTGTCCCGGGCGGGCAGATAGCGCTCGTCGCCGCTGGCCAGCGCCTGGCGCTGACGCTCCAGCGCGGCACGGCGCTCCTCACGCTGCCGCTTGGCGGCCTCCTTGCGCGTCATCGTCGTATTGGCGACGCTGCGACGCTGCGACTGGGCCACGCTCCGCTTGGGCGTGGGGCGGCCCTTCGGGGCCTCCGGGTGACGGGTCTGCTTGGAGTCGGTCACCGTCGCCTTGTCGGCGACCGGTGCCTTCTCTTCCTTGGCGCGGCTACGGAACACAAAACCCAAGGGTACGGGGTGCCCGGGGTTGGACCCCAGCCCCCCGGGGAACGATCCGGCAACACCGGACGTCTTCAAGGACAGAAGGGGACGTCGCACGGGTCTCCGGGTGGTCCGGCCGGCCGGCCTCGGGGATCACCTACTCCCTACGCCGGACCGGGAGGACGCCCAGTCGTCCTTGGGGATGAGCGCATCCGTCCCCGAACAGTGCGGTAATGGATGCAGGGCCCGTACTGTGGGTTCTGTCGCAGGTGCTGGAGCTGGAGTCGGTCAGAAGGGGGCGCGCGAAGCCCATGAGCGGTGTCATGAAGCGTATGGGGATGATCTTCCGCGCGAAGGCGAACAAGGCCCTGGACAGGGCCGAGGACCCGCGCGAGACCCTCGATTACTCGTACCAGAAGCAGTTGGAGCTGCTCCAGAAGGTCCGTCGCGGTGTCGCCGACGTGGCCACCTCGCGCAAGCGTCTGGAGCTCCAGCTCAACCAGTTGCAGTCCCAGTCGGGCAAGTTGGAGGACCAGGGCCGCAAGGCGCTCGCGCTGGGCCGCGAGGACCTGGCGCGCGAGGCCCTCTCCCGCCGCGCCGCGCTCCAGCAGCAGGTGACGGACCTGGAGACGCAGCACGCCACGCTGCAGGGCGAGGAGGAGAAGCTCACTCTCGCGGCCCAGCGCCTCCAGGCCAAGGTGGACGCCTTCCGCACCAGGAAGGAGACCATCAAGGCCACCTACACCGCGGCCCAGGCGCAGACCCGGATCGGTGAGGCCTTCTCCGGCATCTCCGAGGAGATGGGCGACGTCGGGCTGGCCATCCAGCGGGCCGAGGACAAGACGGCCCAGCTCCAGGCGCGGGCCGGCGCGATCGACGAACTGCTCGCCTCCGGCGCCCTGGACGACTCCTCCGGCATGCACAAGGACGACATCCAGGCCGAGCTGGACCGGCTCTCCGGTGGTACGGATGTAGAGCTGGAACTGCAGCGGATGAAGGCCGAGCTGGCCGGAGGCACGTCCGGCGGACAGCAGGCCATCGAAGGCGGCAGCGGCCAGCAGCAGTCCCAGCAGCAACCGCAGGACACTCCGCGCTTCGACAAGCAGTAGCCCACGCCGAGGAGGGCGACATGATCGTACGGATCATGGGGGAGGGGCAGGTGAGGCTGGCCGAGAGCCGGCTGGCCGAGCTGGACGAGCTGGACGAGGAACTGCTCGCCGAGATGGAGAACGGCGACGGACCGGGCTTCCGCGCGACCTTGAAAGCGCTGCTGGCCAAGGTCCGCGAACTCGGCGAGCCCCTGCCGGACGACTCCCTGGAGCCCTCCGACCTGATCCTCCCGTCCCCCGACGCGACGCTCGAGGAGGTCCAGGACCTCCTGAGCGACGACGGCCTGATCCCGGGCACCACCTGACCGCGGGCAGCCGTGCCGCCCTCAGCGTCTCAAGGGCCCGGGGGCGCCCCCAGGTCGTCGGGAGCATTCCGTGAGCGCCGGGCCGCGCGGCCTCACCCGGCCGGAACACCCCCGGTGGCCGTCCGCACCGGCGCCCACTGCGTCTACCGTGAACACCCGTGACCACCATCGACCGCGCCCGGTGCCGTCTCAGGGCACACCCCTTCGCACTGGACGCGGCCCTGGCCGCAGGCGTCCTCGTGTGCATGGTGGCCGGCTCCTTCGTCGAGCCGCACGGCCCCGAGGGCGTCAGATGGGGGCTGCGCACGCCCGATCCGCTCAGCCTCGTCCTCATGGCCCTCGGCGCCACCGCGCTGGTCTTCCGCCGCCGCGCCCCCCGCACCGTGCTCGCCCTCGCCGGCGGCGCCTCCGTCGCGGAGTCCGTCACCGGGGACCCCCGCACCCCCGTCGCCATGTGCGCCGTGGTCGCGCTCTACACCCTCGCCTCCACCACCGACCGCTCCACCACCTGGCGGATCGGCCTGCTCACCATGACCGTCCTCACCGGTGCCGCGATGGCGGTCGGCCCGTTGCCCTGGTACGCCCAGGAGAACCTGGCGATCTTCGCCTGGACCGGCATCGGCGCCACCGCCGGGGACGCCGTCCGCAGCCGTCGCGCCTTCGTCCAGGCCATCCGGGAGCGGGCCGAACGGGCCGAGCGCACCCGCGAGGAGGAGGCCCGCCGCCGCGTCGCCGAGGAGCGCCTGCGCATCGCCCGCGATCTGCACGACGTGGTCGCCCACCACATCGCCCTGGTCAACGTCCAGGCCGGAGTCGCCGCCCATGTCATGGACAAGCGGCCCGACCAGGCCAAGGAGGCCCTCGCCCACGTCCGCGAGGCCAGCCGCTCCGCACTGGGCGAGCTGCGGGCCACCGTCGGCCTGCTGCGCCAGTCCGGCGACCCGGAGGCCCCCACCGAACCCGCGCCCGGCCTCGACCTCCTCGACGAACTCGCCGGCACCTTCCGCAGCGCCGGACTGCGCGTCGAGGTCACCCGCGCCGACGAGGGCGCCGACCTCCCCGCCGCCGTCGACCTGGCCGCGTACCGGATCATCCAGGAGGCCCTGACCAACGTGCAGAAGCACGCCGGCACCGACGCGCGGGCCGAGGTCAGCGTCGTGCGCGTCGGACCCCACATCGAGATCACCGTCCTCGACGACGGCACCGGCGAGGACCTCGACCGTACCCCCGGCGGCGGGCACGGACTGCTCGGCATGCGCGAGCGCGTCACCGCGCTGCGCGGCACCCTCACCACCGGTCCCCGCTACGGCGGCGGTTTCCGCGTCCATGCGATCCTGCCCGTCGAGCCCCGCGCCCCCGCAGCCCCGGACGACAGCCCGTGACCATCGCCCCTTGGGAGCCCGTATGACGATCCGTGTCCTGCTCGCCGACGACCAGGCACTGCTGCGCAGCGCCTTCCGGGTGCTCGTCGACTCCGAGCCGGACATGGAGGTGGTGGGCGAGGCGTCCGACGGAGCGGAGGCGGTCCGGCTGGCCCGGGAGGAGCGCGCCGACGTCGTCCTCATGGACATCCGGATGCCCGGCACCGACGGACTCGCCGCCACCCGCATGATCAGCGCGGACCCGGAACTCGCGGGCGTCCGGGTGGTGATGCTGACGACCTTCGAGGTCGACGACTACGTGGTGCGGTCGCTGCGGGCCGGCGCCTCCGGCTTCCTCGGCAAGGGGTCCGAACCGGACGAGATGCTGAACGCCATCCGGATCGCCGCCGAGGGGGAGGCGTTGCTGTCCCCGGTGGCCACCAAGGGCCTGATCGCCCGTTTCCTCGCCCAGGAGGGACCGGCCGGGGGGGACCACGACCCGGCCCGCGCCGAGCGACTTGACTCGCTGACCGTGCGCGAGCGCGAGGTGCTGGTCCAGGTGGCCGGCGGGCACTCCAACGACGAGATCGCCGAGCGCCTGGAGGTCAGTCCGCTGACCGTGAAGACCCACGTCAACCGGGCCATGGCCAAGCTGGGCGCCCGCGACCGGGCCCAACTGGTGGTCATCGCCTACGAGTCGGGGCTGGTCCGTCCGAGGGCGGAGTGAGCCCCGCGGGACGTACTGCGGCGGGAGTAGGCGCCGCACGAGGGATGGGACCTCGGGCCTACGGATCGGCCCTCGTCGATGCCTCAGGGTGTAGAGCGGGTGCTCACTCGCGCGCGCCCGCTCCCCGGACTTCTGCCGATCCACGGAAAAGAGACCCTGACCATGTCCTGGCTGTCCAGATTCAGCCTCGCGCAACGGGCGCTGATCGGACTGATGTCGATCATCGCGCTCGTCTTCGGGGCGATCGCGATACCCCAGCTCAAACAGCAGCTGCTGCCGACCATCGAACTGCCCATGGTGTCCGTGATCGCCCCCTACCAGGGCGCGTCCCCGGACGTGGTGGAGAAGCAGGTCGTCGAACCCATCGAGGACAGTCTGGAGGCCGTCGACGGCATCTCCGGCGTCACCTCGACGGCGAGCGAGGGCAATGCCGTGATCATGGCGTCCTTCGACTACGGCAACGGCACCCAGCAGCTCGTCGCCGACGTCCAGCAGGCCGTCAACCGGGCCGGCGCCCGCCTTCCGGACGACGTCGACCCGCAGGTCGTCGCCGGCTCCACGGACGACATCCCGGCCGTGGTGCTCGCCGTCACCTCCGGCAGGGACCAGCAGGCGCTCGCCGACCAGCTCGACCGGACCGTGGTGCCCGCGCTGGAGGGCATCGACGGCGTCGGCCAGGTCACCGTGGACGGCGTGCGCGACGTCCAGGTCACCGTCACCCCCGACTCCGCGAAGCTGACGAAGGCCGGTCTCACCGCCCAGTCGCTCTCCGAGGCCCTCCAGGCCGGCGGGGCGACCGTCCCGGCGGGCTCCTTCGACGAGGGCGGAGCCAACCGCACCGTCCAGGTCGGCGGCGGCTTCACCTCGGTCGAGCAGATCGAGGACCTGATGGTCACCGGCGCGACTGGCAAGGGCAAGCCGGTCCGCCTCGGGGACGTCGCCACGGTGAAGGAGGAGGAGGCCAGGGCCGACTCCCTCACCCGGACCAACGGCAAGCCCAGCCTCGCCGTGATGGTGACCATGGACCACGACGGCAGCGCGGTCGCCATCTCGGAGGCGGTCGAGGAGAAGCTGCCGGACCTGCGCGAGGACCTCGGTGAGGGCGCCACCCTCACCGTCGTCAGCGACCAGGGACCGGCGGTCTCCAAGGCCATCGAGGGCCTGACCACCGAGGGCACGCTCGGTCTGCTCTTCGCCGTCCTGGTGATCCTGGTCTTCCTGGCGTCGGTCCGCTCGACCCTCGTCACGGCGGTCTCCATCCCGCTGTCCGTGGTCCTCGCCCTGATCGTGCTGTGGACGCGCGACCTGTCGCTGAACATGCTGACGCTGGGCGCGCTGACCATCGCCATCGGCCGGGTCGTGGACGACTCGATCGTGGTCCTGGAGAACATCAAGCGGCACCTCGGCTACGGCGAGGAGCGCCAGTCGGCGATCATGAACGCGGTGCGCGAGGTGGCGGGCGCGGTGACGTCCTCGACGCTCACCACGGTCGCCGTGTTCCTGCCGATCGGCCTGGTCGGCGGCATGGTGGGCGAGCTGTTCGGCTCCTTCAGCCTCACCGTCACGGCAGCGCTGCTGGCGTCCCTGCTGGTGTCACTGACGGTCGTGCCCGTCCTGTCGTACTGGTTCCTGCGGCCCCCGAAGGGCACCCCCGAGGACGCCGAGGAGGCGCGCCGCCTCGCGGAGGAGAAGGAGGCGAGGAGCCGCCTCCAGCGCCTCTACGTCCCCGTGCTGCGTTTCGCCACCCGGCGCAGACTGACCAGCGTGGCCATCGCGCTCGTCGTCCTGGTCGCGACCTTCGCCATGGCGCCGCTGCTGAAGACCAACTTCTTCGACGCGGGCGAGCAGCAGGTCCTCACCGTCCGGCAGGAGCTGAAGCCCGGCACCAGCCTGGCCGCGACCGACGCCCAGGCGGAGAAGGTCGAGAAGCTGCTCGGCGACACCGAGGGCGTCAAGGACTACCAGGTGACGATCGGCTCGTCCGGCTGGATGGCGGCCTTCGGCGGCGGTACGGACACCAACCAGGCGACATACCAGGTGATGCTGGAGGACGACGCCTCCTCCGAGGACGTGACGGACCGCCTGGAGAAGGGCCTCGGCGGGCTCGACGGCACCGGCACCACCACCATCGCGGCCGGTGACGGCTTCGGCAGCCAGGAGCTGAGCGTCGTCGTCAAGGCGGCCGACGCGCAGGCGCTGCGCAAGGCGGCGGACCAGGTCCGGGACGCGGTGGCCTCCCTGGACGACGTCACGGACGTCACCAGCGACCTGGCGCAGAGCGTGCCCCGTGTCTCGGTGAAGGCCAACGACAAGGCCGCCGCGGCCGGTTTCAACGACCAGATCCTCGGCGCGGCCGTCGCGCAGGCGGTGAGGGGCACCCCGGTCGCCAAGGCGGTCCTCGAGGACACCGAGCGCGACGTGGTCATCCGCTCGGCCGAGTCGGCCACCACCCTGGAGGAGCTGAGGAACCTGCCCCTGGGCCCGGTGAAGCTGGGTGACGTCGCCACCGTCGAGGTGGTGGACGGCCCCGTCTCCATGACCCGGATCGACGGCCAGCGCTCGGCCACCGTCACCGCGAAGCCGACCGGTGACAACACCGGCGCCGTGGGCACGGAACTGCAGAAGAAGATCGACGGACTGACGCTGCCCGCGGGCGCGACGGCGGAGATCGGCGGCGTGACCGAGGACCAGGACGAGGCGTTCGCCAACCTGGCCCTGGCGATGCTGGCCGCGATCGCGATCGTCTTCATGCTGCTGGTCGGCACCTTCCGGTCGCTCGTCCAGCCGCTGATCCTGCTGGTGTCCATCCCGTTCGCGGCGACCGGCGCCCTCGGCCTGCTGCTGGTCACCGGCACCCCGATGGGCGTCCCGGCGATGATCGGCATGCTGATGCTGATCGGCATCGTGGTCACCAACGCGATCGTGCTGATCGACCTGATCAACCAGTACCGCAGGCAGGGCCACGGTGTCGTCGAGGCCGTGCTGGAGGGCGGGCGCCACCGTCTGCGGCCGATCCTGATGACGGCCCTGGCGACCATCTTCGCCCTGCTCCCGATGGCGCTGGGCATCACCGGCGAGGGCGGCTTCATCGCCCAGCCGCTGGCCGTGGTGGTGATCGGCGGTCTGATCACGTCGACCCTGCTCACCCTGCTGCTGGTCCCGACGCTCTACACGATGCTGGAGCTCCGCAAGGAGCGCCGCGCGAAGAGGCGGGCGGCGAAGAGGGACGCGGCGGCGCAGGCGGAGGCCTCGAAGGAGCCCGCCCCGGCGCAGGCCTGACGTCCTGGGACGACGGAGGCCCCCGCCCGGCACCGGAAGGTGACCGGGCGGGGGCCTCCGCCACGCCGTGCCCCGCGGGGACGGCCCGTCTACGGAAGGGCCAGCATCCGCTCCAGCGCCAGCTTCGCGAACGCCTCCGTCTCCCGGTCCACCTCGATGCGGTTGACCAGGTTGCCCTCGGCGAGCGATTCCAGCGCCCACACCAGGTGCGGGAGGTCGATGCGGTTCATGGTGGAGCAGAAGCAGACCGTCTTGTCGAGGAAGACGACCTCCTTGCCCTCGGGCGCGAAACGGTTCGCCAGACGCCGTACGAGGTTGAGCTCGGTGCCGACGGCCCACTTGGAGCCGGCCGGGGCCGCCTCCAGCGTCCTGATGATGTACTCCGTCGAGCCGACGTGGTCCGCGGCGGCCACGACCTCGTGCCTGCACTCGGGGTGCACCAGGACGTTCACGCCGGGGATGCGCTCGCGCACGTCCTCGACCGAGTCCAGGCTGAACCGGCCGTGCACCGAGCAGTGGCCGCGCCACAGGATCATCTTCGCGGCGCGCAGCTCGTCCGCCGTCAGCCCGCCGTTCGGCTTGTGCGGGTTGTAGACGACGCAGTCCTCCAGGGACATCCCCATGTCCCGCACGGCCGTGTTGCGGCCCAGGTGCTGGTCGGGGAGGAAGAGGACCTTCGTCGCCGAGGGCTCCCCCTGCCCGAAGGCCCAGTCCAAAGCCCGCCTGGCGTTGGAGGACGTGCAGATGGTGCCGCCGTGCTTGCCCGTGAAGGCCTTGATGTCGGCGGAGGAGTTCATGTAGGAGACGGGGACGACCTGCTCGGCCACCCCGGCCTCGGTCAGCACGTCCCAGCACTCGGCCACCTGCTCGGCGGTGGCCATGTCTGCCATGGAGCAGCCGGCCGCGAGGTCGGGCAGGACCACCTTCTGGTCGTCGCCGGTGAGGATGTCCGCGGACTCGGCCATGAAGTGCACACCGCAGAAGACGATGTACTCGGCCTGCGGGCGCGCGGCGGCGTCGCGGGCCAGCTTGAAGGAGTCGCCCGTGACGTCGGCGAACTGGATGACCTCGTCGCGCTGGTAGTGGTGGCCGAGCACGAAGACCTTGTCCCCGAGCTTCTCCTTGGCGGCGCGGGCGCGCTCCACCAGGTCCGGGTCGGACGGCGACGGGAGGTCGCCGGGACACTCCACACCGCGCTCGCTCCTCGGGTCGGCCTCGCGGCCGAGCAGCAGCAGGGCGAGGGGCGTCGGCTGGACGTCGAGCTCCTGGGTCTGGGCGGTGGTCACGACACGCACCCTTTCTGTTCTGGCGACTTCTCGTCGAAATGACGCTATCTATCATAGTCGGTTCACGTCACTTTGACGACGGTCATAGCGTCCGTGTGACGTGAATCCCGATGGGCGCCGAACCCTCCCCGGCGGGGCCCCGCACGAGCCGGTTTCCGCTCCGCACCGCGTGTGCGAGCATGAGGAGGAAGGCGAGGAAGACACGCGCCCGGCCCGGAATGAATCCGCGGTCCCGCCGGTTGCAACCGTCGGCAAGCAGTCTCCGTACAACCCGGGAGAGATGTAGATGTCCGTATCGGACGAGACCACCACCGTCACCGACGGCATCGTCCTGACCGACGCCGCCGCGTCCAAGGTCAAGGCCCTGCTTGACCAGGAAGGCCGTGACGACCTCGCCCTGCGCGTCGCCGTCCAGCCCGGCGGCTGCTCCGGCCTGCGCTACCAGCTCTTCTTCGACGAGCGTTCGCTCGACGGCGACGTGGAGAAGGACTTCGGCGGTGTGAAGGTCGTTACCGACCGCATGAGCGCCCCGTACCTGGGCGGCGCCACCATCGACTTCGTCGACACGATCGAGAAGCAGGGCTTCACGATCGACAACCCCAACGCCACCGGCTCCTGCGCCTGCGGCGACTCCTTCAGCTGAGCCGGGTCCCGTCCCGGGCGGCACATGACGAAGGCGGCGGTCCCCTCCGACGGGGCCGCCGCCTTCGTGTCTCCGCGCGTCCGGACTACCGGGTGGGCGGCGCCGGCAGCCGGGCCCCGTCCTTGTGCAGCGGGACCGGCTCGCCGTCCGTTCCCACGACCTCGCGGTCGCCGAGCGGCGCGTCGAGTTGGACCGTCTGCTGGTACTGCTTGGCGATCAGGATGCACACCTTGTCCGGCCAGGGCGTCTCGGTCACCCGCACCGTCACCCGGTCGCCGTCCGCACGCGCCGTCGCCTCGTAGTCGGCGCACACGCCGCCCGTGAAGGTCACGGTCAGCTCGGCGCCCTCGGCGGTGTAGCCCTCGACGCCGACCTCGCGGGTGGACGGCGCCGCGGCCGGTTCGTCACCGGGCTGCGTGGGCCGCGGGCTCGCCTCCCCGGACCCCGTCCGCGGAGCGAGGAACCCCGGGGCGACCGCCGGATACGTCACCGTGAAGGTCCCCTCCGTGCCCCGGGGGCGCACCTCGAACAGCCAGGACGGTACGAGGACCGGCCGCCCGTCCACGGAGTGCGGGGCCAGCCCGAGCACCGCGTCACCGACCGTGACGGTGTCGCCCTTCGGCTCCGTCGCCGGAGCGCACGACTCCCGCTGCCCGTCCTTCAGCGGTACGGGACCGGCGCAGCCGCCGGTCCCCGCGCCCGGGCCGCCGTCCGGCACCGCGTTCATCAGCTCCAGCGCGTCGGCCGCGCTCACCACGGGGTAGGCGTCCCCCTTCACGGGTTCCGCGAGCCGGCCGCTGCCGCCGACCACCTCGCCCCTGGCGCCGACGACCACACCGGTCGTCCAGCCGTACGTCGGCAGCCCGCCGACCTGGGGATCGGCGTTCACCGTTCGCCCGCCGCCCGTGACCTGGCTCGCGTCGAGCTTCGCGTCGTCCTGGCCCACCGCCTTCAGCACGGGCGCGGCGGCCCTCTTCGCGGCCGACTCGTCCACGACCGGGCCGCCCGCGGCCGGAGCCGAACACGTCGCGCCCTTGCAGTTGTCGGTGCCCGGGGTGTTCCGGCTGAACGTCCAGGCGCCGGGACCCTCCCGGTCCACCCGCAGCGTGGGCCCGGAACCGTCCTTGCCGCCGATCCGCCAGGACCCGCCCTCCGCGACCGGCTCGCCCTCCAGTCCCAGGGCCCTCGCCAGCGCGACCACCCGGTCCTCGGTGACCTGCCCCCGGACGCGGTACACCGGCGCCGAACCGGGGCCGTCCGGGAGCGGGCCGTCGGCGCGGTAGACGGTGCCGTAGGGGTTGGGCTCGCCGGGGGCGATCCCGTTCGCGGCGTCCCCGGAGCGGCCGTCCAGGGCGAGCGGCGGGGGAGAGGCGTCACCGTTCGCCCCCGGAGCCGCACCGGCCCCGGAACCACCGACGGCGCCGACGGCGAGGTAGGCCCCGCCGCCCCCGACCAGCAGCACGGCGGCGGCGACGGAGGCGATCAGCAGGGGCGGACGCCGCCGCCCAGCCGCCGGGCCGTCGGCACGGTGCTCCCCGACGGCCGTCCCACCCGCCCCGGACCCCGGTTCGTCCCTCGGGTCCTCCCCGGCCCCGGTCCCCCCGGCGGGGGGACCGGCGTCCGCCCCGGACTCCGGGACACCGGTTCCGGAGGCGTCGGCGACGGCCCTGCCGGGACCGGCTCCGGACGCGCCGGCGACCGGCCGTGCCGTACCCGGCCCCCCGTCGCGGTCCGAAGCGCCCCCGGTGTCGCGTGTGCCGCCGGGAGCGGGGCGCGCCTCGGCGTCGTCGTTGTCGGGTCGCTCGGTGTTCACCGCATCGCTCCTTCGGCTGCACAACTGTCCCGGGAAGACCCTTCCCGGACGCACCGGGACTGCTCGCGGGTCGTATCCCGCATCCCCTTTACGGGGGACAGCGATGGGACGCGGCGGGGGAGCGCGCGGTTCCCGCGGGCGCCGCGCCGGCCGGCGCCGGTTCAGTCGCCGTACTCCGACATCGCGTCCAGCAGCCGCGCCGACCCGGGCGGCACGGTCACGCCGTGGATCGAGGACGGGGGGACCGGCCGGGCGGCCACCCGGTCGGGGACCCCCCAGTGGGGGGCCATCCGGGCGCAGTCGCCGCGCAGCGACGCCAGGCCGCCTTCGAGGTCCGCCGGGGCGGGGGCGTGGACCCTGGGGTTCGTCATGTCGGCACCGTACGCACGTCGAAGGTCACGAAGAAAGATCTACTATCGGGTAGTTTCGCCCGCTTCTACGGGCCCCTCCCAACGGGTAGCGTGGGGTGTCAACCCGCCTCCCTCAGGAGAATCCACGCCGTGCGCATCGCAGTCACCGGCTCCATCGCCACCGACCACCTCATGACCTTCCCCGGGCGCTTCGCCGACCAGTTCGTCGCGGACCAGCTGCACACGGTCTCGCTGTCCTTCCTGGTCGACAACCTCGACGTGCGCAGGGGCGGCGTGGGCGCGAACATCGCCTTCGGGATGGGCCAGCTCGGCACCCGCCCGATCCTCGTCGGAGCCGCCGGCTTCGACTTCGACGAGTACCGGGCCTGGCTGGACCGGCACGGCGTCGACACCGAGTCCGTCCGCATCTCCGACACCCTGCACACCGCCCGCTTCGTGTGCACCACGGACGCCGACCACAACCAGATCGGCTCCTTCTACACGGGCGCGATGAGCGAGGCCCGCCTCATCGAGCTGAAGACCGTCGCCGACCGCGTGGGCGGCCTCGACCTGGTCTCCATCGGCGCCGACGACCCGGAGGGCATGCTCCGGCACACCGAGGAGTGCCGCTCCCGGGGCATCCCGTTCGCCGCCGACTTCTCCCAGCAGATCGCCCGGATGAACGGCGAGGAGATCCGGATACTGCTGGACGGGGCGACCTACCTCTTCTCCAACGAGTACGAGAAGGGGCTCATCGAGACGAAGACCGGCTGGAGCGACGCGGAGATCCTCGGCCGGGTCGGTCACCGTGTCACCACCCTCGGCGCGCAAGGCGTCCGCATCGAGCAGGCCGGTGGGGGGACGATCGAGGTCGGGTGTCCCGACGAGGAGCGCAAGGCCGATCCGACGGGCGTCGGCGACGCCTTCCGCGCGGGGTTCCTGTCGGGGCTGGCGTGGGGGGTCTCGCTGGAGCGGGCGGCGCAGGTGGGCTGCATGCTGGCGACGCTCGTCATCGAGACGGTCGGCACCCAGGAGTACCAGCTGCGCCGGGGGCACTTCATGGAGCGCTTCACGAAGGCGTACGGGGACGAGGCGGCGGAGGAAGTCCGGGTGCACCTGAGCTGAGACCACCGGGGGCGGGCGGGGAGCCGGTCGCACCCGTGCGGGCGCACGGCCCCGCGCCCCTCGGGCGGGTCAGCCGGTCCGGCGGACCACGTAGGCCGTTCCCCGGTCCGCCGGTTCCTCGCCCACGTACTCCTGGCCGCGCATCTCGCACCAGGCGGGGATGTCCAGGCGGGCGGCCTCGTCGTCGGCCAGGACGCGGACCGTGCCGCCCGGGGGGACGCCGTCGATGACCCTGGCCAGCTCGATGACCGGGATCGGGCAGCGACGGCCCAGGGCGTCCACCACCAGGGCCTCGTTCTTCTCCTCCGTCGGGACGGGGCCGGCGGCCACCGGCGCGCCGAGCTTCTCCCGAACCCCCGACACCACCTCCGGCAGGACGGACAGGAAGCGCTCGACGTCCTCCTCCCGCGTCCCGGTCGGCAGCGAGAGGCGGATGTTGCCCTCGCTGAGCACGCCCATCGCCTTCAGCACATGACTCGGCGTCAGCGTGCCGCTCGTGCAGGACGACCCGGACGACACGGAGAAACCGGCCCGGTCCAGCTCGTGCAGCAGCGTCTCCCCGTCGACGTAGAGACAGGAGAAGGTGACGGTCCCGGGCAGCCGCCGCTGCGGGTCCCCGACCACCTCCACGTCCGGCACCAGCCGCGGCACCCGCGCCCGGATCCGCTCCGTCAGTTCCCGCAGCCGTACCGCCTCCTCGGCGGCCTCCGCCCGCACCGCCCGCAGCGAAGCCGCCGCCGCCACGATCGCCGGCAGGTTCTCGAACCCGGCAGCCCGCCCCGACTCCCGTTCGTCCCGCGGCCCCTGGGGTGCGAAGCGCACCCCTTTGCGTACGACGAGCAGCCCGGCCCCCGGCGGACCGCCCCACTTGTGGGCGCTCGCCGCGAGCAGCGACCAGTCGCCCTCCACCGGCCCCCACCCCAGCGACTGGGCCGCGTCCACCAGCAGCGGCACCCCCGCCGCCCGGCACACCTCGGCGACCCCGGCCACCGGCTGCACGGTCCCCACCTCGTGGTTGGCCGACTGCAGACAGGCCAGCGCGGTGTCCGGCCGCAGGGCGTCCGCGTACCCGGCAGGGCTCACCGCACCCGTACGGTCCACGGCGACCTCGGTGACCGCCCCTCCGCCGGCCCGGTGAACTTCCGCCGCGTGGAGTACCGAGGAGTGTTCGACGGCTGACACGATCAGGTGATGGCCCGTACGCCGCCGCCCGGCCAGCGCCCCCGCGATCCCCGAGTGCACCGCCGAGGTCCCGGACGAGGTGAACACCAGCTCGTCCGCCCGGCACCCCACCGCCTCCGCGGCCGCCTCCCGCGCCGCGTCCAGCAGCAGCCGCGCCCGCCGGCCCTCCCGGTACAACCGCGCCGGATCCGCCCACCCCTCGTCGAGAGAGGCCGTCAGGGCCTGCCGGGCGACGGGATGGAGAGGAGCACCGGAAGCGGCATCGAAGTAGGGCACACGGCAACGCTAAACCCCCTGGAGGCGCGGGGCCGTCCTCTCCTGTGCGGCTCGGCCGGGCGGGCGCGGCCGACCACGGCGCAGCGGCAGCCGCGAGACGGCCCGCACCCCGGGTGGTGAGGCGCTCGGTGTAACCCGCGGCGCGTACGGCACCCCTCCTCGCGACCCCTCGGAGAGCGTCGGCTAGGGTTTGGTCCGCATAAACATCCAAACCCCTGCCCGACGCAGGGCGGCGACCGACCAGCGAGAAGGCAGGCCGCAGCCAATCCGCGCGGGCGAGACTCTCGGGAAGGCGCTACGTGAGTCCCAACGGCTCCGACCGCTCGCCGCGGCGCCCGATGCGGCGGAAGCTGCTGCAGGCACTGACCGCGGGCCTGGTCCTGGCGACCGCCACCGGTTGCACATGGGAGGACTTCCCCCGCCTTGGTATGCCCACCCCCACCACGGAAGAGGCTCCGCGGATCCTCTCGCTGTGGCAGGGGTCCTGGGCTGCCGCGCTCGCTATCGGCGTGCTGGTGTGGGGCCTGATCCTGTGGAGTGCTTTCTTCCACCGGCGCAGCCGCACCAAGGTGGAGGTCCCTCCGCAGACCCGGTACAACATGCCCATCGAGGCGCTGTACACGGTGGTTCCGCTCATCATCGTCTCGGTGTTCTTCTACTTCACCGCGCGCGACGAATCCGAACTGCTGAAGCTCCAGGAGAAGCCCGACGTCACCGTCAACGTGGTCGGCTTCCAGTGGAGCTGGTGCTTCAACTACGTCGAGAACGTCGAGGGTTCCACGGGCGACGCCAAGACGTCCAAGGAGCTCGAGTCGGTTCCGGAACGCTACAAGAAAGCCTTCCCGGACGACGCCGGCGGTGTCTACGACTGCGGTGTCCCCGGCACCCGGAACCCGCAGACCAACAACCCGGGCCCCACCCTGTGGCTGCCCGAGGGCAAGCGGGTCCGCTTCGTGCTGACCTCGCGCGACGTCATCCACTCCTTCTGGGTGGTGCCGTTCCTGATGAAGCAGGACGTCATCCCGGGCCACCCCAACGCCTTCGAGGTGACCCCCAACCGTGAGGGCACCTTCCTGGGCAAGTGCGCCGAGCTCTGCGGCGTCGACCACTCCCGGATGCTGTTCAACGTGAAGGTCGTCTCCCCCGAGCGTTACGAGCAGCACCTGAAGGACCTCGTGAAGAAGGGGCAGACCGGTTACATGCCCGCTGGCATCTCCCAGACGGAGCACGAGAGGAACCGGGAGGCGAACATCCTGTGAGCATTCTCAACGAATCCCAGGGTGCCGCGGCAGCAGGCTCCTCCTACGAGGACGAGCTGCCGGTCAGGCGCCAGAGCCGTGGTGACGTCATCGTCAAGTGGCTGACGACCACGGACCACAAGACGATCGGCACGCTGTACCTGGTGACGTCCTTCGTCTTCTTCGTCATCGGTGGCGTGATGGCCCTGGTGATGCGCGCCGAGCTGGCCCGGCCGGGTCTGCAGATCGTCTCGAACGAACAGTTCAACCAGGCGTTCACGATGCACGGCACGATCATGCTGCTGATGTTCGCGACGCCGCTGTTCGCCGGTTTCGCGAACTGGATCATGCCGCTGCAGATCGGCGCGCCCGACGTGGCGTTCCCGCGGCTGAACATGTTCGCCTACTGGCTGTACCTGTTCGGCTCGCTGATCGCGGTGGGCGGTTTCCTCACCCCGGACGGGGCGGCCGACTTCGGCTGGTTCGCCTACTCGCCGCTGTCGGACGCGGTCCGCTCGCCGGGCATCGGCGCCGACATGTGGATCATGGGCCTGGCCTTCTCGGGCTTCGGCACCATCCTCGGCTCGGTCAACTTCATCACCACCATCATCTGCATGCGCGCGCCCGGCATGACGATGTTCCGCATGCCGATCTTCACCTGGAACGTGCTGCTGACCGGTGTGCTGGTCCTGCTCGCCTTCCCGGTACTGGCGGCCGCGCTGTTCGCCCTGGAGGCGGACCGCAAGTTCGGCAGCCACATCTTCGACTCGGCCAACGGCGGGGCGCTGCTGTGGCAGCACCTGTTCTGGTTCTTCGGCCATCCCGAGGTGTACATCATCGCGCTGCCGTTCTTCGGCATCGTCTCCGAGGTCATCCCGGTCTTCTCCCGCAAGCCGATGTTCGGCTACATGGGCCTGATCGGCGCCACCATCGCCATCGCCGGCCTCTCGGTGACCGTGTGGGCGCACCACATGTACGTCACCGGCGGTGTGCTGCTGCCGTTCTTCTCCTTCATGACGTTCCTGATCGCGGTCCCGACCGGGGTGAAGTTCTTCAACTGGATCGGCACCATGTGGAAGGGCAGTCTCTCCTTCGAGACCCCGATGCTGTGGACGCTGGGCTTCCTGATCACCTTCGTCTTCGGTGGTCTGACCGGTGTCATCCTGGCCTCGCCGCCGCTGGACTTCCACGTCTCGGACAGCTACTTCGTGGTGGCGCACTTCCACTACGTGGTGTTCGGCACGGTCGTCTTCGCGATGTTCGCCGGCTTCCACTTCTGGTGGCCGAAGTTCACCGGCAAGATGCTCGACGAGCGCCTCGGCAAGATCACCTTCTGGACGCTGTTCGTCGGCTTCCACGGCACCTTCCTCGTCCAGCACTGGCTGGGTGTCGAGGGCATGCCGCGCCGGTACGCGGACTACCTGGCCGCGGACGGTTTCACCGCGCTGAACACGGTCTCCACGATCGCCTCGTTCCTGCTCGGCGCGTCGATGCTGCCGTTCTTCTACAACGTCTGGAGGACGGCCAAGTACGGCAAGCCGGTCACCGTCGACGACCCGTGGGGCTACGGCCGCTCCCTGGAGTGGGCGACCTCCTGCCCGCCGCCGCGGCACAACTTCCTCACCCTGCCGAAGATCCGCAGCGAGTCCCCGGCGTTCGACCTGCACCACCCGGAGATCGCCGCACTCGACGAACTCGAGAACGCCGGTCACGGTGAGAAGGCCCTCTCCGGCAGCAAGGAGGCCGGCAAGTGAAGATCCAGGGCAAGATGTTCATCTGGCTGAGCTTCTTCTTCCTCATCATGGCCGGGGTCTACGGCGCATGGGCGAGGGAGCCGGTCGGCACCACCGCCCTCCTCCTGACCTTCGGCCTGAGCATCATGATCGGCTTCTACCTGGGCTTCACGGCCCGGCGGGTCGACGTGGGCGCGCAGGACGACAAGGAGGCGGACGTCGCCGACGACGCCGGCGAGGTCGGGTTCTTCAGCCCGCACAGCTGGCAGCCGCTCGCCCTGGCCGTGGGCGGCGCCCTGGCCTTCATGAGTGTCGCGATCGGCTGGTGGCTGATGTACTTCTCGGCGCCGCTGCTCCTGATCGGCATCTGGGGCTGGGTCTTCGAGTACTACCGCGGTGAGAACCGCACCCAGTGACAAGGGCGTCCCTCCCGAGGGGCCCGGACACTCCACCAGGAGGGTCCGGGCCCCTCGTCGTCTCACTCGTTCGGGCCGTCCGGTGAGCCGAGGGGGACGCGGCTTCCTAGCGTGGGGCCATGAGTCGCATCGAGTCCCCTCGTGGCGCGGGCGCCGGGCGGAGCCGCGTCGTCGGCCGCGTGCTGCTGGTGATCGCCCTCGGCGCGGGCGTCACGGGCTGTTCCTCCGACGGCGACCCGCTGTCCACGGAGCCCTACGACGCGGCGGACCGGATCTCCTTCGGCGGATCCGTGGAGGAGGGCGGGGAGGCCGACCCCGACAAGCCCCTGGAGGTCGTCGCCGAGGACGCCGACGGGCGCATCACGGACGTCACCGCCGTGGACGCCTCGGGACGCCATGTGGCGGGCGAACTGGCCGCCGACGGCAGCCGTTGGCACAGCACCTCCCCGCTGGCCGCCCGTACCCGGTACACGGTCCGGGTGAGCACCGAGGACGAGGACGGGGCGCCCGGCCGCAGCGTCCTCGCCTTCACCACCGGCGGACCCACTCCCAGCGAGCGCCTGGCCGTCGCCTTCGGCCCCGGGGCGGGCACGTACGGCGTGGGCCAGCCCCTCACCGCCGAGCTGAGCGCCCCCGTCAAGGACCGCGCCCGGCGGGCCGTCGTGGAGCGCGCCCTGACGGTCGAGTCCACCCCCGCCGTGTCCGGCAGCTGGCACTGGGTGGACGACAGGAAGCTGCACTACCGCCCCCGTGACTACTGGCCCGCCCACGCCACCGTCAGCGTGCACAGCGCCCTGGAGGGCATCAAGGTCGACGACCGGCTGCGGGGCGGCAGGTCCGAGCCCCTGACGATCCGCACCGGCGACCGGGTGATAGCCGTCACCGACGCCGCCGAGCACCGGCTGACGGTCTACAAGAACGACGAGGAGATCAAGCAGATCCCCGTCACCACCGGCAAGCCCGGCTTCGAGACCCGCAACGGCGTCAAGGTCGTGCTCGCCAAGGAACGCCTCGTACGTATGCGCAGCACCACCGTCGGCATCGCCGAGGGCTCGACGGAGTCGTACGACCTGGACGTCCAGTTCGCCACCCGGGTGACCTGGAGCGGCGAGTACCTGCACGCCGCCCCCTGGTCCGTCGACTCCCAGGGCCACGAGAACGTCAGCCACGGCTGTGTCGGCATGAGCCCCGAGGACGCGGAGTGGTTCTTCGGCACCGTCCGTGAGGGCGACGTCGTCAAGGTCGAGAACTCGGCCGGCGACACGATGGAACCCTTCGGCAACGGCTACGGCGACTGGAACCTCGACTGGGCCGAGTGGCAGGCGGGCAGCGCCCTGACCCCCGGCACCCCCCGGAATCCGGCCGAACGGGCCCGCACGAGGCCCCAGCCCGTGTGAACGCCCCCGGTCAGCGCCCTCAGGGGCGCGGGGCTGTCACACGTGCGGCTCCGCCGCGTGGGCGCGGGCAACCCCTGCCGGACCGCAGCCGCCGTACCGCAGGACGAACCGGGTTCCTAGGCACTCCGCAGGTACGTCTGCCGCAGCAGACCCGCCAGCGCCGAGGCGAACTCCACCGGCTCCACCGGCAGGGCGACCGCCGCCTCCGCCCGGCTCCACGTGGCGAGCCACGCGTCCTGCGGCCGCCCGATCAGCAGAAGCACCGGCGGGCAGTTGAACACCTCGTCCTTGATCTGCCGGCACATCCCCATGCCCCCCACCGGCACGGCCTCGCCGTCCAGCACGCACACGTCGATGCCGCCCCGGTCGAGCTCCGCCAGCACGGCCGCCGGGGTCGCGCACTCCACGAACTCCACGACGGGCACGTCCGGCGCCGGCCGCCGCCCGGTGGCGAGCCGCACCTGCTCCCGGGTGTTGGCATCGTCGCTGTAGACCAGCACCGTGGCGGTCGCCTGCATTGTTCCTCCACGCGTAAGAGAGAGGGCACGGCTCTGTCGGGGACTTCGGGTACCGATGGCGCGGATGCTACCCCCTCCGACCGCTTGTCAACACTGGTTCGGACACGTCTTCGAGACGGCCCCGCCACGGTCCCCGGGTGGGCCATCCGGGCAGTCCAGGAGGGCCGAACACACCGAACGGCACCCCCGGGAGTGAGGGCGGGATAAGCGACCGACATAATGTCGGCGTGGCGACAGCAACGACAGTAGATACCGGGCACGCGCACCCGTCGGTCAACCGGCCGAACCTCACCAGCGTCGGAACCATCATCTGGCTGAGTTCCGAGCTGATGTTCTTCGCGGCCCTCTTCGCGATGTACTTCACCCTGCGATCGGTGACCGGACCCGACTTCTGGTCGGAGAAGGCCGACGCCCTGAACTTCCCGTTCGCGTTGACGAACACCACGATCCTGGTGCTCTCCTCCCTCACCTGCCAGCTCGGCGTGTTCGCCGCCGAGCGCGGTGACGTGAAGAAGCTCCGGATGTGGTTCATCGTCACCTTCATCATGGGCGCGATCTTCATCGGCGGTCAGGTCTTCGAGTACACCGAGCTGGTCAAGCACGAGGGCCTGTCCCTCTCCTCCGACCCGTACGGCTCGGTGTTCTACCTGACCACCGGCTTCCACGGCCTGCACGTGACGGGCGGTCTCATCGCCTTCCTGCTGGTCCTGGGCCGGACCTACGCGGCCAGGAGGTTCACTCACGAGCAGGCGACCGCGGCCATCGTCGTGTCCTACTACTGGCACTTCGTCGATGTCGTCTGGATCGGCCTCTTCGCCACGATCTACATGATCAAGTAGCCGGACCCGCATCCACGCGCTCCTCGGGAGCGCACCAACCAGAAGCATCGACGCAGAAGATCCTGACACCGGGGTAATCCGTGAAAAAGCTCTCCGCACGACGACGCCATCCGCTGGCGGCGCTCGTCGTCCTACTCCTCGCGCTGGCATGCACCGGGGGGCTCTACGCCGTGTTCGCACCCGCGGACAAGGCGCAGGCCGACGAAACCGCCCAGTCCCTCACCATCGAGGAGGGCAAGAAGCTCTACGCGGTCGGCTGTGCCAGCTGCCACGGCACCGGCGGTCAGGGCACCTCCGACGGCCCGACCCTGGTGGGCGTGGGCGCTGCCGCCGTCGACTTCCAGGTGGGCACCGGCCGTATGCCGGCCGCCACCTCCCAGGCCGCACAGGTCCCGGACAAGCCGGCCGTCTACACGCAGGCCGAGATCGACCAGCTGGCGGCGTACGTCGCCTCCCTGGGCGCCGGCCCGGCCATCCCGACCGAGGAGCAGTACGGCCCCCAGGGCGCCGACATCGCCAAGGGCGGCGAACTGTTCCGCAACAACTGCGCGCAGTGCCACAACTTCACCGGCAAGGGCGGTGCGCTCACGCACGGCAAGTACGCCCCCAGCCTGGAGGACGTCGCCCCCAAGCACATCTACGAGGCCATGCTCACCGGCCCGCAGAACATGCCCTCCTTCCCCGACACCCTGATGTCGGAGCAGAACAAGAAGGACATCATCGCGTACCTGGGCGAGGTCAACACCGAAGAGTCCGAGAACCCGGGCGGCATGGAGCTGGGCGGGCTGGGCCCGGTCAGTGAGGGCCTGTTCGGCTGGATCTTCGGTCTCGGCGGACTGATCGCCGTCGCCGTGTGGGTCGCCGCTCGGACCGCAAAGGCCAAGAAGTCATGAGTAGCCAAGACATTCCCGAAGAGAACCTGCCCGCAGCGAGGGACACCGGCCACGGCGCGGTGAAGGTCGCGGACGAGGAGCACCCGTTCGCCGACCCGGGCCTTCCGCCCCACGAGCACCGGGTCCAGGACATCGACGAGCGCGCCGCCAAGCGGTCCGAGCGCACGGTCGCCCTGCTGTTCACGCTGTCGATGCTGGCCACCATCGGCTTCATCGCCTCGTTCGTGGCGATCCCGGTCGAGAAGATCGTCTACATCTTCCCGCTGGGCCACGTCAGCGCCCTGAACGTCGCGCTCGGTGTGACGCTCGGCGTAGCGCTGTTCGCCATCGGCGCGGGCGCGGTCCACTGGGCCCGCACCCTGATGTCCGACGAGGAGCTGACCGACGAGCGGCACCCGATCGAGGCGCCGTCGGAGGTCCGCTCCAAGATCATGGACGACTTCCGGCAGGGTGCCAAGGAGTCGCAGCTGGGCCGCCGCAAGCTGATCCGCACCACCATGTTCGGCGCGCTCACGCTGGTGCCGCTGTCCGGCGTCGTGCTGCTGCGCGAACTCGGCCCGCTGCCCGAGAACAAGCTGCGCCACACCCTGTGGTCCAAGGGCAAGCTGCTCGTCAACATGAACACCGACGAGCCGCTGCGGCCCTCCGATCTCATCACCGGCTCGCTGACCTTCGCCAAGCCCGAGGGCCTGGAGGAGCACGACCACGGCTTCCAGAACGAGATCGCCAAGGCCGCCCTGATGCTGGTCCGCATCAGGCCGGACGACATCAAGGACAAGCGCACGATGGAGTGGGGACACGAGGGCATCCTCGCGTACTCGAAGATCTGCACCCACGTGGGCTGCCCGGTCTCCCTGTACGAGCAGCAGACGCACCACGTCCTGTGCCCCTGCCACCAGTCCACCTTCGACCTCGCCGACGGCGCCCGGGTGATCTTCGGTCCCGCCGGTCACCCGCTGCCGCAGCTGCGCATCGGCGTGAATGACGAGGGCTACCTCGAAGCGCTCGGCGACTTCGACGAGCCCGTCGGTCCTGCCTTCTGGGAGCGCGGATGAGTACCACGACGACCCCCGAGTCCCGCTCGCGCGGGAAGGCGCCGGCCGGCGAGCGCGTCGCCGACTGGGCCGACGGCCGGCTGGGGATCTACTCCCTGGCCAAGGCCAACATGCGCAAGATCTTCCCGGACCACTGGTCCTTCATGCTGGGCGAGATCTGCCTCTACAGCTTCCTCATCATCATCCTCACGGGTGTGTACCTGACGCTGTTCTTCCACCCGTCGATGAACGAGGTGGAGTACCACGGCTCCTACGTGCCGCTGCAGGGCCAGCTGATGAGCGAGGCCTACAAGTCGACGCTGGACATCAGCTTCGACGTCCGTGGCGGTCTGCTGATCCGGCAGATCCACCACTGGGCCGCGGTCATCTTCCTGGCCGGCATGTTCGTGCACATGATGCGCGTCTTCTTCACCGGCGCGTTCCGCAAGCCGCGTGAGATCAACTGGCTGTTCGGCTTCCTGCTCTTCGTCCTCGGCATGTTCACCGGTTTCACCGGTTACTCGCTGCCGGACGACCTGCTCTCCGGAACCGGTGTCCGCTTCACCCAGGGCGCGATCCTGTCCGTGCCGATCGTCGGCACGTACATCTCGATGTTCCTGTTCGGCGGAGAGTTCCCCGGCACCGACTTCGTCGCGCGGTTCTACTCGATCCACATCCTGCTGCTGCCGGGCATCATGCTCGGCCTGGTGGTCGCCCACCTGATCCTGGTCTTCTACCACAAGCACACGCAGTTCGCGGGTGCCGGACGGACCAACAAGAACGTCGTGGGCATGCCGCTGCTGCCTGTCTACATGGCCAAGGCGGGTGGCTTCTTCTTCCTGGTCTTCGGCTTCACCGCGCTGATCGCCGGCATCGCGTCCATCAACCCGATCTGGAACCTGGGCCCGTACCGCCCGGACATGGTCTCCACGGGCGCCCAGCCCGACTGGTACATGGGCTTCGCCGAGGGCCTGGTCCGCGCCATGCCCGGCTGGGAGATCAACTTCTGGGGCCACACCCTGGTCATGGGCGTCTTCGTCCCGCTGGTGATCTTCGGCCTCTTCCTCGCGATCATCGCGCTCTACCCGTTCGTCGAGTCCTGGATCACCGGGGACAAGCGCGAGCACCACATCCTGGACCGGCCGCGCAACGCCCCGACCCGTACGGCCTTCGGCGTCGCCTGGATCACGGCGTACATGATCATGTTGATCGGCGGTGGCAACGACATCTTCGCCACCCACTTCAACCTCTCGATCAACGCGGTCACCTGGTTCGTCCGCATCGGCTTCTTCGCGGGACCGGTCGTCGCGTTCATCGTCACCAAGCGGATCTGCCTCGGCCTCCAGCGCCGGGACAAGGAGAAGGTGCTGCACGGCCGCGAGTCGGGCATCATCAAGCGCCTGCCGCACGGTGAGTTCATCGAGGTGCACGAGCCGCTCAGCCAGGAGCAGATGTACACCCTCACGGCGCACGAACAGTACAAGCCGGTCGAGATCGGCCCGACGGTCGACGAGAACGGCGTCCAGCGCAAGGTGAAGGCGAGCGAGAAGCTGCGCGCCAAGCTGAGCAAGGGCTACTACGGCGCGGAGTCCCAGATCCCGAAGCCGACCGTCGAGGAGTACAAGGAGATCACGAGCGGCCACGGCCACCACTGATCGCCTTCCGCGCCTCACCCCAGTCGCCACACGACGGCGAAGGGCCCCCGTCCGTTCTGCGGACGGGGGCCCTTCGCCGTACCCGGAGCTGGATAGGGTGGAGCCCGGGACCCTGCCGGGCTCCCCGACCCTTCTTCTCCGACCGTCAGGAGCGGCCATGAGCGCTGTGACCCCCGCTGGAGGCGACACCGCGGCGGGCCGCTCCTGGCCCGCCCTGCTGAACGGTCTGCTGGACGGCCGGGACCTGTCCGCCGACGACACCGCCTGGGCGATGGACCTGATCATGCGCGGCGAGGCGACCGACGCGCAGATCGCCGGGCTCGCGGTGTCCCTGCGGGCCAAGGGCGAGACCGTCGAGGAGATCACCGGCTGCGTACGGGCGATGTACGACCACGCCAACGTGATCGAGGTGCCGGGCGCCACCGTCGACATCGTCGGCACCGGCGGGGACGGCGCCAGGACGGTGAACATCTCCACGATGTCCTCGATCGTCGTGGCCGGCACCGGAGCGAAGGTCGTCAAGCACGGCAACCGGGCCGCCTCCTCCGCGTCCGGCGCCTCCGACGTCCTGGAGAAGCTCGGCGTCAACCTGGAGCTGACCCCGCGACGGGTCGCCGAGGTCGCCGAGGAGGCCGGGATCACCTTCTGCTTCGCGGTGAGGTTCCACCCGGCGCTGCGCCACGTCGCCGCGGCGCGCGGCCAGCTCGGGGTGCGGACGGTCTTCAACTTCCTGGGCCCGCTGACCAACCCGGCCAAGGTGCGGTCGCAGGCCGTAGGCGTGGCCGACGCCCGGATGGCCCCGATCATCGCCGGCGTCTTCGCCGGGCGCGGTCACTCCTCGCTGGTGTTCCGCGGCGACGACGGCCTGGACGAGCTGACGACCACCGCCACCTCCCGGGTGTGGGTGGTCCGCGAGGGCACGGTCGAGGAGGAGACCTTCGACCCGCGTGACGTCGGCATCGAGCTGGTGCCCGTGGAGGCGCTGCGCGGCGCCGACGCCTCCTACAACGCCGAGGTCGCCCGCCGGCTCCTCGACGGCGAACCCGGCCCCGTGCGGGACGCGGTGCTGCTGAACTCGGCGGCGGCGCTGGTGGCCCTGGAGCCGGGCGGCGGCACCCTGGCGGAGCAGATCCGCGCCGGGATGGCGAAGGCGGCCGAGTCGATCGACTCGGGGGCCGCCAAGCGGGTCCTGGAGCGCTGGGTGGCCGTCAGCAACGCGTAGCCGCAGGGCGAGCGCGACGTCCCGCGATCCGGACACGGGTTGCGGGACGCCGATCGTTTCCCGTACTTTCCTGTCCAGGTCACGAGTGACAGCCATCAGGCCCCGGCCGGCTGTCCGGCAACCCTCCGTCCGTGGCGGGGTGCCCCGGGTGAGGACCAGGCCGTGAGCAGCAGGGCTCACGGCAAGCGCGGACCCCTCGCACGCCAGGGGTCCTGGTCGTCGAGGAGCCTTCCGTGAGCAAGCGAATGCGCTAGGGCTGCCGAGCCCCGCCTCCGCACACCCCTTCACCTTTCCCTCCGCGCTCGAGCGACGCGCGCTCGCGCGGGGGTTCCGCCTGCCCCACCGGGAGCCCCGCCATGTCCGTCTCCACCGCCGCCGCCCCGTCCGTCCGCGCCCCGCTGCCCGTCCTCGGCCGGGACGTCACCGTCCCCCTCGTCACCGGCGGTGAGGTCGCCTACGCCGCCCTCGACTACGCCGCCAGCACCCCCGCCCTCCAGCGGGTGTGGGACGACGTGGCCGCCTACGCGCCGTACTACGGCAGCGTCCACCGGGGCGCCGGACACCTCTCCCGGCTCTCCACCGACCTGTTCGAGAACGCCCGCCGGACCGTCGCCGAGTTCCTCGACTGCCGCACGGGGGACGGCCCGGGCGAAGCCCGGTCCGGCAAGGGCGGTGGTGGGCGACGGGAGGGCGACCAGGTGGTGTTCACCCGGTCCACCACCGACTCCCTCAACCTGCTCGCCGCCGCGCTCCCCGACGGCTGCGAGGTCTTCGTCTTCGAGACCGAGCACCACGCCTCCCTGCTGCCCTGGCGGAACGCGCGGGTCACCTGCCTGGAGGCCCCGCGCAGCCCCCGCCAGGCCGTGGAGGACCTGGAGCGCGCCCTCGCCGACCGCGACCCGTACGGCTCCGCCCTGGTCTGCGTCACCGGAGCCTCCAACGTCACCGGCGAGCTGTGGCCCGTACGGGAACTGGCCGCCGCCGCGCACGCGCACGGCGCCCGGATCGTGCTGGACGCCGCCCAGCTCGTCCCGCACCACCCGGTGAGCGTGCGGGACCTGGACGTCGACTGGGTCGCCTTCTCCGGGCACAAGCTGTACGCACCCTTCGGCTCCGGGGTGCTGGCCGGCCGTGCCGACTGGCTCCGGGAGGCCGAGCCCTACCTCGCGGGCGGCGGCGCCAGCCGCACGGTCACCCGGCGTGCGGACGGGGGAGTGGACGTGGAGTGGCACGAGGGCGCCGCCCGCCACGAGGCCGGCTCGCCCAACGTCATCGGCGCCCACGCCGTCGCCTCCGCCTGCAAGGCGCTCACCGAGGCCGGGTTCGACGCCCTGGCCGCCCGCGAGGAGGAGTTGATCCGTGCGGTGCGCGAAGGGCTCGCGGACGTGCCCGAGGTGCGGTTCCTGTCCCTGTTCGGGGACGACGCCCCGCGCGTCGGCGTGCTCTCCTTCGTCGTCCAGGGGTGGAACAGTTCCCACTTCGCCGCCGCGCTCTCCGCCGAGTACGGCATCGGCGTGCGCGACGGACTGTTCTGCGCGCACCCGCTGGTGCGCACGCTGCTCGGCGGCGCCCCGGGTGCCCGGGGCGAGTGCGGCGTCCCCGGGGCGGCGCCCGGCGAGGAGTCCCTCGACGCCGTTCGGGTCAGCTTCGGCGCGGGCACGCCGGACGAGCACGTGGAGCGGTTCGTACGGGCGGTGCGCGAACTCGTGCGGGACGGCGCCCGGTGGACCTACCGCACGGTGGACGGCCGCTGCGTGCCGGACACCTCCGCCTGAGGGGTTCCGCCCCCGCCGCCCCTTCCCGCTCCCGTCCCTCGGGGGCAGCGCCCCAGGTCCGGGGCGGGAAGGGGCGGCAAGGGCGAGGAACCTAGCTGTGGGCGGGCGCGGGCAGCCGGGCGCCCAGCACGATCATGCGCAGAGCGCGCTCCGTCGCGTCGGTGAGGAGTTCCGCACCGCGGGCCAGCGCCTCGGCCAGAGCCATCGGAGCGGGCAGGATGCCGTGGCAGGCGTCCACGCCCGGAACCTCCCCCGCACCCTCCCCGAGCGTGCCCGCCAGCGCCAGCACCGGCCGCCCGGACAGCTTGGCGCGGCGGGCCACCTCCGCCGGTACCTTGCCGCGCGGTGTCTGGTGGTCCAGGGCGCCCTCGGCGGTGACGACCAGATCGGCGCGGGCCAGCCGGGCGTCCAGGCCGAGGTGGTCCAGCAGGACGGGGAAGCGGGGCAGCAGGGACCCGCCCAGGGCGGCGAGCCCGGCGCCGAGCCCGCCGGAGGCGCCCGTACCGCGGCCGAGGCGCAGGTCCGTGCCGGTGACGGCGAGATCGCGGGTCAGGACCCGCGCCCAGTTCTCCAGCGCCGCCGACAACTCCTCGACCTGCTCCGGGGCCGCCCCCTTCTGCGGTCCGAACACCCGGGCCACGCCCCGCTCCCCGCACAGCACGTTGAAGGGGTTGCAGGCGACGAGGAGTTCCACGTCGACGAGACGGGGATCGAGGCCGGCCGGGTCGATGCGCGCCAGGCGCGACAGCTCGCGCCCGCCGGGCGGCAGTTCGAGACCGTCCGCGTCCAGCAGCCGGGCGCCCAGTGCCTGGAGCGCGCCCGCGCCGCCGTCGGAGGTGCCCGAGTCGCCACAGCCCACCAGGACGCGCCGTACGCCCTGGTCGAGGGCGGCGCGGATCAGTTCCCCGACGCCGTAGGTGGTGGTGGCGCCCGGGTCGCGCCGGGTGCGGGGGACGAGGGAGAGGCCGGCGACCGCCGCCATCTCCACCACCGCCGTGTCCCGGGAGCCGAGCAGCGCGAAGTGGGTGCCGACCGGTTCCCCGACCGGACCGGTGGCGGCCAGGGCGACCAGCCGGCCGCCGGTCGCCGAGGCCAGCGCCGAGGCCGTGCCCTCACCGCCGTCCACCAGCGGGATCCGGTCGATCTCGGCGTCCGGCAGCACCCGGCGGACGCCCGCCGCGATGGCGTCGGCGGCGGCCTGGGCGGACAGCGACTCCTTGAAGCCGCTGGGGGCTACGACGACACGGTTCAGCATGGGGGGCTCCTCAGCGGGTCACGGGGACGCCGAGCAGCGGCCACACCGCGACGGCGAACAGCAGGACCAGGGCGGCGGTGAGCGGGGCCAGTACGGCGGACAGCCGCAGCAGGTCGCGCGGGGTGTAGGTGGGGGTGCCGGGGATCTCCGCGAAGAGCGTGACCGGTTTCGCGGAGGCCGGAAACGTGTGGCAGAAGCCCGCGGCGGCGGTGGAGGCCAGTGCCGCCGCGACCGGGTTCACCCCGGCGCCCACGGCCGCCGCGACCACCAGCGGGACCAGCACGGAGGAACGGGCGGAACGGGACTGCAGGATCAGGTGGGCGGCGGTGGAGACCGTGACGACGACCGTCAGGAACATCACCGGCGTGATCCTCGCGGGCAACCCGCCGACCAGCCACTTCGCCGCGCCCGACTCCGTGAGCGCCACGCCCGTCGCCGTCGTCGCCGCCATGAACAGCAGCAGCGGCCAGGGCACCGTCTTCAGCGCGTCCTTCAGCCGTACGGTGCCGAGGGCCGGCGAGGCGGCGACGACCGCGCCGATCAGCGCGACCATCGCGGGGGACACCCGGTGCAGCGGCTCGCTGCACCACAGGGCGACGACCGTGGCCAGCAGCAGGACGCAGCGCTTCTCGGCCTGGCTCCAGGGGCCGGTGACCGGACGGTCGCTGTGCCGTTGGATCTCCTCGGCGGTGATGTGCACCGGGCCCGCGCGGTCCGCGCGCCGGGTGGTGGTCGACAGGACGGCCTCGGCGGCGAGATGGGAGGAGACCACGGCCAGCGGCAGCCCGAGCAGCAGCCACTCGGTGAAGCCGACCCGCTCCCCGGCGGCCTCCCACAGCACCGACACGGTGATCAGGTGCGCTCCCGCGCCGATCAGGGTCGCCACCGCCGACAGGAGGATCACGGTCGGGAACAGCAGCGCCAGCATCACGACCAGTCGCTTCCGGTCGGCGAGTGCCTCGGCGAGGGCGAGGAACACCGGCAGGGCGAGCGCCGCCCGGCCGGAGGTGGCCGGCACCGCGAACGCCGTGACGACCAGCGCGGCCGTGGTCAGGTGCGCCAACTGCCGTACCGTACGCGCCCCGCCGACCAGGAAGGCCGCCGCCCGCCCCGCGAGCCCGGTCCGGGCCACCGCGGCAGCCAGGACGAACGCACAGATCAGCAGCCACACCGTCGAGTCGCCCAGGGTGCCGAACAGGGTGTCGCTGCTGATCACCCCGGTCGCCGTCAGCGCGAGTCCGGCGCCCAGCGCGATGTACGTGTCGTCGATCGGGGTGCCGACCCACGCGCAGGTCGCCAGCGCGAACACGGCGAGGGTGAGGCGCGCGTCCCCGCCGAGACCGGGAAGGGCGCCGGGGAGCGCGAGCAGCGCGCACAGCGACAGCGCCACGCACAGGGTCGCGGTCGAGCGGGGGGTCAGTGTCACGTCATCGACGATCCGCTCGGGCGGTGAGCCGTCGATGAGCCGGAGGTGAAGGGAGCTTCACCCGGCCGCCGGGCCCGTCACCCGGGGAGCCGGTAGCCCATCCCGCGGACCGTCTCCACCTTCTCCGCGCCGAGCTTCTTGCGCAGCGCGCGGACGTACACGTCCACGATGTTGGAGCCCGGATCGAAGTCGTAGCCCCACACGTGGGAGAGGATCTGTCCGCGGGAGAGCACCTGTCCCGGGTGCCTCAGGAACAGCTCGAGGAGCACGAACTCACGGGCCGTCAGGTCGACGGTGCGCTCCCCGGCGCGGGCGCGGCGGGTGCGCAGGTCGAGGCTCAGCGAGCCCGCCCTCAGCACCGTCACCTCCGGCGCCCGGGCAGCCGTGCGCAGCCGCAGCCGTACCCGGGCGAGCAGTTCCTCGAAGCGGAACGGCTTGGTCATCCAGTCGTCGGCGCCGCCCTCCAGACCGGCCACCGTGTCCCGGACCGAGTCCCGCGCGGTCAGCACGACCACCGGGGTCGTCACCCGGGACTCGCGCAGCTCGCGCAGCACGGTGAAGCCGTCCCGGCCGGGCAGTCCGATGTCGAGGACGACCAGGTCGAAACCGCCGGTCAGGGCGTACTCGTAGCCGGCCTCGCCGTCGGGGACGACGGTGGTGGTGAAGCCGTTGGCGCGCAGGCCCTTCTCCACGAAGGAGGCGATGCGCTCCTCGTCCTCGACGATCAGGATCCGGTTCACTGGCGTGCCTCTTCCAGGGTGAGTACGAAGGTGGCGCCGCCGCCCTCGGTGTCGTCCAGACGGACCCGGCCGCCGTGGCCCTCGGCGATCGCCTTGACGATCGACAGGCCGAGCCCGGCGCCCGAACCGCGCGCCCCGCGCCGGGAGGTGCCGCGCCGGAAGCGCTCGAAGACCAGCTCCCGGTCCTGCGGCCGGACACCGGGGCCGGAGTCGGCGACGTACAGTTCGATCCGGGCGCCCTGCGCACGGGAGCCGATGCGGATGGTCTGGCCGGTGGTGGTGTGCTGCACCGCGTTCTGCGCGAGCTGCACCATGGCCTGGGTGATCCGCTGGGGGTCCAGCCGCGCCTCCCGGTCGGCTATGTCCGTGAGCTGCCAGTCGCGTTCGCCGAGGGTGCGGACCTTGACGTAGACGTCGGCGGTGAGTTCGGCGAGCTGGACCGGCTCCGGGGTGACGAAGTCGGGGCGTTCGGCCTTGGCGAGCAGCAGCAGGTCCTCCACGATGCGGCTCATCCGGTCGAGCTCGTCGGTGACGAGGCGGACGGTCTCCTCGCGTTCGGCCGGGTCGTCGCCCATCAGCTCCAGGTGGCCGCGCACGATGGTGATCGGGGTGCGCAGTTCGTGGCCGGCGTCGTCGACGAACTGGCGCTGGGCGGCGAAGGCCCGCTCCAGCCGGTCGAGCATCGCGTTGAACGTCTCGGCGAGGGCCGCGATGTCGTCGTGGCCGCGCACCGCGATACGGCGGGTGAGGTCCTGTTCGGTGAGCTGCGCGGCGGCGGTGCGCACCAGCCGTACGGGCTGCAGGATCCGCCCGGCGACCGCCCAGCCGATGCCGGTGGTCAGCAGCAGGGCCACCCCGGAGATGGCGAGCAGCACCTGGAACACCTCGTTCACCCGGGCCACTTCGCGCGCGGGGTGGAAGGCGACGACGAACGCCGCCTCCGGGTCGCCGCCGCCGTGCCGGGCCACGGCCACCTTGGCCCAGCGGATCTCGCCCTCGGGCCGGTGCAGCACACCGGAGGCGTCGGGCGAGCCGAAGATGCGGCGCCGGGCGTCGCCGTCCCGGTGCAGGGGCAGGGCGACGGGCAGCTCGCGCGGCTGGGTGAGTTTCGCCGGGTCGCCGCTCCTCCGTGCCACCAGGCCGATCAGTTCCTCGTCCGGGTCGGCGTACTGCCGTTCCAGGAAGACCCGCAGCAGCCGGTCCGGGTCGGTGAAGGGCCGGCCCGTCTCCGGATCGAAGCCGCGCTCCTCGAAGTTGGCGAACTCCCCGGCCTCCTGGGCGAGCAGCCCGCTGATCCGGTGGTCGACGTCCCGCAGCAGGAAGGAGCGGGTGGTCATGGCGACCGAGGCGAGCGCGACCGCCATGACGAACAGCAGCCACAGCAGGATGCGGACCCGGGCGGAGATCCGCCGGCGGACCCGGTCAGCCGTCGTCGCCCGGTCCCTCGTCGCCCGGTCCGTCGTCCCCGCCGGGGGCGTCGTCCGGGGAGTCCTGGACCCGGTCGTCGTCATCGTCGTCATCCGCTGGGCTTTCGGTCACCGGGGGACGGGGGACGACCTCGTCGCTCGGCGTGGGCTCGGGCCGTGCGGACGGGGCCGCGGACGTGGGTGTCGGGGTGGGGGAGCCGCTGTCCAGTACGACCCGGGGCGGCACCTCGGGCGGTGCGGGGCTGTCGGCGAGCGCGAAGCTGGTCGCCGCGACGCCCAGCGGGATCAGGACGACGGCGGCCAGGGCCGCCATCCGGCGAGTGAGGACCATGCCCCGATCCTGCGCACCGCACCGGAGCTCCCGGATGAGCGCCGGATGAAGAACTCCTCATCCACCCGCTGGACGTCAGCCCCTCCGGCGCCCGGGGAGCGGGGATCCCTGGGCAGCGCCCCCGGGGGACGGGGGCGGGAAGGGGCGGTGAGGGCGAGGAAGCGGCTGAGGCGCCCCGGGCCGGCACCGTCCGGGGGGCGGGCGACCCCGCCTCCGGCGGACCGCTAGCTGTCCAGGCCGATGGCGAACGCCGCCTCCAGGTCGTGCTGCGAGTACGTGCGGAACGCCACGTGCGTGTCGGTGCCCTCGACGCCCGGGATCTTGCTGATCCGGCCGGGGATGGCCTCCGCCAGGTCCTCGTGCTCGCGGACCCGCACCATGGCGATCAGATCGTAGGTGCCGGTGACGGAGAAGACCTCGCTGACGCTGTCCAGCGCGGCGATCTGCTCCGCGATCTCGGGGATCCGGTCCACGCTGGTCTTGATGAGCACGATCGCGGTGATCACGGCTGGTTCTCTCCCTCGGGGGCCGGGGCAGGGGCGGTGCTCACTGTAGTCGTCCTGCGGAAACGCCCCCACGCGTAGCCGAAGCCCAGCCCGAACCCGATCAGGTGCGCCAGGTACGCCACCCCCGGCCCCTCGCCCGCCCGCCCCGCCGCCGCCCACTGCAGCGCCGCCCAGAACGGCAGCACCACCCACGCCGGCAGGCGCACCGGCAGGAAGAACAGGAACGGCAGGAGACTGGTCACCCGGGCCCGGGGGAACAGGAAGAGGAAGGCGCCGAGCACCGCCGAGATCGCCCCGGAGGCGCCGACCAGGGACCGCTCGGAGTCCGCGTTGGCGGCGGCGTACCCCAGCAGCGCGAGGTAGCCGCAGCCGGCGTAGCACAGGGTGAACCGCACCCGGCCCATCCGTGCCTCCGCCATCGCTCCGAAGACGTGGAGGAACAGCATGTTGCCGAGCAGGTGCACCCAGCTGCCGTGCACGAACAGCGCCGTGGCGGGGGTGAGGACGGCGCCGGGGGATCCCTCGAACAGGTCCGCGGGGATGACGCCCCAGCGCCGGAAGTAGGCCCTCTGCGCGTCCAGCAGCTCCTCCCCGGTGCCGTGGGCCGGATGCAGGCCGGAGGCCGGCCCGACCAGGAAGACCAGGCAGCACAGCACGATGAGGGTGTGGGTCACCGGCGCGGAGGTGCCCCGGGTCGCCCCGGCGGCCGACGCGCTCCAGTTGCGGATCATGGATACAGAGCATGACGTAACCGGACGCAACCACACAGACCGCCTCGCCGCCGCGGACGGGCGGACGGCGGACGTCCGCCAGGCCGTAGGGTTACGAGCCGGACGCGCCGGGGAGCCGGTGCGTCACGGACACTGGAAGGAAGGCGGACAGCCACGATGACGGTTCCCCTGCCGACCGCCTCGACGCGGTGGCGCTGCACCCTCTGCGGCAACCTCACCCGCTTCGACGTGACCCGCTCGTCGAAGGTCGTCGAGTACGTGCACCTCGATCTGGCCGGAGAGCCCAGGGTCGAGGAGCGCGAGGTGCTCGATGAGACCATCGAGTCGGTGCGGTGCCGCTGGTGCAACGCCGTGGATCAGGTGGAACTCGTGGACAGGCCGGGCGCCGGCTCCTGAGCGGGAGCGGGCCCCGCTGACGGCGCCCCCGCACGGGGTCGCACACAGGCATGGGGGTGTGACGGATGGTGGAGATCGCGGGCGGAGAGCCGCAGGACGGCGCCGCCGAGATGCTCGACCGTCCGCTGCCCGACGGAGTGCGCCGCAGGGTCGTCCAGATCGTCGCCGACGGCTTCGGCGGACTCACGGTCGCCGAGCTGCCCGCCCAGCTGCGGCAGTACGCGCGCTTCGCCCCGAACCGCCGCGCCAAGTTCGCCGGCAACGCCATGGCCGCGGCCCTGGAGACCGATCCGCTGTTCCGGCAGCGCATCGGGGAGAAACTCCGAGAGGCCCAGCCGGAACTGACCGGCGCCCTCGACTCCGGTTCCCCGCCCCCGGCCGCGGACCCGCTCGACGTGGCGGCCGCGGCCTATGTGCTCCGCCCGCCCGGCTGGGTCAAACTGGTGACCGCCGCAGGCGAGGAGGTCCAGCGCGCCGACGCCGAGCGCGCCGACGAGGAGACCCGGGCCGAGCTGGAGCGGCTGCGCGCCGAACTCGACCGGGCCCGTGAGCACACCAGGTCCGAGACCGAGCGGTTGCGCACCGAGCTGGAGGCGGCGAAGAAGGAGGCCGAGTCGCTGCACCGCAAGCTGCGCTCCGCCCTCAGCGACGTCAAGCGCGGCGAGGCCGCCGCGCGCAAGCTGCGGAGCGAGATGGAGACCGTGCGCGCCGAGGGCCACGCCCAGGTGTCGGCCGCCGAGAGCGAGAGCCGGCGCCTCAAGGCCCGGCTGGGGGAGACCGAGGCCGCGCTGGAGGCCGCCCGCCGGGCCGCCCGGGAGGGCCGCAGCGTGGAGGACATGCGGGTCCGGCTGCTGCTGGACACCGTGCTGGACGCCGCCCAGGGGCTCCGTCGGGAGCTGGCACTGCCTCCGGTGTCCGTCCGGCCCGCCGAGACCGTGGACGCCGTCGAGCCCGGCCGCATGACCCCGAAGGACATCGCCGCCCGCGCGCTGTCCGAGCACGACCCGGCCATCCTCGACCAGCTGTTGGCGCTGCCGCAGGCGCATCTGGTCGTCGACGGCTACAACGTCACCAAGACCGGCTATCCCCAGATGCCCCTGGAGAAGCAGCGCCTGCGCCTGCTGGGCCAGCTCGCCCAGCTCGCCGCCCAGACCGGCGCCGAGGTGACCTGTGTCTTCGACGGAGCCGAACTGGCCGTGCCGGTGCTGCTCGCGCCACCGCGCGGCGTGCGGGTGCTGTTCTCCAAGCCGGGTGTCACCGCCGACGAGCTGATCCGCCAGCTGGTGCGCGCCGAGCCGCCGGGGCGGCCCGTCATCGTCGCCTCCACCGACCGTGAGGTCGCCGACGGAGTGGCCCGCGCGGGCGCCCGTCCGGTCGCCTCGGCGGTGCTCCTGAAGCGGCTCGCGTAGCGCTTCCGGAGCGGCGCGCGCAGGACCTCCCCCAAAAGGCTTACCTCACACCTCATGCACATCCGTACCTCGTGCAACGTACGGGATCTATGCCCGAATTGACGGAACCGTCACGCAACGTAGCGTCAGGGAGGCGTCACCGCAGGTGATTTCGGACCGGATGAACCCGCTGTGACGGAGATTTCGCGTCCAGGGATTTGAACTGATCACAGGAGAATCACTAGGGTCTCCCTTCGAACCCTCGCTCGCGCGATCACTCTCGAGAAGGAGCTCGTCTCCGTGGCGTCCCACCGTCGTCCCAAGCAGCCGAGCCGCGCACGCGTCACCGTGCTCACCACCGCTGCCGCAGCTGCCGTCGTCATGAGCTCGCAGGCCGCCAACGCCGCCCCGAGCGAGAAGCCGAGCAAGGACGAGGTCAAGGCCAAGGTCGACAAGCTCTACGAGCAGGCTGAGCAGGCCACCGAGAAGTACAACGGGGCCAAGGAGAAGCAGGAGAAGCTCCAGAAGGAGATCTCCACCATCCAGGACAACGTCGCCAGGGGCCAGCAGGAGCTCAACGAGCTGCGCGACGAACTCGGCTCGATGGCCAGCTCCCAGTACCGCAGCGGCGGCATCGACCCCTCCGTCCAGCTCTTCCTCTCCGCCGACCCGGACGACTACCTCGACAAGGCGTCCACCCTCGACCAGTTGAGCGCCCAGCAGGTCGACGCGCTGAAGGAGATCCAGGAGAAGCAGCGCGAGCTCGCCCAGCAGCGCTCCGAGGCGTCCGAGAAGCTCCAGGACCTCTCCGCCACCCGCACCGAACTGGGCAAGAAGAAGAAGGAAGTCCAGGGCAAGCTCTCCGCCGCGCAGAAGCTGCTCAACAGCCTCACCGCGGCGGAGAAGGCCCAGCTCGCCCAGGAGGAGACCCGCGCCACCCGCGCCAGCGAGCGCCAGGCGCTCGACGTCAAGGTCCCGGCGGGCTCCGGCCGCGCCGCCGCCGCCTTCGCCGCCGCCCAGAGCAAGATCGGCACCCCCTACGTCTACGGTGCCACCGGCCCGTCCTCCTTCGACTGCTCCGGCCTGACCTCCTGGGCGTACGCGCAGGCCGGCGTCGGCATCCCGCGCACCTCCGAGGCGCAGACCGGCGCGGGCACCAAGATCTACTCGATGAGCCAGCTCAAGGTCGGCGACCTCGTCTTCTTCTTCAACGACCTGCACCACGTGGGTCTCTACGCGGGCAACGGCCAGGTGCTGCACGCCCCGCGCACCGGCACCGTCGTGCGCTACGAGTCGATGAACACCATCGGCGGCCCGTTCATGTTCGGCGTCCGCGTCTGACTGCCGCCGTTCGGGGGATTCCCCGTCGCGCCGATCTTCCCCGCGCCCCGTCTCCGACACAGGTCAGAGGCGGGGCGTCACTGTGTGCTGTCGCCTCGGCCATGGGTCCGTCCGCGCCGTGACGGCTACTGTCTGCCGCGTTTCCCCGTCCGCCAGCGGAAGGAGCACGGCTTCCCGTGGGGTCCCACCGCCGTACCGCACCGTCGTCCGGATCCGACCGGGGCGCCGCCGTCGCCCTCGGTCTGCTGTCCGCGGCGGCCACCGCCCTCGTCGCCGTACCGGCCGCGGCCACGCCGTACGACGTCACCCGGGCCGAGGTGGACCGCCTGTACCGGGAGGCCGAGAAGGCGACCGAGGCGTACAACGAGGCCGACGAGCGCGCGGACGGACTGCGCCGGCAGATCGCCGCCGTGCAGGACGGCATCGCCCGGCAGCAGCAGCGCGTCAACACCATGCGGCAGTCGTTGGGTTCGCTCGCCGGCGCCCAGTACCGCTCCGGCGGTCTCGACCCCGCCCTCGCCCTGCTGCTCTCCGAGGACCCGGAGGACTACCTCGAGAAGGCCTCCGTACTGGACCGGGTCACCGTCCACCAGGCCGGTGAGCTGAGGAGGCTGAGGGGCACCCTGCGCTCCCTCGCCCGGGACCGGGCGGAGGCGGCCGGGAAGCTCGGCGCGCTGGAGAAGAGCCGCAGGGCCGTCGCCGCGCACAAGCGGACCGTCGAGCGCAAGCTCACCGAGGCCCGTCGGCTGCTCGCCTCCCTCCCGGCCGGCGAACGCGCCGCCTGGGACCGCGCCACCCGCTCCGCACGCACGGACCTGCCCGGCCCCGGCGCGGAGCCCGCCTCGGGCCGCGCGGCGGCCGCCCTCGCGGCGGCCCGCTCCGCCCTCGGCAAGCCCTACGTCTGGGGCGCCGAGGGCCCGTCCTCCTTCGACTGCTCCGGGCTGACCCAGTGGTCGTACGCCCAGGCCGGGGTCGCGCTGCCGCGCACCTCGCAGGCCCAGCGGTATGCCGGCCGGCAGGTCCCGCTGTCCGCGGCGCGCCCCGGCGACCTGGTCGTCTACCGCTCCGACGCCTCCCACGTCGGGATGTACGCGGGCAACGGCCAGGTGATCCACGCGCCCTACCCCGGCGCCCCGGTGCGCTACGACCCGGTCGGCATGATGCCGGTCTCGTCGGTCACCAGGGTCTGACCGCACCGGCCCGGTGCCCGTACCCTCGGAAGGTGGCTGGTCGCAGGCGGGTGCCGGGTGCGTCGGTGACGGCGCTGTGTCTGCTGCTCGTCTCCCTGGTGGGGTGCGGCGGGCCACCGGCCGTCGACGTCGTACGCGCGCAGGTGCAGTCCCTCCTCGACCGCCGCGCGCAGGCGGTCCTCGACCACGACGCCGCCGCCTACGCCCGTACCGGCACCCGGGACGGGTTCGACAACCTGCGCGCGGTGCCGTTCGCGGACTGGTCCTACCGTGTCACCGCCCTCGACCGCACCGGTGACACCGCCACCGCCTCCGCCGACCTGAGCTACCGCGTCGAGGGCCACGACCGGTCACCGGTCACCACCGCCCGCTCCCTGAGCCTGAGCAGGGACCGCGACGGCCGCTGGTCCGTCGACTCCGACCGGCCCGCGCGGGAGTCCGCCCAGCAGTTGTGGGACCAGGGGCCCGCACGCGCCGTCCGGGGCGAGCGGAGCCTCGTCCTCGGCGTCGGGCAGCCCGACGGGGAGCTGCGGGACTACGCCGAACTGGCCGACCGCGCGGTGCCCGCGGTGTCCGACGCGTGGGGCCCGCAGTGGAGCCGGCGCGTGGTCGTCCTGGTCCCGGGGAGCCTGGAGGGCATGGCGGGCCTGCTGGGCTCGCCCGCCTCCTCCTACCGGGGGATCGCGGCGGTCACCACCGGCGCCACCGGTGCGGACGGGCGGGCGCCGGCGGACCGGGTCGTCGTCAACCCGGAGGCCTTCGGACTGCTCGGCGACTCGGGCCGGCAGGTCGTCCTCACCCACGAGACCACCCACGTCGCCACCCGCGCACACACCTCCGCCGCGACCCCGCTGTGGCTGTCCGAGGGGTTCGCCGACTGGGCCGGCTACCGCGGCGGCGACCGCGTCCCCGCGGAGGTCGCACCGGAACTCGCCCGTGCGGTGGGCCGGGGCGAGGTGCCCGGGGGACTGCCGGACGACGAGGACTTCGGCTTCTCCGGCGACGCGGACCACCTCGCCCGTGCCTACGAGAGCGGCTGGCTGGCCTGCCGCCTCATCGCCGAGCACTGGGGCGAGGAACGCCTCGGCGAGTTCTACCGCGCCGTGGGCGCCCACGAGCACCGCGACGGCGCGGTGGAGGACGCGATGCACCGAGTCCTCGACACCACCCGCGAGGACTTCACGGCGCAGTGGCAGGAGTACGTGAAGGACGCACTGGGCTGAGCACTCGCCGCCTGCCGCCTGCCGCCTGCCGCCTGCCGCCTGTCGTCGTGGGCGGTCGTGCCTTCCTCGGTGTCTTGGGGCCTGGGGTGCCCAGGGCGGCACGGGTGGGCGGTGGGGCCCCGCCCGAGCGCAGCCGGGAGGGGGAGCACCCCGTCGACGCCGGGCCGAGCGATCCCCCGGCCGCACCGACGCGGAGTGCCCGCGAGCGCCGGGCTGCGCGGAGACCCCGGCTCGCGGCACGCGTGCGCACCGTCCGGACCGGACTCAGGACGAGACCGGCGCCTCGGCGGCACGACCCGGGCCGGGAACCCGGGGAACCGGACGCCGCCGGGGAACCGTCGCACACCACAGCACACGCGCCGCCAACGCCGCCGCCCCCACCAGGAGCCCGTTACGCAGTACCAGCAGCGCGATGCCGAGCGGATCGCTGGCCACGACATGGGCGAACCACACCGGGAACTCCAGCACCGTCACCAACGAGGCGACCAGCACCAGCCCCACCGGCACCCCCATCCGGCTCTCCCGGAAGCACAGGCACACCGCCCCGAGCCCGACCAGCCACACCATGTACTGCGGACTGATCACCCGGCTCGTCGTGGTGAACATCAGCACCGCCACGAACGCCGCGTCGGCCACGGTCCGCGCCTCGAAACGGACGGCCATCATCCGCCACAGCACCAGCCAGGCCAGCGCGGCCCCGCTGAGGAACAGCGACCCCGTGCTCACCCAGCTCACGTACGGGCCGAGGAACTCGACCGAGCCGTAGTTGAGCAGCACCTCGCCGTCCCAGCCGTGGTGCCGGGCCACATGGAGGACGAGCGCCCCCAGCGACTCCACCTCCGTCCCCCGGTCCCGCTGGAAGGTCAGGAACGCGAACGCGCCCGGCATCAGCACGGCGAACAGGGCGGCCACACCGACACCGGTCCCCACGGCCCACGCCCACGCACCGCGCCGCCGCACCGCGAGCAGCAGCAGCGCCGGCCACACCTTCACCAGCGCCCCGAAACCGGCGAGCGCCCCCGCCAGCCGGGGGTGCCGGCCGGCCGCCAGCAGCGCGGCCACGGCGACCGCGGTCACCATCACGTCGTAGCGCGCGTACACCGTCGGTCCGAGCAGCGGCACCCCCGCCACCCACACCCAGGCGCCGCGCGGCGACCGTCCGGGACGCCGGCCGGCGTACCGCAGCAGACACAGCGTGACCAGGTCGGCGAGACAGGCCAGGACGAAGAACGCCGTGGCGTACTCCAGGAACGGCAGCAGGCCGGGGGAGAGGATCGCCAGGGCCGCGGCGGGCGGGTACTGCCAGGTGACGTCGTCCAGCGGGAACGTCCCCGTGCGCAGGACGTCGTACCAGCCCCGGTAGATGACCGACACGTCGCTGGTGACGTCCGGCCCGGGGAAGACGATCACCTTCAGGACGCACAGCAGCAGCGCGGCCCGCGTCAGTGCCCACAGGAGCAGCAGCCGGGCGGGGGACCCTCGTGCGGCCGTCGTCTTCATCTGCTCCCTGCCCGTCCGGTGTGCGGTCGTGAGGGGCCATGATGTCCCGGACACCGGTGTACGTGCCACAGAGCACCGTCGCGGCGGACGGCGCTCCCCCGTTCGGTAAGGTCGGCGGCGATGCACAAGACCCTGATCGTGACCAACGACTTCCCGCCCCGCCCCGGCGGCATCCAGGCGTTCCTGCACAACATGGCGCTGCGGCTCGACCCGGAGCGGCTCGTCGTCTACGCCTCCACCTGGAAGCGCTCCCGGGAGGGCGTCGAGGCGACCGCCGCCTTCGACGCCGAGCAGCCCTTCACCGTCGTACGCGACCGTACGACCATGCTGCTGCCCACTCCGGCCGTCACCCGGCGGGCCGTCGGGCTGCTGCGCGAGCACGGGTGCACCTCGGTGTGGTTCGGGGCGGCGGCGCCGCTCGGCCTGATGGCGCCGGCGCTGCGCCGGGCGGGCGCCGAGCGGATCGTGGCCACCACCCACGGCCACGAGGCCGGCTGGGCCCAGTTGCCCGCCGCGCGGCAGCTCCTGCGCCGCATCGGGGACTCCACGGACACGATCACCTACCTCGGCGAGTACACGCGCTCCCGGATCGCCTCGGCGCTCACCCCCCGGGCCGCCTCGCGGATGGTGCAGCTGCCGCCCGGGGTCGACGAGAAGACCTTCCACCCCGGTTCGGGCGGCGACGGGGTCCGGGCCCGGCTCGGGCTGACCGACCGGCCGGTGGTCGTGTGCGTCTCCCGGCTGGTGCCGCGCAAGGGGCAGGACACGCTGATCCGGGCGATGCCCGCGATCCTGGCCGCCGAACCGGACGCCGTCCTGCTGGTCGTCGGCGGCGGCCCCTACGAGAAGGACCTGCGCCGGCTCGCCCGGGACACGGGCGTCGCCGCCTCCGTCCGCTTCACCGGCTCCGTCCCCTGGTCCGAGCTGCCCGCCCACTACGGCGCCGGGGACGTCTTCGCGATGCCGTGCCGCACCCGGCGCGGGGGCCTGGACGTCGAGGGTCTCGGCATCGTCTACCTGGAGGCCTCCGCGACCGGTCTCCCGGTGGTCGCCGGCGACTCCGGCGGCGCCCCCGACGCGGTCCTCGACGGCGAGACCGGCTGGGTCGTCGCGGGTGATGCGGCCGACCAGACGGCCGACCGCATCACCACCCTCCTCGCCGACGAGGGACTCCGCCGGAGGATGGGCGAGCGGGGCCGCGAGTGGGTCGAGCAGAGATGGCGCTGGGACCTCCTGGCCGAGCGCCTGGAGAGGCTGCTCTGACGAGCTGTGCCGAGGAACGCGGCCGGGAACAGCGCTTCAGGGGCGCGGGGAACCGTGCGGGAAACCACGTGCGGCCCGCACCCGCCCACGGCGTCCACGAGGCGCCCCGAACGGCGCCTCACCACCGATCACTCGGCGTAGATCGCCTCGATCTCGTGGGCGTAGTCCTTGGCGACGACGTTCCGCTTCAGCTTCAGCGACGGAGTCAAATGCCCCGACTCCTCGGTGAACTGCGCGGGCAGAACACGGAACTTCCGCACCGACTCCGCCTTGGAGACCGCCGAGTTGCCGTCGTCGACGGCCGCCTGGACCGCCGCGAGCAGATCGGGGTCCTCGCTCAGCGACTCCGCGGTCGACCCCGCCGGCTTCCCGTGCTCGGCGCACCACCGGCCCAGGAACTCCTCGTCGAGGGTGACCAGCGCACCCACGAACGGCCGACCGTCGCCCACGACCATGCACTCCGCCACCAGCGCGTGCGCCCGGATCCGGTCCTCGATGACCGCCGGGGCGACGTTCTTGCCGCCCGCCGTCACCAGTATCTCCTTCTTGCGGCCGGTGATCCGCAGGTAACCGTCCTCGTCCAGCGTGCCGATGTCCCCCGTGTGGAACCAGCCGTCGGCCAGCGCCTCGGCGGTGGCGCCCGGGTTGTTCCAGTAGCCCGTGAACAGGTGCTCGCCGTGCAGCAGTACCTCGCCGTCGTCCGCTATCCGGATCACCGAGCCGGGCAGCGGCTGGCCGACCGTGCCGATCTTCTGCCGGTCCCACGGGTTGAACGCGGTGGCCGCGCACGACTCGGTCAGCCCGTAGCCCTCCAGCACGCTGAAGCCGATGCCGCGGAAGAAGTGCCCCAGGCGCTCGCCCAGCGGGGCGCCGCCCGAGATGGCGTACTCGCCGCGCCCGCCCAGCACCGCGCGCAGCTTGCCGTAGACCAGCTTGTCGAACAGCCTGTGCCTGATCCTCAGGCCGAACGACGGCCCGGACGGCGTGTCCAGCGCCCGGCTGTAGGCGATCGCGGTGTCGGCCGCCTTGTCGAAGATCCTCCCCTTGCCGTCGGCCTGCGCCTTGGCCCGCGCCGCGTTGTAGACCTTCTCGAACACCCGCGGGACGCCCAGGATCAGCGTCGGACGGAACGCGGCCAGCTCGTCGGTGAGGTTCCTGATGTCGGGCACGCAGCCCAGCTTGATGGGCGCCATCATGGGCGCGACCTGCACCAGCCGGCCGAAGACGTGCGCGAGCGGCAGGAACAGCAGCACCGAGCACTCGCCGGTGCGGAACAGCGGGCGCAGCCGCTCCACGATGTTGCCGCACTCGGCGAAGAAGCTGCGGTGGGTCAGCACACAGCCCTTGGGACGGCCGGTGGTGCCGGAGGTGTAGACGATGGTCGCCGGGTCGTCCGCCTTCGCGGACGAGCCGCGCTCCTCGACCGTCTCGTCGGTGACGTCCTGACCGAGCCGGCCCAGCTCCTCGATGCCGCCGGACTCGATCCGCCACAGGTTCCTCAGCGCGGGCAGCCGGTCGCGCACCGACTCCACCGTCGCCGCGTGGGCGTCGAGCTCCACGAAGCAGGCGGTGGCGCCGGAGTCGCCGAGGATCCACGCCACCTGCTCCGGCGAGCTGGTCTCGTACACCGGCACGGTCACCGCGCCGGCGCTCCAGATCGCGAAGTCCAGCAGCGTCCACTCGTAGCGGGTGCGGGACATCAGGCCGACCCGGTCGCCGGGCCGCACACCGGCGGCGATCATGCCCTTGGCGGCAGTCCGCACCTCCGCGAGGAAGGCGGTGGCCGTCACGTCCTGCCAGGTACCGCCGACCTTGCGGGCGATGACGGCGACGTCGGGATGCTGCGCGGCGTTTCTGCGGACGATGTCGGTGAGATTTCCGTCCGCGGGGACCTCGTACAGAGCCGGAAGGCTGAACTCGCGCAAGACTGCTGCTCCTCTTAGGGCGCCGGCGCCACGACGTTGTGCGATGCGACGGTGCGGTCCAAGGCTCGGGCGGGTGCTCGCGAATTCACATGTTGAAATCCCGAGCACGACTGGACTGCCCGGACGTTACCCGCCGGTACGGCGTTGACGACAGGGGGTCCCGGCGAGATGTTCGCTGCGTCACACAGGTTGGTGTTTCATTGCGCACAGTAGTCCACCCCGGAACCGACGAGCCAGTAACCGCAGGTAGGCCCGACATTGTCCCCGTGTGCCCCACACGCTTACCCTTGACCGCCATGGCATCGACACCCGGCGGGACCCCGCGCACACGCGTCCACGTGGTCAGCGACGTGCACGGCAACGCCCGCGACCTGGCCCGGGCCGGCGAGGGCGCCGACGCCTTGATCTGCCTGGGCGACCTGGTGCTCTTCCTCGACTACGCCGACCGCTCGCGCGGCATCTTCCCCGATCTGTTCGGCGTGGAGAACACCGACCGCATCGTGGAGCTGCGCACCGCCCGCCGCTTCGAGGAGGCGCGCGAGTTCCAGCGCCGGCTGTGGGCGGACATCGGCGGGGACCGGGCCGCCGCGATCGAGAAGGGGGTGCGCAAGCAGTACGCCGAACTGTTCGCCGCGTTCCCCACGCCGACGTACGCGACGTACGGCAACGTCGACGTGCCGTCCCTGTGGCCGGAGTACGCGGGCCCCGGCACGACCGTGCTGGACGGACAGCGGGTGGAGATCGGCGGCCGGACCTTCGGCTTCGTCGGCGGCGGCCTGCGCACGCCGATGCGCACGCCGTACGAGATCGACGACGAGGAGTACGCGGCGAAGATCGAGGCCGTGGGCGAGGTGGACGTGCTGTGCACGCACATCCCGCCGGAGGTGCCCGAACTGGTCTACGACACCGTCGCGCGCCGCTTCGAGCGCGGCAGCCGGGCCCTGCTGGACGCCATCCGCCGCACCCGGCCCCGCTACTCCCTGTTCGGGCACGTCCACCAGCCGCTGGCGCGGCGGATGCGGATCGGCGCCACCGAGTGCGTGAACGTGGGGCACTTCGCGAGCAGCGGGCGGCCCTGGCGGCTGGAATGGTGACGATGTCCCAGGTCGGGTGAGTGGTCCGGGCCGCACGCGCGGTAGCCTTCCGCTGCACGCGCGTGCGCCGTACGCCTGGCGCACGGCGACGACGATGACCGGCCCGCATCCGGAGGAGCCACGGCGATGGCGGAACACACCAGCTCGAGCATCACGATCGAGGCGGCGGCGGCCGACGTCATGGGGGTGATCGCCGACTTCGCCCGCTACCCGGACTGGACCGGTGAGGTGAAGGAGGCGGAGGTCCTCGCGACCGACGCCGAGGGCCGCGCCGAGCAGGTGCGTCTCGTCATGGACGCCGGCGCGATCAAGGACGACCAGACCCTGGCGTACACCTGGACCGGTCAGCACGAGGTCTCCTGGACCCTGGTGAAGTCCCAGATGCTCCGCTCCCTGGACGGCTCCTACATCCTCGCCCCGGCCGGCCCCGGCACCACCGAGGTCACCTACCGCCTGACCGTCGACGTCAAGATCCCCATGCTCGGTATGATCAAGCGCAAGGCCGAGAAGGTCATCATCGACCGAGCCCTGGCCGGCCTGAAGAAGCGGGTGGAGTCGGGCCAGAAGTAGCGCCCTGCCCGTAGCCGCGGGCAAGTCGTGCCTCCCTCGGTGCCTTGAGGGCCCGGTGGCGCCCCCGGGGCGACGGGGCCCCCGTTCGAGCGAAGCCGGAAGTGGGGCAGGAGCCAGGGCGGGGAGGCACCCGCAAGCGCGGGCGAGCAGCACCCGCCCCCGCCCGCGTCCGTTACGGTTCACGTCCATGCGCACCCTCCTGATCACGGGCCCCGGCGGCAGCGGCCGCACCACGACCGCCGCCGCCACCGCGCTCGCCGCAGCCCGTGGGGGCGCCCGCACCCTGCTCCTCGGCACCGACCGCACGGACACCCTGGGACCCGTGCTGGGCACCGGGGCCACCCCACGCCTCAGAGTGCAGCGCGTCGACCCCGACGCCGACTTCCGCGCCGACCTCGCCGCCCTCCAGGACCGCGCCGCCTCCGCCCTGGACCTCCTCGGCGCCTCCCGCCTCGAGCCCGAGGAGATCGCCCCGCTTCCCGGCGCCGAGGAACTCGCCACCCTGCGCGCTCTGCGCGACGCCGCGCTGGCGGAGGACGCGTACGACCTCGTCGTCGTGGACCTCCCGCCCACCCCGCGCGCCCTCTGCCTCCTCGCCCTGCCCGGGGAACTCCGCCGCTACCTGCGCCGTCTGCTCCCGCCCGAGCGGCAGGCCGCCCGCGCCCTGCGCCCCCTGCTCGGCCGCCTGGCCGGCGTCCCCATGCCCGCGGAGTGGCTGTACGAGACGGCGGCCCGGCTGGACCTCCAGCTGGCCTCCGTGGAGGCAGTGCTCGCCGACCGCGCCACCGTCGTACGCCTGGTCGCCGAGCCGGGCCCCGCCGGCGCCGACGCCGTACGCACCGCGGTCCTCGGGCTCGCCCTGCGCGGACTGCGCCCCGACGCGCTGATCGCGACCCGCGTCCTGCCGGAGGGCGAGGCGGGCGGCTGGTTGGCCGGGCCCGTGGCCCAGCAGCGCAAGACCCTGGACGAGTGGCGGGAGTCGTACGCCGTCCACCCGGTCGCCCACCTGGGCCGCGATCCGCGCGGCGCCGACGACCTCACCGCGCTCGCCGTACCCGGCGCCGGGACGGAACCGGGCGGCGCCACCCGGTGGCCGGTGGAGGACCGGCTCGCCGACGACGGCGTCCTCGTCTGGCACATCCCCCTGCCGGGCGCCCGCCGCGACGAACTCGACCTGATCCGGCGCGGCGACGAGATCGTGGTCACCGCCGGCCCGTTCCGCCGTATCGTCTTGCTGCCCTCCGCGCTGCGCCGCTGCACCGTCGTCGGCGCCGCCCTGCGCGAGGACGAGCTGCGCATCCGCTTCCGGCCGGATCCGCAGCTGTGGCCGCGCACCCGCTGAAGCGACGCCGGCCGTTCGGGTAACGTCGAAGGAGCCATCCGCAGTCAGGAGTCCGTCATGAGCGAACAGCTCCCCCCGTCCGGCGACGCCGGGGACGAGATCGTCGACAAGCCGGTGGACGACGCACGGGCGGCCGAGACCCACTCCGACGCCTGGGCGACCGCCGCCGCCGAGGACCTGGAGGCGGAGAAGGCCCGCCGCCGCGACCGGTACGGACCGCCCCCCGGCTCCGCCGCCGAGGAGCTGAAGAAGTTCGTCGACGTGGTCGCCGACAAGCTCTCCGGGCTGCAGTCCCCGCTGTTCGGCGCGGTCGCCGGACCGGCCGCGCAGCAGGTGGTGCGGCAGGTCGTCCAGCAGGCGAAGGCCGCCGTCGAGCCCGTCGTCGAACGCAACCCCGACGTCTTCGACCACCTCGCCGCCGCCGGCAACGAACTCCTCGCCGCCTACCGCTCCGCCGTACAGGACCAGGAGCGCCGCTGGACGGCCCACGAGTCCGGCCCCCGCGACCCCGGCGAGCGCCGGGACCGCGGCGACGACCCCGGCACCGGCTCCGGCGAGCACATCGACCTGGACTGACGCCGGGGCCCCGGCTGGCCGCCCATGATCCCCGCCGGACCGCTCACCGTACGGACGCCCGGTCCCCGAGGGCAGCGCCTCGGGTACCGTTGGCGGTAGCGGGGCTCGACCGGAACTGAGGGATTCATGGGACTCACCATCGGCGTCGACATCGGCGGCACGAAGATCGCGGCCGGCGTGGTCGACGAGGAAGGCAACATCCTCTCGACCCACAAGGTGCCGACCCCGGGCACGCCCGAGGAGATCGTGGACGCCATCGCCTCCGCGGTGGAGGGAGCGCGCGCCGGACACGACATCGGCGGCGTGGGCATCGGTGCGGCCGGATACGTCGACCGCCAGCGTTCGACGGTGTACTTCGCGCCCAACATCGACTGGCGCAACGAGCCGCTCAAGGAGAAGGTCGAGGCCCGCACGGGTCTCCCGGTCGTCGTGGAGAACGACGCCAACGCCGCCGCCTGGGGCGAGTACAAGTTCGGCGCGGGCGCCGGCCACCGCAACGTCATCTGCATCACGCTCGGCACCGGCCTCGGCGGCGGTGTGATCATCGGCAACAAGCTGCGCCGCGGCCACTTCGGCGTGGCCGCCGAGTTCGGCCACATCCGCATGGTGCCGGACGGCCTGCTGTGCGGCTGCGGCTCGCAGGGCTGCTGGGAGCAGTACGCCTCCGGCCGCGCCCTCGTCCGCTACGCCAAGCAGCGCGCCAACGCCACCCCCGAGAACGCCGAGATCCTGCTCTCCCTCGGCGACGGCACCCCTGAGGGCATCGAGGGCAAGCACGTCTCCATGGCCGCCCGCCAGGGCGACCGGGTGGCCGTCGACTCCTACCGCGAGCTGGCCCGCTGGGTCGGCGCCGGCCTCGCCGACCTGGCCTCCCTCTTCGACCCCTCCGCTTTCATCGTCGGCGGCGGCCTCTCCGACGAGGGCGAACTGGTCCTCGGCCCGATCCGCAAGTCCTACAAGCGCTGGCTGGTCGGCGGCAACTGGCGTCCGGTCGCCGAAGTCCTCGGCGCCCAGCTCGGCAACAAGGCGGGCCTGGTGGGCGCGGCGGACCTGGCCAGGGAGCCCGACCCGATCATGTGACACCCCTGCCCGCCCGCACGGCCGCGCCCGCCTGCCCCCTCCGGGGACGGCGGGCGCAGCCGTGACCGGCGGAGGGCGCGCCCGGTGCGGAGCCGGAAGCCGAGGGGAACCCTCGGTGAGCAGCGAGGTCCATCTCTTCCCGGCGTCGTCGACGGATGCGACCGCTTCGCTGGAGCGGGGCCGAGCGCGTCGCTCCGATCGGCCGTGTTCGGGATCCCGCCGCCGAGGAGGCGTCGCCGAACGGCGTATCTTGATCCGCATGGCGACGACTCCGCTGCTGCCCGACTCACGGACCGAGTCCGACGGTTCGGCCGTCATCCGGGTACTCAGCTACAACATCCGTTCGATGCGCGACGACACCGACGCCCTCGCCCGGGTGATCACCGCCTGCGCTCCCGACCTCGTCCTGCTCCAGGAGGCGCCGCGGTTCTTCCGCTGGCGCAAGAAGCTGGCACGGCTCGCCTCGGAGACGGGCCTCGTCATCCTCTCCGGGGGCGCCACGGCCGCCGGGCCCGCGATGCTGTGCTCGCTGCGGGCGACCGTCGAGCGGACCGAGGACGTACTGCTGCCGCTCACCCCCGGGCAGCACCGGCGGGGGTTCGCCACCGCCGTCGTACGGTTCGGGGGCGCCCGGCTCGGCGTGCTGAGCTGTCATCTGTCCTTGCGGAAGGACGAGCGGTACGAGCAGGGCGGCATGCTCCTGGACCGGCTCGCCGGGATGGGGGTCGAGCACGCGGTCGCGGGCGGGGACGTGAACGAGCGGCCGGACGGACGCACCTTCCGGCGGCTGGCCGAGTCGCTCACCGACTGCTGGGCCGCCGCTCCCTGGGGCGGCGAGCACACCTGGGTCCGTGACGAACCGCTGCGGCGGATCGACGCCCTCTTCGCCACCAAGGGCGTCGAGGTGCTGGGCTGCGGGGTTCCGCTCGAACAGCCCGGGGTGAGCGCGGCAGACCTGAGGGCGGCCACGGACCACCTCCCGGTCCTGGCCGCTCTCCGGATTCCCGCCGCGCGGAACGGGATTCCCGCCGCGTAGCAGCGGTCAGACCACCGCGCCCCGCCCCGGATCGTCGTCGTCCTCGTCGTCCGTGCGCATGCGCATCACCAGCGTGGCGAAGCCGCCCAGGAAGCCGCCGATGCACAGGGTGGTCAGCCACCAGGTCATCTCCCAGCCGAGCAGGATCGCCAGCAGGAGGAGGACCGGGCCGCCCAGCACGCCGAGCCAGGCGAACTTCGACGTGACGTCGGCGTCCGGGAGCGGCGGGGGCTCCGGCGGGACGAAGTGGCCCTCGTCGGTCTCGCCGAGGTCGTCGTCCGAGGGCTCGGCCACGCTGTAGTCGCGCGGGCCGCCGACGCCGGGGGCGAAGGAGACGGAGCCGCCCAGCGGCTTGGCCGGCTTGTCCTCGGCCCTGGCGGGGGCCTCGGCCTCCGCCTCGCCGTCGTTCGTCTCGGGCTCCAGCAGCGCCAGGTCCTCGACGGACTTGAACGGCTTGGCGCCCGGCGGGTCCGGCGGCTCCTCGCCGTACCCGGCGACGATCGCCTCCCACGCGGCGGACTCGTCGAGGGGGAGCCCCTTCTCCTCCGGCTCACGGCCTTCGCGGCCTTCGCGGTCCTCGCGGCCTTCGCGGTCCTCGCGGCCTTCGCGGTCCTCACGGCCTTCGCGGTCCTCACGGTCCTCGCGGTCCGAGTCGTGCTCAGCCACCTGCGGTCGTCCCTTCCTTGCCGAGACCGGGCTCCTTGACGGCACCGGGTGCGAGCCGGCCGATGAACGCGGTGCTCTCCTGGAAGATCCGCTCCGCGTCATGGTCCAACGTCGCCACGTGGTAGCTCTGTTCCAGCAGGATCTCGGTGACGTCCGTCGACGACACCCGGCCGAGGATCCGCGCCGAGTCCGCGGGCGGCACCACATGGTCCTGCGGGCTGCGCATCAGCAACAGGGGCTGGGTGACCTGGGGCAGCTCGCCGTCGACGAGCCGGAGGAAGTCCCGCAGCGAGTGCGCCGCGTGCAGTGGCACCCGGTCGTAGCCGAGCTCCCTGCTCAGCGGCTTCGCGATGTCGCTCGCGATGCCCTTCGTCGCGGGGACGAGGTGGCGCAGGACAGGGAGGGCGTGCGCGGCCACCCCGTGCATCTTGTTCGCCGGGTTGACGACCATCACCCCGCTCACCGAGTCACCGTGCGACGCGGCCAGCCGCAGCGCCAGCGCGCCGCCCATCGACAGGCCGGCGACGAAGACCCGTTCACGGCGGTCCAGCAGCAGCCGCAGCTCGCGGTCCACCTCCGCGTACCAGTCCTGCCAGCCGGTGACCCCGAGGTCCTGCCAGCGGGTGCCGTGCCCGGGCAGCAACGGCAGTGAGACGGTCAGGTCGCACGCGGCGAGGTGCTGCGCCCAGGGGCGCAGCGACTGCGGTGAACCGGTGAAGCCGTGGCAGAGGAGGACGGCGGTCTCCCCGCCCTCGTGGCGGAACGGCTCGGCTCCGGTCAGGAGCGGCACCTTCGGCCTCCTGTTCGTAGGAAGGTCACGGTGATCGCGGCAGGCGCCGCACACGGGTTGCAGGACCTTCACCGTACGCGACCGCACTGACACCGACCAGGGCCGTCGGGCCCGTCGACGGTGCTCCGGGATATGGTCTGAACAACACGCACGGGAGGCACTCGGTTGTTGTACGGCACGATGAAGGTCGCCATCGGAGGGCCGCTGAAGCTCGCCTTCAGGCCCTGGGTGGAGGGCCTGGAGAACATCCCCGCCGAGGGCCCGGCCGTCCTGGCCAGCAACCACCTGTCGTTCTCGGACTCCTTCTTCCTGCCGGCCGTGCTGGACCGCAAGGTCACCTTCATCGCCAAGGCCGAGTACTTCACCACCCCGGGCGTGAAGGGCCGGCTGACGGCCGCCTTCTTCAAGGGCGCGGGCCAGCTCCCGGTGGACCGCTCCGGTGCGCGCGGCGCGGGCGAGGCGGCGATCAGGAGCGGCATCGAGGTGCTGGAGCGCGGCGAGCTGTTCGGCATCTACCCGGAGGGCACCCGCTCGCCCGACGGCCGCCTCTACCGGGGCAAGCCCGGCGGCCTCGCACGCGTGGCGCTGGCCACCGGGGCGCCCGTCATCCCGGTCGCCATGATCGACACGGAGAAGATCCAGCCGCCCGGACGGGTGATGCCGAAGCTGATGCGGCCCGGCATCCGGATCGGCAGGCCGCTGGACTTCAGCCGCTACCAGGGCATGGAGCACGACCGCTTCGTGCTCCGCGCGGTGACCGACGAGGTCATGTACGAGATCATGAAGCTGTCCGGCCAGGAGTACGTCGACATGTACGCCACCGCCATGAAGCGGCAGCTCTCGGAGGCGGCCAGGGCCGAGAAGGAGGCGGAGAGGGCGGCGAAGGCCGCGCTCGCCCGCGAGGAGAGGGAACAGGCCGGAAGCTGAAGGCCGCGAGGGAGCAGGCCGGCCGGAAGCAGCGGAACGGGCGACGGCCCGCCCCCTGGACGGGGGCGCAGGGGGGAAGTGGGGGACATGGCCAGGCGCGAGCGAGTCATGCGCATGTCGGTCGAGCAGCCGCTGTGGCGCGCGCTCACCGGCTACCGGATCCTCGCCCTGGTGTACGCCATCGGTCTGTTCGCGACCGCCTACGAGGATTTCCCCCGCCCCTGGCTCGCCGTCGGCTACTTCGCCGTCCTCGCGGTGTGGACCCTGGCCACCCTGCCCAGAACCGCGGGCGAGGCCGCCTGCACCAGGCGCTTCCTCACCGCCGACCTCACCGTGGCGATCACCGGCATCCTGCTCACACCCCTCGCCGACGCGCCCGAGCGCATCCACGGGGGAGGCCCGACCCTGCCGTCCATCTGGACCGCCGGATCGGTGCTCGCGTTCGCGATCAAGGGCGGCTGGCGCTGGGCGGCCCTCGCCTCCACCCTCGTCGCCGTCGCCAACCTGATCGAACGCGGCAGCCCCGCCCGCGACACCGTGCACAACGTGATCCTCGTGTGGGTCGCCTCCATCGCCATCGGCTACGTCGTCGAGGTCGCCCGCGCCTCCGAGCGCACCCTCGCCCGAGCCCTGGAGATCGAGGCCGCGACCAGGGAGCGGGAGCGGCTCGCGCGGGACATCCACGACAGCGTGCTCCAGGTGCTGGCCATGGTGCAGCGCCGGGGCGCGGTGATCGGCGGCGAGGCCGCCGAACTGGGCCGGCTGGCCGGGGAGCAGGAGATCGCTCTGCGCACCCTGGTCTCCGGCGGTCTCGTCCCCGCCTCCCGGGCCTCGGAGGACGCCGCCGAGGGCGCCGTCGTACGGGCCGTGGACGAGACCGCGGACGACGAGCCGGTCGACCTGCGCACCCTGCTCGCCCCCTACGCCGGATCCCTGGTCGGCCTCGCCGAGCCGGGAGCGCCGGTGCGGCTGGCGCCGGCCGCCGCGCGGGAGGTGGCCGCCGCCGTCGGGGCCGCCCTGGACAATGTCCGCAGGCACGCCGGCCAGGAGGCACGCGCCTGGATCCTGGTCGAGGACGAACCGGACGAGGTGATCGTCACCGTCCGCGACGACGGCCCCGGCATCCCCGAGGGCCGGCTCGCCCAGGCCGAGGGCGAGGGCCGGCTCGGCGTGGCCCTGTCCATCCGGGGCCGGCTGCGCGACCTCGGCGGCAGCGCGGAACTGATCTCGGTGCCGGGGCAGGGCACGGAGGTCGAACTGAAGGTGCCCAGGAGCGCGAAGGAAGCGGACCACCCGCGAGGGAAGGCGGAACGGCGATGACGGACAGCACCGGGAACCACGAGGACCCGATCAGGGTCATGGTGGTCGACGACCATCCCATGTGGCGCGACGCCGTCGCCCGCGACCTCTCCGAGTCCGGCTTCGGGGTCGTCGCCACCGCCGGTGACGGCGACCAGGCGGTGCGCCGCGCCAAGGCCGTCGTCCCCGACGTCCTCGTCCTCGACCTGAACCTGCCCGGCAAGCCGGGCGTCCAGGTCTGCAAGGAGGTCGTCGCCGCGAACCCCGCGGTCCGGGTGCTCGTGCTCTCGGCGAGCGGCGAGCACGCCGACGTCCTGGAGGCGGTGAAGTCCGGCGCCACCGGCTACCTGCTGAAGTCCGCCTCCACCGAGGACCTGCGGGACGCGGTGCGCCGTACGGCCGTCGGCGACCCGGTGTTCACCCCCGGCCTGGCCGGACTGGTCCTCGGCGAGTACCGCCGCCTCGCCTCCGAACCGGCCGGACCCGCCCCGGCCGACGGCGAACCGGGGGCGCCCCGGCTGACCGACCGCGAGACCGAGGTGCTGCGCCTGGTCGCCAAGGGCCTCAGCTACAAGCAGATCGCCGAACGGCTCGTCATCTCCCACCGCACCGTGCAGAACCACGTGCAGAACACCCTCGGCAAGCTCCAGCTGCACAACCGCGTCGAGCTCGTCCGCTACGCCATAGAGCGCGGCCTCGACGACGTGTAGCGCGTCCCCGTGCCTGCCCCGAGCGGCTCGGGGGCACCCGTATGTTCGCGCATACGGCGACACCACCCCGGAGGGAACCGTGGAGATCCTGGCGTTCGGAGTGCAGGCCGACGAGAAGCCCCTGGTCGAGCGGGCCTTCGCGGGACATCACGAGGTACGCGGCCTCGACGTCTTCCTCAACGCGGACACCGCCCCCATCGCCGCGGGCCACGAGATCGTCTCCACCAGCGTCAACTGCGACCTCGGCGCCGAGGTGCTCTCCGGCCTCGCGGCCGGCGGCACCCGGATGGTCGCCCAGCGCTCCACCGGCTTCAACAACATCGACCTGGAGGTCGCCGAACGGCTCGGCCTGACGGTCGCCCGGGTGTCGTACTACTCGCCGTACTCGGTCGCCGAGTTCGCCTGGACGCTCGCCATGGCGGTCAACCGCCGGGTCGTGCGCGCCTCCACCCGCACCCGTGACTTCGACTTCCGGCTCGACGGACTGATGGGCCGCGACCTGCACGGCCGCACCGCCGGGATCCTCGGCACCGGGAAGATCGGCGAGGCGTTCGCCCGGATCGCCCACGGCTTCGGCATGCGGCTGCTCGGCTGGGACGTCACCGAGAATCCCGCCTGCCTGGACCTCGGCATGACCTACGTCCCCAAGGAGCAGCTCCTCGCCGAGTCCGACCTGATCAGCCTGCACGTCCCGCTGCTGCCCGAGACCCGGCACCTCATCGGCGCCGACGCCCTGAGGACGATGCGGGACGACGCGATCCTGGTGAACTCCAGCCGGGGCGGCCTCATCGACACCGCGGCCCTCGTCGCCGAGCTGCGCGAGGGCCGCTTCACGGGCGTCGGCCTGGACGTGTACGAGGCGGAGGCGGGGCTGTTCTTCCTCGACAGGTCCCTGCAGGCCGTCGACGACGACACTCTGGCCCGTCTCGTCACGTTCCCGAACGTCCTGGTCACGTCCCACCAGGCGTACTACACCGTGGACGCCGTCGGGCAGATCGTCGAGACCACGGTGGACAACGTCCTCGACTACACCGCCGGCCGCCGCTCCGAGAACGTCCTGGTGCCCCGCAGCTGACCCACCAGCTCGCGGACGATCGCCGCGCCGTTCAGGGTCAGCACCGACTCGGGGTGGAACTGCACCCCGGCGAAGCCGGGCCCCCGAAGAGCGTGCACCTCGCCGCCTGCGGCGCGGCTCACCTCGACGCCGTGCGCGGCCAGCTCCCGCGCGGCGTCCTCGTCGCAGTGCGCCACGAAGCTGTTGTAGAAGCCGACCGTCTCGGGCCGCCCGAACAGGTCGATCTCCGTCTGCGCCCCCTGGTACGGCACCTCCTTGCGCACGGTCTCCAGGCCCAGCTCGGCCGCGATCAGCTCGTGGCCGAGGCAGACCCCGAGGACGCCGTGCCGGTCGCCCCGGAGCACCTCGGCGGTCAGCGCGCGCAGCAGACGCATCTTCGGGTCGGCCGTGTCGGACGGGTCGCCCGGTCCGGGGCCCAGCACCAGCGGTCCGTCGTGTCCGAGCACCGCCTCCCGCAGCCCCGGCTCGTCGTACCGGCGGACGGTCACGTCCAGCCCGGCGGCGCGCAGCACGTGGGCGAGCATCGCGGTGAAGGTGTCCTCCCCGTCGACGACCAGGGCGTGACCGGCCAGCGCGTCCGACGGCTCCTGCATCCGCAGCCAGAACGGCGCCAGGGAGGCCCGCCGTCCGTCCAGCGCCGCCCGCACCCGGGGGTCGTCGGCCAGCCTCGGCCGTACGGACTCCTCGCGCGGGCGTCCCGGACGCACGCCCAGTGCGGTCAGTACGCCGGCCGCCTTGGCGTGGGTCTCCGCGACCTCGCCCGCCGGGTCCGAGCCGCGCACCAGCGTGGCCCCGACCGGCACCCGCAGCCCGCCTGCGGCGTCGATGTCGGCGGTGCGGATGAGAATGGGGGAGTCCAGTGTCTGGGCCCCGCCCTCGTCGTGGCCGATGAGGGCCAGCGCGCCCGCGTAGTAGCCGCGCCCGCCCACCTCGTGCCGTTCGATCACCCGGCAGGCGTTCTGCACCGGCGAGCCGGTGACGGTCGCCGCGAACATGGTCTCCTTCAGCACCTCGCGCACATCAAGCGAGGACCGGCCGCGCAGCTCGTACTCGGTGTGCGCGAGGTGCGCCATCTCCTTCAGCCGGGGCCCGACCACGACCCCGCCCATGTCGCCGACGGTGCACATCATCTTGAGCTCCTCGTCGACGACCATCGACAGCTCCTCGATCTCCTTGCCGTCGGCGAGGAACCCCAGCAGGTGTTCGGGGGTCGGCCCTCCGTCCGGATAGCGGTAGGTGCCGCTGATCGGGTTCATCACGACCGTCCCGCCGGCCGCCCTGACGTGCACCTCGGGGCTGGCGCCGACCAGCGTCCGGTCCCCGGTGTGCACGACGAACGTCCAGTACGCGCCCCGCTCGCCCTCGAGCAGGCGCCGGAACAGCGCGAGCGCGTCGGCCCGTCCGAACCCGGGGATCCCGCCCTCGTACGTCCTGCGGATCACGAAGTTGGCACCCTCGCCCCGCCCGATCTCCTCGTCCAGCACCCGCCCGACGATCCGCGCGTACTCCTCGTCGTCGACGTCGAAGCCGCCGCCCTCCACCCGGACGTCGTGCGCGGGGAGCCGGTCGAGGGCCTCGGCGAGCGGGATCTCGTACCGCTCCTCGGGCGTCAGCACCAGCAGCGGGGTGCCGTCGTCACGGACGTCGAAGCCGCGCTCGCGGATCTGCCGGAAGGGGACGACCGCCAGGCACTCGTCGGGCAGGTCGGCCAGGCGCTCACGGGTGCCGACCGGGCCGACCAGCAGCTCGACCACGTCGTGGGCGTGGCCCGGCGTGCGGCGGCGCAGCAGGGCGAAAGGGCGTTCGTCGTGCGGAAGCTGTGTCAGGTCCATGGTGGGTGTCCCTCGTCTCGTCGCTGTCGTGAGCGTGAGGAACGACCCCGGGAAACACCGAAGGCCGCCCCTCGGGCGGCCTTCGCGAAGTCTGTGCGTACGCGCAGTCAGTGGGCCGCCGGAGAAGCGGGCCACCACCAGTTCCGGGTCGAGTGCGCGAACATGCGACGCACCCTACCCCATGCCACGGAGCGCATCCCGTGTCTCATTTCCTGGGCACGGCCCGGTGGCCGCGAAAGCACCCCGTAATGTTGGGGGCGTGACCGTGAACGCTAAGCCCAGCGCGAGCGCTGGCAACACCTGGCGAGACCTTCCCGCGGCGCAGCAGCCCGAGTACCCCGATGCCGAGGCTCTGCGCGATGTGATCGCGGACCTCGAGTCGTATCCGCCGCTCGTCTTCGCGGGCGAGTGCGACCAGCTGCGCGCCCGGATGGCGTCCGTCGCCGAGGGAGAGGCGTTCCTCCTCCAGGGCGGCGACTGCGCCGAGGCCTTCGACGCCGTGTCCGCCGACCACATCCGCAACAAGCTGAAGACGCTGCTCCAGATGGGCGCCGTGCTGACGTACGCCGCCTCGGTGCCCGTGGTGAAGGTCGGGCGGATCGCCGGCCAGTACTCCAAGCCGCGTTCCAAGCCCACCGAGACCCGCGACGGCGTGACGCTGCCCACCTACCGGGGCGACTCCGTCAACGGATTCGACTTCACCGAAGAGGCCCGGATCCCGGACCCCGAGCGGCTGAAGCGCATGTACCACGCGTCGGCGTCCACGCTGAACCTGGTGCGCGCCTTCACCACCGGCGGCTACGCCGACCTGCGCCAGGTGCACGCCTGGAACCAGGACTTCGTGAAGTCGTCGCCCTCCGGCCAGCGCTACGAGCAGCTCGCCCGGGAGATCGACAACGCGCTGAACTTCATGCGGGCCTGCGGTACCGACCCGGAGGAGTTCAGGACCGTCGAGTTCTTCTCCTCGCACGAGGCGCTGCTGCTCGACTACGAGTCAGCCCTCACCCGGGTCGACTCGCGCACCGGGAAGCTGTACGACGTCTCCGCGCACATGGTGTGGATCGGTGAGCGCACCCGGCAGCTGGACGGCGCGCACATCGAGTTCGCCTCGCGGATCCGCAACCCGATCGGCATCAAGCTCGGCCCGACCACCACGGCCGAGGAGGCGCTGCAGTACATCGAGCGCCTCGACCCCGAGCGTGAGCCCGGCCGGCTGACCTTCATCGTCCGGATGGGCGCGGACAAGATCCGCGACAAGCTCCCCGAGCTGGTCGAGAAGGTCACCGCGTCCGGCGCCACCGTGGCCTGGGTGACCGACCCGATGCACGGCAACACCTTCGAGGCGGCCTCCGGCCACAAGACCCGCCGCTTCGACGACGTGCTCGACGAGGTCAAGGGCTTCTTCGAGGTCCACAAGGGCCTCGGCACGCACCCGGGCGGCATCCACGTGGAACTCACCGGCGACGACGTCACCGAGTGCGTGGGCGGCGGCGACGAGATCTTCGTCGACGATCTGCACCAGCGCTACGAGACGGCCTGCGACCCGCGGCTCAACCGCAGCCAGTCGCTCGACCTGGCGTTCCTCGTCGCGGAGATGTACCGGGACCAGTAGCCGGTGGGACCGGACAGGGGGTGGGGCTTGCGTCACATCGGATCGCGCCCCGCCCCTCTTCTGTGTGTTCCGGGCGGCAGGTAAGGTTAGGTTAGCCTTACCGATCAGGGGTCGGGACGGCTCGCCCCAGTACCTTCCCGGGAGGTGAACCGCGTGTTCGTCTGCAGTTGCTTCGGTGTGACCGAGGAACAGGTGAGGAGTCACGCGGACGCCGGAGCGTGCACGCCCCGGCAGATCGCCTCGGCCTGCAAGGCCGGCACCGACTGCGGCGGCTGCGTACGGCGCATCCAGGCGTTGCTCGGCCGCGGCTCCTGCTCCCGCCGGCAGCTCGTCGACCAGGGCGGGCAGCCCCTCACGGCGAAGGTCCCAAAAGCCGCCTGACCCCGTCCTCCGGCGCCGTCCTAGTGGGCCGGGACACCGCTCGTCCCCGGGCCCGGTGAATCGGGCCGGGACTGTTCGACGACCGTCGACAGGTACAGCGACTCGCCCAGCTTCTCGATCAGGTCCAGCTGGGTGTCCAGGTAGTCGATGTGGTGCTCCTCGTCGGCCAGGATCGCCTCGAAGACGTTGGCCGACGTGATGTCGCCCTTGGTGCGCATGACCTCCACCCCACGGCGCAGCCGGTCGATCGCCTCGAGCTCGATCTCCCGGTCGGCCTGGAACATCTCGGTCACGGTCTGCCCGACCCGGACGTGGAACAGCCGCTGGTAGTTCGGCAGGCCGTCGAGCAGCAGGATGCGGTCGGTGAGCGCCTCGGCGTGCCGCATCTCGTCGAAGGACTCGGCGCGCGTGTACTCGGCGAGTTTCGTCCAGCCCTTGTGGTCCTGCAGCTTCGAGTGCAGGAAGTACTGGTTGATCGCCGTGAGCTCGGCGGTCAGCTGTTCGTTCAGGAATTCGATGACCTCGGGGTCGCCCTGCATCGCATGGGCTCCTTCCGCGCGGGGGGACTGGCGGGTTGGAGCGCATGATTGCACCGGCGGAGAAGATCGTCCAGTAAGTCTTCACTTAGTAAGTAAGTCCGCGCTTATGGGGTTACGTACCTGTTTGACCGAATCTGACAGGCCCGGTTCGGGGGCATCGCCACCGGTCTGTCAGGATGGAGACATGGGTCAGCCGGCGGAACGCGAATCGGGGGAGCGTGCATCAGGAGGAGCGGCGCGGTTCGAGCTCCCGCCGGGGCAGCGACTGCAGAAGGGCTGGCCGGTCACGCACTACGGACCGGTTCCCAGGTTCCGGCCCGAACGCTGGGAGTTCCGGGTCTTCGGCGCCACCGCCGACGGTGAGAAGCACTGCTGGAACCACGAGGAGTTCACGGCCCTGCCCCACACCACCGTCGAGGCCGACCTGCACTGCGTCACCAAGTTCAGCATGGTCGGCGCCGAGTGGGGCGGAATCCCGGCGCGCACCGTCGTGGACATCGCCCCGCCCGCGCCGGACGTCACCCACGTGATGGTCTGGGCGGAGTACGGGTTCAGTTCCAACCTGCGGCTGGCCGACTTCACCTCCGAGCGCGCCCTCTTCGCCACCCACAAGGACGGCGAGCTGCTCACCGCCGAGCACGGCTTCCCGCTGCGGCTGATCGTCCCCCACCTGTACGCCTGGAAGGGCCCCAAATGGGTACGCGGCGTGGAGTACATGACCGCCGACCGCCGGGGCTTCTGGGAGGAGCGCGGCTACCACAACGTCGGCGACCCCTGGAAGGAGCAGCGCTACTCCTACCAGGAGGAGCCCGGGGAGGGCCCCGAGCTCTGACCGCCGTACGGCGTCAGGAGTCCCGCAGCTTCTTCAGCCGCTCCACGTCCGCGGCGTGCCCCTCCTTGCCGCCGGGCGTCTCGAGCACCAGCGGCACGCCCTCGGTCGCCGGGTGCGTCATCAGCGCCCGGAACGGCTCCTCGCCGATGTGTCCCGCGCCGATGTTCGCGTGCCGGTCCTTGTGGGCGCCGACCACGTCCATGGAGTCATTGGCGTGGATCAGCCTCAGTCGGCCCTCGCCCACCGTGTCCACCAGCAGGTCCAGCGTCTGGTGCATCCCGTCCGGCCCGGTCAGGTCGTGGCCGGCCGCGAAGATGTGGCAGGTGTCCAGGCAGACGCCCAGCTTCGGATGGGCGTCCAGCGCCTCGAAGTACGGCCCGAAGTCCCAGGTCCGTGAGCACAGCGAGGAGCCCTGTCCCGCCGTCGACTCCAGCAGCAGGAACGGGTCGTCGTCATGGGTGAGCTCGTCGAGCAGCGGCAGCATGCGCTCCCGTACCTGCTCCAGCGCCACCGGCCGCTCCCGCCCGCCGGTCGCGCTGCCCGTGTGCACCACCACGCCCAGCGCGCCGATCTCCCGGCCGCGCCGCAGCGAGTGCCGCAGCGACTCCACGGACCGTTCGACGGTCGCCTCGGTGTGGGAGCCGAAGTTGATCAGGTACGGGGCGTGCACGTACGCCGGGATCGACCGGTCCGCGCAGGCCGCGCGGAACGCCTCGTCCTGCTTCGGGTTGCCGGCCGGGGTGGCCCAGCCGCGCGGATTGGCGACGAAGACCTGCACGGTCTCGGCGCCCAGCTCACGGGCGTAGGACAGGCCGACGGAGTGCAGGCCGCCGGCCACGGGCACATGGCCGCCGACCGGGTTGCGGGCGGGGCCGGACAGGTGACTCTTCACCCGTCAAGGGTGCCACGCGCGCCGGCCCCGTCGGTCAGCGGATCCCGATGGTTATCGTCGAGCCCTTGGGCGCGGTCTCCCCGCCGTCCACGGACTGGTCCTTGACGGTGTCGCCGAACAGTCCGAGCAGTCCGCGGTCCTCGTCCACGTCGAACCCGGCGTCCTTCAGCTTCTCCTTGGCCTCGTCCACGCTGTCGCCGATCACGTCCGGCACCTCGACCATCTCCGGCCCCTTGGACAGGGTCAGCGTCACGGTGTCGCCCTCGGCGGCCTGCCGTCCCGCGCCCGGGGTCTGCCGGGCCACCCGGCCGGCGTCGTGCCCGGAGTGGACCCGCTCGGCGGCGATCTCCACCTTGAGACCGGCCTCCTCCAGCTCCGCGCGGGCGTCCTGCGCGTCGTCACCGGTCACGTCCGGCACGTCCACCGGGCTGCCCTTGCTCACGGTCAGCGCCACGGCGGAGCCCGCACGGACCTCGGTGCCCTTGCCCGGTTCCGTGGAGATCACCGAACCCCGGGCCACGGTCCCGCTGAACTCCCGGGTCACCATGCCCGGCTCCAGGCCGTCGTCCCCGAGCACGTCCCGCGCCTTGTCCAGCGGGTAGCCGTCGAGGTCGGGCACCCGCACGGTCTGCGGCCCCTTGGAGAGGGTCAGCGACACCGAGTCGTCGCCGCGGATGCGGGCGCCCGTCTCCGGGTCGGTGCTGATCACCGTGCCCCGCTCCACGGTGTCGCTGTACGCCTCCGCCACCTGACCGGTGTCCAGCCCGGCGTCCGCCAGCCGCTCCCGGGCCTCCTGCTCGGTCTTCCCCAGCAGCGGCGGGACCTTGGTGAACTGGCCGGAGTTGATGTACCAGATGCCCGTGCCGGCCCCGAGGAGCAGCAGCACGGCCACGACGATCGCCATCGGCCCGCGCCGCAGCGCCGTCCGGCGCCGGGGCGGCAGCGGCGGCGGGGACCGGAACCGGCTGGTGCGGTGCGTGAGGCCCGCGGCCGCGTCCTCGTCGACGGGCAGCGGGCGGGGGACGGTCAGCGAGCGAGGGATGACGCTCGTACGGTCCTCGGCGTTGTCGTGCTCCGACGCCAGCGCCTGCGGCGGCACCGCGTCGAGCTGCCCGTCGGTGAGCCGGCCGCGCCCCGCGCGGACCTGCGCGAGCAGCTCCACCGCGTCGTGCGGACGGACCTCGGGGTTGCGCGCGGTCGCCGACGCGACCAGCTCGTCCAGCTCGTACGCCATGCCGGGCACGGCGGCCGAGGGGGCGGGCACCTCGTCGTGCAGGTGCTTGTAGAGCACGATCGCGGGGGAGTCGCCGTCGTACGGCTTCTCGCCGGTCAGCATCTCGTACAGCAGGATGCCGCAGGCGTAGACGTCCACACGGGGGCCGGCGGTGCCGTCCTCGATCTGCTCCGGGGCCAGGTACGAGACCGTGCCCAGCACGGTGCCCGTGGTGTTCGTCACCGAGTCCACGGCGCGGACCAGCCCGAAGTCGGCGACCTTGACCCGGCCGTCGTCCCCCATCAGCACGTTCTCGGGCTTCATGTCGCGGTGCACGAACCCGGCCCGGTGCGCGGCGCCGAGCGCGGCCAGCACCGGCTCCAGGATGTCCAGCGCGGCGCGCGGCTGGAGCGCCCCGCGCTCGCGCAGCACGTCGCGCAGGGTGCAGCCGGCGACGTACTCCATCGCCAGATAGACGTACGTCCCGTCGGTGCCCTGGTCGAAGACCTGCACCACGTTCGGGTGGGCCAGCCGGGCGACCGACTTCGCCTCGCGGATGAACCGCTCGACGAACGAGCCGTCGGCCGCGAGGGAGGGGTGCATCACCTTGAGCGCGAGGACGCGGTCCAGACGGGTGTCCACGGCCCGGTAGACCGTGGCCATCCCGCCGACCGCGATCCGCGCCTCGACGTGATACCGGCCGTCGAGCACCTGCCCGACCAGAGGGTCCTGAAGGGTCGTGTCCACGCCCCGAGTCTACGAGCCCCCGCCGGCACCCCGTCCCGCTCACCGTCCGTTGCAGCGGAGCTGTGACGTGCGCATCACGTGAGCGCCCACCCGTGCCGCAGGACGGGCGCGGGCGGACGCGGCGGCACCCTGCGAGCGCCGGCGGGCGAACCCGCCCCCCCGCCCGGCTCCGGCGAGCAGCGCCTAGAAGGCAGGCCGCTCAGGATCCAGCACGGCCATGCCCTCGGTGGGGGACGACGCCTCGGCGAACCACCGCCGGGGGATCCGCCCCGCCAGCCGGGCCAGCCGCCCCGCCTCCACCGCACACCGCATCGCGGAAGCCATCAGCACCGGCTCCTGCGCCCGGGTGACCGCCGACGCCAGCATCACCCCCGCACACCCCAGCTCCATCGCCAGCGCCACGTCCGACGCGGTCCCCGCCCCGGCGTCCAGGATCACCGGCACACCGGCCCGCTCCACGATCAACTCGAAGTTGTGCGGATTGCGGATCCCCAGCCCCGACCCGATCGGCGAACCCAGCGGCATGATCGCCGCGCATCCGGCCTCCTCCAGCTTCCGCGCCAGCACCGGATCGTCGTTCGTGTACGGAAGCACCGTGAACCCGTCGTCGACCAGCGTCTCCGCCGCGTCCAGCAGCTCGATCGGGTCCGGAAGCAGCGTCCGCTCGTCGGCGATGACCTCCAGCTTGACCAGGTCCGTGCCGAGCGCCTCCCGCGCGAGGCGTGCGGTGAGCACGGCCTCACCGGCGGTGAAGCACCCCGCCGTGTTCGGCAGCACCCGGATGCCCAGCTTCTCCAGCACCGACAGCACGGACCCGTGCACCGAGGGGTCCACCCGCCGCATCGCGACGGTCGTCAGTTCCGTCCCGGACGCCGCCAGCGCCCGCTCCAGCACATCGAGGCTCGGCGCCCCGCCGGTGCCCATGATCAGGCGGGACGTGAAGGACGTGCCGCCGAGGAGGAACGGATCGTCGGCCATGGTCAGCCTCCCTGGACGGCGGTCAGGACTTCCACGCGGTCACCCTCGCCGAGGGGCGTGGCGGGCCACTGCGCGCGCGGGACGACGGTTTCGTTGAGGGCGGCGGCCACCCCCGAGGGCGCCTCGGTGAGCGACTTCACGACGAGGTCGAGAGCCGTGCCGGGCGCGAACTCCCGGCGCTCCCCGTTGACCGAGATGTTCATGCGGGCTGCTCCGTGCGGACGGCGGCGCCGAAGCGCCGCGGGGTGAAGGGGCGGGCCACCTCCGGCAGGGCGCCGGTGGTCAGGACCTCCGCCATGGCGTCGCCGGTGACCGGCGTCAGCAGGACACCGTTGCGGTAGTGGCCGGTGGCGAGCAGCAGCCCCTCGAGCTCCGTCGGGCCGAGCAGCGGCGCGTTGTCGGGGGAGCCGGGGCGCAGTCCGGCCAGGGTCTCGGTCAGCGGCAGCTCGGTGATGCCGGGGACCAGCTCGTGGGCGTCGCGCAGCAGCTCGTACACGCCGCCCGCGGTCACGGCGGTGTCCCAGCCCATCTCCTCGCTGGTCGCCCCGATCACCAGTTCGCCGTTCCCGCGCGGCACCAGGTAGACGTGGCTGCCGCGCACCACGGCCCGCACGGTCCGGCTCAGGAAGGGGCCGTGCCGCGCGGGCATCGTCAGCCGTACCACCTGCCCCTTCACGGGACGCACGGGAGGCAGCACGTCCGCCGGGACGCCCGCGAGCCGCCCGCTGAGGCTGCCCGCGGCGAGCACCACCTGTCCGGCGCCGAGTCCGGCGCCGTCGGCCGTGACGACGCCCGTCGCGCGGCCTCCCGCGACGACGAGCCGCTCGGCCCGTGCTCGGTGGACGGTCACGCCCACGCGCTCACAGGCGGTGACCAGCGCGGCCGCCAGCCGCCGCGGGTCGATCTGGTGGTCGCCGTCCACCCGCAGGCCGCCGCGCACGCCCGGCGCGAGCATCGGCTCCAGGCGCCGGCAGTCCCGCCCGGACAGCCACTGCGAGTCCAGTCCCGACCGCTGCTGCAGGGCGTGCAGTTCCCGCAGGTGGACACGGTCGTCGGCGTCCAGCGCCACGGCGAGCGTGCCGCACGCGCGGTAGCCGAGGTCGTGGCCGGTCAGCTCGGTCAGCTCGGCCGCGAAGTCGGGATAGCGTCGCGCGGAGGCGAGGTTCAGACCGAGCAGGGTCTCCTCGCCGTAGTGCAGTTCCGTGACGGCGGCCAGCATCCCGGCGGCCACCCGCGCGGCGCCGCCGCCCGGCTCCGGGTCCACCACGACCGTGCCGAGACCGCGCTGCGCGGCCCGCCAGGCCGTCACCAGTCCGATGATCCCGCCCCCGACGACGAGGACGTCCGAGGTGCGCGTGGGCGACATGGGCGTCCAGCCCCTCCCTTCGCCGGCATGACCCGGATCAGGTTCGTACGGTCGGAGGCCGCCAGCCTCCCTCTCAGCCCGGTGCGTCCGGGCTCCCGCGAGTGCTTGTACGTTGGCCACCCTAACCTCCGGCGCATCGCACTCGTAAGGGAGCCCCACCGTGGCCCGCCCGCCCGTCACCCGCCGCCGTCCTCGGCCGAGGGACTCCGCCCCGCCCCGTGGATCGCTCGACGGACTCGTCCTCGCCCCCGTGGCCGACCAGGCCCCCGGCCAGGTCGGCACCCGCACCCGCTTCGTCTACCACGAGCGGGGCGACGAGATCTGGGCCGAGTACGAGGGCGGCGACGTCGTGCGCGGGTACCTGGTGGGCACCCGCGCGGGGGACCGGCTGGACTTCCGGTACGTGCAGCTGAGACAGGACGGCACCACCTCCTCGGGGCACTGCGTCTCGACGGTCGTGGAGCTGTCCGACGGACGGATACGGCTGGAGGAGAACTGGGCGTGGGAGTCGCAGCCGGGCAGCGGGACGAGTGTGGTGGAGCAGCTCGGCTGATCGATGCCGCGCCGGGTGTCTAAGGTGATCGGGTGAGCGAGCAGACACAGGAACCGGGACGGCCGCAGCCGCGGCGGGTGGTGGTGGCGGGCGCGGGCATGGCCGGCGTGCAGACCGCCCTCGCCCTGCGGGAGCAGGGTTTCACCGGCGCCGTGACCCTGATCGGTGCGGAACCCCACCAGCCGTACGACAGGCCGCCGTTGTCCAAGGCGGTGCTGCTGGGCAAGGCCGAGGGCTCCGCCTTCGACGTCGACTTCGAGGACGCCGGCGTCGAACTGCGGCTCGGCTGCGAGGTGCTCGGCCTGCGCCCCGGCGACCACGAGCTGGACACGGAGACCGGGCCCGTCCCGTACGACGTCCTGGTGGTCGCCACCGGTGCGGGACCGGTCCGGCTGCCGGGCGCGGAGGGCGTCCCCGGCGTCCACCTGCTGCGCACGCTGGACGACGCCGCGCGGCTGCGGCCGGTGCTCGCGCGGCAGCACGACATCGTGGTGGTCGGCGCCGGCTGGATCGGCGCGGAGTTCGCCACGGCGGCCCGCGAGGCGGGCTGCGCGGTCACCGTGGTGGAGGCCGAGGAGCGGCCGCTCACCGGGGTGCTGCCCGCCGAGGTGGCCGCTCCGATGGCCGCCTGGTACGCGCAGGCCGGCGTCACGCTGCGCACGCACGCGCGCGTGGCGCGCGTCGAGCCCGGCACCGTGGTCCTGGACGACGGTACGCGGCTGCCCGCGGGCGCCGTGGTCGTCGGCATCGGGGCCCGGCCCGCCACCGCCTGGCTGGCGGGCTCCGGGATCGAGCTCGGGGCGCACGGGGAGGTCGTCGCCGACCGTCATCTGGCGACCTCCCTGCCGGACGTGTACGCGGTCGGCGACTGCGCGTCCTTCCCGTCCGGGCGCTACGGCGAGCGTCTGCTGGTCCACCACTGGGACAACGCCCTCCAGGGGCCGCGCACGGTCGCCGAGAACATCCTCGGCGCCTCCACCGGCCGGACGCCGGCGGTCTACGACCCGGTGCCGTACTTCTGGTCCGAGCAGTTCGGGCGCTTCGTGCAGTACGCGGGGCACCACGCGGACGCCGACCGGACGGTGTGGCGCGGGGACCCCGCCGAGGCGGCGTGGAGCGTCTGCTGGCTGCGGGGGTCCCGCCCGGTCGCGCTGCTCGCGGTGGGGCGGCCCCGGGACCTGGCGCAGGGCCGCAGGCTGATCGAGGCGGGCACGGCGATGGACGCGGAGCTGCTGGCGGACCCGGCGCGGCCCCTGAAGTCGGCGACGGCGTGACGCTCCCGGTCCGGCGCGTCCGCCCGGGCGGGGCTGACTTCCGACTGTCGGTGGCAGATGGCACGCTTGTCCCGTGACCGAGATTGACGCAAAGATCGATGCTCTCGTCCCCGCCTGGCTCACCCTCCCCGACATCGCCGAGATGCTCGGTGTCGAGGTGACGCGCGTCCGGCAGCTGGTCAAGGAGGGCCAGCTCATCGCCGTGCGCCGGGGTGAGAACCGCGCGCTGCACGTGCCCGCCGCCTTCATCGACGGGGACAAGATCGTCAAGGGGCTGACCGGGACCCTGACGCTCCTGCGGGACGACGGCTTCACGGTCGAAGAGATGCTGGAATGGCTCTTCACCTCCGACCCCACCCTGCCGGGCACGCCCGCGCAGGCACTCAGCGAGAACCGCGGCACGGAGGTGAAGCGCCGGGCCCAGGCACTCGCGGTCTGACCCGGACCCGACCATCCACCCATCCGAACACCACAGGCCGGGGCGCAGGCCCCGGCCCGGGGGCGCCCGTGCCGGCGGCATAGGGTCCCCCGTGGCGGACCCGCCGGGTCCGCATGCCGCCGACACCCCCGGGGGGCCCCTCGCATGACCGCCACCGCTCGCGCCCGGCTCGCCGGCGCCCGGCTCTATCTGTGCACCGACGCCCGCACGCGGCAGGGCGATCTCCCGGAGTTCCTGGACGCGGTCCTGGCCGGCGGGGTCGACATCGTGCAGCTGCGGGACAAGGGCATGGAGGCCGGCGAGGAGCTGGAGCACCTGGCGGTCCTCGCCGACGCCTGCGCCCGGCACGGCAAGCTGCTCGCGGTCAACGACCGCGCGGACGTCGCCCACGCCGCCGGCGCCGATGTCCTCCACCTCGGCCAGGGCGACCTCCCCGTCCCCGCCGCCCGCGCCATCCTCGGCGACGACATCCTGATCGGCCGCTCCACCCACACCGAGTCCGAGGCCGCCGCGGCGGCCGTCCAGCCCGGCGTGGACTACTTCTGCACCGGCCCCTGCTGGCCCACCCCCACCAAGCCCGGCCGCCACGCCCCCGGCCTCGGCCTGGTCCGCCGCACGGCCGCCCTCGGCACCGACCGTCCCTGGTTCGCCATCGGCGGCATCGACCTCGGCAACCTCGACGAGGTGCTGGACGCCGGCGCCCGCCGGGTCGTCGTCGTACGGGCCGTCACCGAGGCGGACGACCCGGGCGCGGCGGCGGCCGGGTTCGCGGAGCGGCTGCGGCAGGCGGCGCTCCCGGACGCCGGATGACCCCCGCCCGTCCCAGGTTTGTCCAAGGCGTGGACAGCAAGTCGGCATTTCAGGCGAATATCACCCATCCGGTTGGGAGACCGCCCTCCCCTGGCTAACCTGCCGGTATGGCCCTCGGAACCGCATCCACCAGGACTGACCGCGCGCGTACCGTGCGTGACATGCTCGCCACCGGCAAGACGACGTTCTCGTTCGAGTTCTCGGCACCGAAGACCCCCAAGGGCGAGCGGAACCTGTGGAGCGCGCTGCGCAGGGTCGAGGCGGTCGCGCCGGACTTCGTCTCCGTCACCTACGGCGCGGGCGGCTCCACACGCGCCGGCACGGTCAAGGAGACCCAGCAGATCGTCGCCGACACCACCCTCACCCCGGTCGCCCACCTCACCGCGGTCGACCACTCCGTCGCCGAGCTGCGCAACATCATCGGCCAGTACGCCGACGCCGGGATCCGCAACATGCTCGCCGTGCGCGGCGACCCGCCCGGCGACCCGATGGGCGACTGGGTGCCGCACCCGCGGGGGCTGACCTACGCCGCCGAACTCGTCCGGCTCATCAAGGAGTCGGGCGACTTCTGCGTCGGCGTCGCCGCCTTCCCGGAGATGCACCCGCGTTCGGCCGACTGGGACACCGACGTCGCCCGCTTCGTCGACAAGTGCCGGGCCGGCGCCGACTACGCGATCACCCAGATGTTCTTCCGGCCCGAGTCCTATCTGCGGCTGCGTGACCGAGTCCACGCGGCGGGCTGCGCGACCCCGGTGATCCCCGAGGTCATGCCGGTGACCAGCGTGAAGATGCTGGAGAGGCTGCCGAAGCTCAGTAACGCCGTGTTCCCGGAGGCCCTCAAGGAGCGGATCCTCGCAGCGAAGGACGATCCGTCGGCGGTACGCTCCATCGGTATCGAGTTCGCCACGGAGTTCTGTGCCCGGCTGCTGGCCGAGGGAGTGCCCGGACTGCACTTCATCACGCTCAACAACTCCACGGCGACCCTGGAAATCTACGAGAACCTGGGCCTGCACCACCCACCGCGGGCCTAGACCGGTCGCACTGATATACGACACACTGCGTAGCGACCACTGGGAGAGGGGCGTACATGGGCTGGACGGTCCTCTACATCGCGTTCGGCGTCGTCGCGCTGTGGCTGCTCGGTGAGGTGCTGCTGCAGTACAAGGCGCGCCTGCGCTGGCGACTGCTCGCCTTCACCGGCTTCCTCGGGGTCGTGTTCGGTGTGCTGATCCCGTCCGTGATCGTCATCGGGCTGGGCACCGCCGCTTTCGCGGTCGGCCAGACCTACGTGACGCTGTCCTTCCGCCGCGGCTTCGCGGCCGGCTGGGCGGTCAACGCGCCGATGCTGGCCGCCGCCAAGGGCCGGCGCGGCGGCCGCGGACGCCAGGAGCCGACCCTGGAGGTCTCCGACCTGGAGGCGTCCGGCGCCGGTCACGACGAAGAGGGCGACGACCACCGCGACCGGACCGACCGGACCGACCCGACCGACCGGTACGCGGACGACGACTACGACCGCGACGACGTGTTCACCCCCGCCGCCCGCTCCGGTCAGCCGACGGCGGCCGAGACCACCGCCGTCTACGAGCCGCAGCCCGTGCCCGAGGACACCGGCTCCTACGGCGTCTACGGCGACACCGGGCACGCGGCCCCGCCCCAGGACCAGTACGCGGCGGCCACCCAGGGCGCCGACCCGAACTACGCCCACGACTACTCCGGTTACGGCCAGCAGCAGGGCTACGACACCACGGGCCAGCAGCAGTACGCGGCCTACTCCGACCCGTACATCGGCAACTCGACCTACGGGAACACCTCGTACGACACCGGCTACGCCGAACCGCAGCAGTACCCCCAGCAGGGCTACGGCCAGGACCCGTACGCCCAGCAGGGCTACGGCGGCGAGACCCCGGCCGACGGCCTGTGGGTCCCGCAGCAGCGCAGCACCGACGACGCGTACGGCGGTGAACTCCCGCCCGAGCAACCGCAGTACCCGTACCAGGGCGACGGGCAGACGCACGGCGGCGGCAACGGCTACGACGAGCGGTACCGCTACTGAGCGCACTCACCGCGACCCGCGGAACTCCGGTCCCTCCACGATCAGTCCGGCCACCAGCGCCCCCGACATCCCGGCGTGCGGGAGCCCGCCGCCGGGGTGCGACCAGCCCCCGGCCGTGAACAGCCCCGTCAGACCGGTGGTGTTGGCCGGGTGCAGCAGCCGCCCGCCCGCCGCGGCCAGCGCCGGCGCCGGCACCGCGCCGCCCTCCGCGCCGGTCTCCCCGGCGATGTCGGCCGGGGTGCGCACCTCGTGCCACAGCAACCGGTCGCGCAGGCCGGGCACCGCGCGCTCGGCGACGGTGATCAGGTTCCCGGCGTACGTCTCCCGGGCCCCCTCGGCCCCGGCGGGCACCACCGACGTCACCGTGACCGCCTCGTGGCCGGCGTCCGGGACCAGCGCCGGGTCGTCCGGCCGCAGCACCGTGACCGTGGGCCGCGCGGGCAGGTCCCCGGACACACCGGACAACGACTCCAGCTCGGCCTCCCGGTCCTCCGTGTGCACGACCGTACGGTGCGGGGTCCCCTCCGGACGCCCGCCCCGCAGCGCCAGCGCCACCGTCACCCGGCTCGCCGTCCCCCGCCGGCCCTGGACCTCGCCGTCACCGCGCACCCGCCTCCCCCGGCTCAGCCGGTCCAGCACCCCGGGAGCCACCCCGGCGACCACGAAGTCCGCCTCCACCACCGAGCCGCCGGCGAGTTCCAGCCCCGCCGCCCGGCCGTCCTCCTCCTTCACCCCGGCCACCTCCGCGCCGAAGTGGAACTCCACCCGGCGGGCCACGCACCGCTCGTACACCGCCCGCGCCAGCTCCCGCAGACCGCCCCGCACGTACCACATGCCGAAGGCGTGCTCCATGTACGGCAGCACCGCCGCGCTCGCCGGGGTGGTGCAGGGATCGAGGCCGTGCGCCAGCGCATGGCCCTCCAGCAGCGCGGCCAGCCGGGGGTCGCGCAGCTCCCACGCGCCGACCTCCGCGAGCGTGCCCGCCGTACGGGTGCGCAGGAACCTCCTGTGGGGGACCGCCGGATACGGTTCGCGCTCGGCCAGGACCTGCCAGTCGGGCCACAGCGGCTCCTCCAGCAGCGGCCGGCGCGAGCGGTCCCAGGCCTCCCGCGCCCGCACCAGGAAGTCCCTCCAGCGCCTGGCCGCGTCCGCCCCGAGGCTCTCCTCCAGCGCGGAGACGACGCCCGCGCGGGAGGCGTTCGGCAGCGACACGCGCGTGCCGTCCGCGAACACGTGGTGCGACGACGGGTCGACCTGGACCAGCTCGACACACGCCTCCAGCGGCTCCTTGCCGGTCTTCACGAACAGATCCCGGTAGACCGCCGGCAGCGGGAGCAACCCGGGACCGGTGTCGAAGGCGAACCCGTCCCGCTCGAGACGGCGCAGCGCACCGCCGTACGTCTCCGTCCGCTCGTACACCGCCACCCGGTGGCCCGCGACGGCCAGCCGGGCGGCGGCCGCCATCGCGCCCATCCCGGCGCCGATCACCGCAATCCGTGCCATGCCGAGGACTTTATCCGCCGCCGTCGGCAGCCTGTTCCCGAGTACCCGGGGCCCGGCCCGCGGCACCGGGGCGTGGGGGCGCGTGCACGGCCCTGAGTACCCGTACCTACCCGCCGAGTTGAGTACGCGCGCGGATGGGGGACGGCCCGCGGGGACGAGAGAGTGGGAACCACGGAGAGGGGCTCGGTCCCGGAACCGGCGACACGGGGTGCCGGAACGGTACGGGCCCGCGATCCGCTCCTTCCGCCGGCGGCGTCGGTGGGAGCGAGGCACGGGGAACCCGGGGGACGACCGCACGGGGGACGTACGGGGGAGCGAGGAAGGCGCCGGTCCGACGGCGGCCCGCGGGGGACGCGGCCACCCAGGGCCGGCGCCTTCGTCCGTCCGGGACTCAGCGGCGGCCGCTGACCCGTCCCTGCAGCAGCCGCGACAGGGCGGAGTGCACGTCGTCCAGGGAGCGCTCCGGCTGGAAGGACTTCCAGTCCAGCGCGGCCACCAGCACCATGCCGACCAGCGCCGCCGCCGTCAGCGGCACGTCGATCTCCTCGCTGAACTCGCCGTTCGCCACGCCCTCGCGCAACACGCCCTCGACCACCGCCACCGCCTGCTGCCGCTCCGCCGTCAGCGTGGACTGCCAGGCCCGGTTGGTGCGCCACAGCTCGGCCACGTACAGCTGGGTGAAGGCCGGGTAACGGTCGATGAAGACGAGCCCCGCGCGGATCATCGCGTCCAAGGTGTCGACCTTGCCGCCGCCCTCCCCGGCCGTCCGCTCGGCCGCCTCCCGCAGCGAGGCGGTCAGCAGACCGACCCCGTGCCGCAGCAACTCCTCGAAGAGGACCGACTTGCTCGCGAAGTTGTAGTAGACCGTGCCCTTCGCGACTCCCGCCCGCTCGGCGATCTCGTCCACGGTGGTGGCGGAGAAGCCCTGTTCGGCGATGAGGATGACGGCCGCCTCGTAGAGCTTCTGCCGGGTGGCCTCGCGGCGGGCACTGCCGCCCGGCGTGGTGCTGCGTTCCATGGCCCCGATTGTCACAGGGGCGCCGGTCCGTCCGTTCACGGGTCGGCTCACAGGCTCAGCTCGGGGTGCAGCCGGTTCCCCGCCCTCACCCGGTGGCGGCGGGCCGACAGCGCGGTGAGCGCGAGGGCGCCCGCGGCGAGGGCCGTCGGCACGGCGCACGTCTGCCGCACCGGTCCGAGGCCGCCGCCCGTGATGAGCCGCCGCAGCGCCTCGGCGACATGGCTCATCGGCAGGAACGGGTGCAGCGCGTCGAAGAAGCCGGGCCGGTCTGCCCGGGGTACGTACCGCCCGCCGAGGTCACCTGGAGCATCGGCAGCGCGAGGACGAGGATCCGCTCCCCTCCCGCCGGCCGAAGGCGCCGCTGTCGCGCAGTTCCTCGGACGCGAACAGACGAGCGAAGCAAAGGACCAGCTCAGAACGGATTGTCAGTGCCATACCTCACGATGTGTACATACGGCATCTCTTAGTAGAGGTGGCGTCACAAAGACGACAGGAGGTTCGTCATGGCCCACTCGTCCGCAGCCGCCGCCCGTCGGCGCCGCGCAACCGGCCCTGCCCCCTCACTGAACGGCCCGGCGAGCGACATCCACCCCGTGCTGCGCCGCGCCACGGCCCCGCCCGCCGCCCTCGGCCTGCTCGCCCAGGCCCGTGCCGGACTCGACGAGGCCACCGTCCTCGAAACCCCCAACGAGCGTTACGCGACGGCTCACCTCGCCGCCCTGCGCACCGCCGCGGCCGTGCTCGCCGCCCGCGGCCGGCCCGAGACCTCGCCCCGGGCCCGGGCCCGGATACGGAGCGCCTGGGACGTGCTCCCCGAGATCGCGCCCGAGCTCACCGAATGGAGCGCACTGTTCGCCTCCGGGGCCCGGCGCCGGGCGCGGGCCGAGGCCGGCATCCAGGGCGCGGCGAGCGACCGGGACGCCGACGACCTGATACGCGACGTGGCGATGTTCCTCCGCCTGGTCGAACGCATGCTGGTCCTCCAGCCGGTCCTGCCCCAGCCGCACGGCGACAGGGGCGACGCCACAGGGACGCGGGGCTGAGGGAACGTGCGGCTCCGCCGCGCGGGCGCGAAGGAGACCGGGGGGCGGAGCCCTCCGGCGGCAGGGGCCGGGAAGGGGCGGCCGGGGCGGAACACCACGCGCGGCACCGTAGGCCCTCGGCCAGGTGGCCGCGCACCACGGTGCAGGCCATAGGGTGGACAGCGCCTGAAACCCATTGCTCCGCCGAAGACCGGGCGGTGCCGCGCCGAGGAGTCAACTACCGTGTCGGACCCGATGCGGCCCCGTGCCGCCCTCCGTACCGCCGTGGTCTGGGAGGTCCTCCAGGACGCCCTGGAACGCCGGGTCAAGGCGACCGGACGGCAGGCGCTGGACATCCTCGACACCGGCGGCGGCAGCGGCAACTTCGCGGTGCCCCTGGCCCGGCTCGGTCACCAGGTGACCGTCGTCGACCCCAGCCCCGACGCGCTGTTCGCCCTGGAGCGACGCGCCGCCGAGGCCGATGTCGCCGAGCGGGTCCGGGGCGTCCAGGGCGATGTCCGGGGCCTCTTCGACGTGGCCGAGCGCGGCGGCTACGACGTCGTGCTGTGCCACGGCGTCCTGGAGTACGTCGACGACCCCGCCGAGGGCGTCCGCAACGCGGTGGCGGCCCTGCGCCCCGACGGCGTCGTCAGCCTGCTCGCCGCGGGCCTCGGCGGCGCCGTGCTCACCCGCGCCCTCGCCGGCCACTTCACGGAGGCCAGGCAGGCGCTCGACGACCCGGACGGCCGATGGGGCGCCGGCGATCCCGTGCCGCGCCGTTTCACCGCCGACCGGCTCACCGCGCTCGTGGAGGGTGCGGGACTGACGGTCGGCGCCGTGCACGGCGTGCGGGTCTTCGCCGACCTCGTCCCCGGCGTGCTCGTCGACACCGAGCCCGGGGCCCTGGACGCGCTGCTGAGGCTGGAGACCGCGGCGGCCGAACTCGCCGCCTTCCACTCCGTGGCCACGCAACTTCACGTGCTCGGCGAGACACGGGGGACACCGGGGACCTGAGCGGCTGCCGGGACGCGCCGCTGATCAGCGGCGCGTCCCGGCAGCCCCGCTGCGCATCGAGTGAGCCACAGGCCCCCCGAATGGCGGCTTGGCACCGTATGATCGAGGGAGACCGCCCGGCATGACGGGCCGGACGCCGGGGAATGAGAAGCCTCAGCGGGCCGGGACGTGATGGCTGGTACCGGTTGGCCAATTGGCGCAGAGGGGCGGGTTTCACGGGGGCGATTCCCCGCCTATCCTGAAGGGACCCCCCCGGGTCGCCCCGGCGACTGCACGATGAGGAGGACTCCGTGCCGCTCTCGGAGCACGAGCAGCGCATGCTCGAGCAAATGGAGCGAGCGCTGTACGCCGAAGATCCCAAGTTCGCGACAACGCTCGAGGGAAGCGGGCTGCGTACGTACACCCGGCGACGGGTCTACCAGGCGGTCGCGGGCTTCCTCGTGGGTATTGCGCTCCTCATGGCCGGTATGGTCGCCCAGCAGGTCTGGCTCAGTGTCGTCGGGTTCCTCGTGATGCTGGGCTGTGCGGTCCTCGCGGTGACCGGCTGGCGCAAGGCGCCCAAGCCCGGGGAGCAGCCCGCCGGCGCGGCGGGTACGCCGCAGGCGGGACGCCAGGGCAGACAGCGCCGCTCCGTGATGGACCGCATCGAGGAACGCTGGCAACGCCGCCGTGACGAACAGGGCGGTCACTAGCCTCCCACCGAGGACGAGCCCGGGGGCGGCCACCGACACGGTGGCCGCCCCCTGCGGCATTCCGGCGGACAGCCTCGCATTCCTGTTCCGGCGGGCACCCCCGCGCCCCTGTTCCGGCGGACAACCGCATCCCCCTCCTCGTTCCCCGCGGGCAGTCGTGCCTCCCCCCGTTCGAGCGAATCCGAGAGCGGGGGGAGGGTGGCCATGGGGGCACCTCCCGCTCATACGGTCACCCGCTCGGGCGAAGCCGGGAGCGGGGGAGGATCCCGCAAGCGCCGGGCCGCGTGCCCCCGTCCGGCCCCTGTTCCGGCGGGCCGGCCCTCACCTCGCAGGGTGGACCCTCACCTCGCAGGGCGGGCCCACGCCCCGCGCGACCGGTGAGGCTCAGCCCTGCTGCCGTGACGGCCGATGCCAGTCCGGCCGCAGCGCGGACAGACGTCCGCGCACCCCGGCCCACCACGCCGACACCGCCCACACCACCCGCACGCTCGACCGCGGCACGAACACCGCCCGCGCCCGCGCCCGCCGGTCGACCGAGGACCGCAGCCCCGCCGCAATGCCCCGCACCTCGTCCGTCAGACCCGTCGTCGGCCGCGGCCGGGGCGCGTACAGGACCTGCTCCACCGCACCGGCCACCCGGTGCACCGACGCCGCCGCATCCGGGCCGAGCCGGCCCAGCCGCACGATCCGGTCCGCCGCCCCGCGCGGGGTCAGCGAATCGTCCGGCGCGATGCCGTAGTCCCACGCCGTGTCGGTCAGTTCGTCCCAGACGGCCAGGACGTACGGCGCCGTCCCCGCCTCCGAGCGGCCGTGCCCGCCCAGCCGCACCGCCCGGGCCCTCGTCCGCCACAGCATCGGCGACAGCGGCAGCACCAGCACCGCGAGACCGGCCAGCGCCCATCCCAGCAGCGCGTACCACTTCGGGCCGTCGTCTCCGGTGGGCAGGGCCGCCTGTGGCGACTCGCTCTCGCACGCCCCCAGCTTCCTCCGCTCCGCCGTGCAGCTCTCGCTCGCCGAGGGCTGCGCCGACGGCTCCGAGGGCGTGGCCCGTGAGGGCCGCGCGGGATCGGGCAGCGTGTTCTCCGCGGTGTCCTGCACGGTGTACGACGGCGTCGAACCACGGGTCGGGGTGGGCTCGAACCGGGTCCAGCCCACACCTTCGAAGTACAGCTCCGGCCAGGCGTGCGCGTCCCGCAGCCCGACCGCGACCGTGCCGTCGGCCTGGGGGGTGCCGGGCGCGAAGCCCACCGCGACCCGCGCCGGTATGCCCAGCGAACGGGCCATCGACGCCATCGCGAACGAGAAGTGCACGCAGAAGCCCTGCCTGTCCCGCAGGAAACGGGCGATCGCCTGCGAGTCGCTGCCGACGTCGACCTCGGTGTCGTACTCGAAGCCGCCGGTCAGTGTGAAGTACTCCTGGAGCTTGACGGCCCGGTCGTAGGCGTTGGCCGCGCCCTCGGTGACCTCGCGGGCGGTGCGGGACACCACGGCCGGCAGCGAGTCCGGCAGCTCGGTGTACTCGCGCCGCAGCGAGGGCGCCGGTTCCGGCGCGTCGGCCAGCTGCTCCGCCGTGGGCCGTACATGGAGGCTGCGCACCTCGTAGGTCAGACCGCGCGTGTTCTGCCCGTGGTCGCCGACCAGCGTCATGCCGACGGGTTCGTAGCGCCAGTTGCCCCGGATGCTCACCCCGCTCGGCGGGTACGGCATCGGCAGCCAGTTCTGGGCATACCAGTCGGCGGTCGAGACCGTCGTGCCGATCTCCGTGCGCTCGATGTCGGTGCCGAGGCCCGGCGGCGTCGGGAACGTGCCGTCGGGGACGGTGGTGATGGACCGCTTCGACGGCTTCCACGTGGTGCCGTCGAAGTCGTCCAGGGACACGATCCGCAGGTACAGGTCCGACACGCCCGTCAGTTCGGAGCGCACCGACATGACCTGGCGGTCCTCGTCCCTGTTCAGCGAGTCGCGCAGCGACACCAGCGGGTTCACCGCCGAGATGGTGCCGCCCCCGCCGGTGCCGGAGCCGGCCCCCGCACCGGTGGGATCCAGCAGGCCGCCGTTCATCGCGGGCAGGCCGAGCGGCACCACCAGGGCGATGCTCAGCGCGACCACGCCGATCCGCCGCCCGGTGCGCGCCGGTGCGACGGCGCCGGGCGACTCCCCGCCCGGGCCCGGCGCCCCGCCGAACACGCGCCCCCACTGGGAGAGCCGGTCCCGGCCCTCGGCGAGCAGCAGCATCAGGTAGCCGGCCGCCGCCAGCAGGAACCACAGCCAGTCGTCGCCGTCGTCGGACAGCCCCGCGGCCACCGAGTACAGGGCGAGCAGCGGCAGCCCGGCCGGGGCCGCGCTGCGGAAGGTCACCGCGAGGGTGTCCACCAGCAGCCCGATCACCAGGACGCCGCCGACCAGCATCAGCCGGATGCCGTCGGACAGCGGCGCCGGGATCGCGTACCGGCCGACGTCGTTCCCGCCCTGCTCCAGCAGCCCGGCGAAGAAACGCAGGGCGTCCGGCCCGGGTATCAGCCCGGCGAAGGCGTGCTCACGCGCGAACACCAGGGTCAGCAGCGCCAGCGTCACCAGGACCTGCGCCGCCACCGTCAGCGGACGCGCCAGCGGCACCCGCCGGGCCGCCGCGCCCACGCCCGACTGCACCGCCAGCAGAAACGCCGCCTGGAGGATCCAGGTCGCCGGATCGACCAACGGCAACAGGGCGCACGCCGCCATCAGCGTGGCCGCCCACGCGCACAGTGCCAGCCTCGCCCCTCCGCTGATCACGGTCCCTCCCCGCCACTCGCCGCGGCCAGGCCCGAACGCTCCCGGTCCGCCTGCCGCCACAGCTCGTCCAGCGAGGCGCCCCGCGGCACGCCCAGTGCCGTCCAGCCCGCCTCGCGCAGCATCCTCAGCCGCTCCCCGCGCCGGTCCGGCGCACCGGGTGCATCGGCCGGTTCCCGCAGCCAGGTCCCACTGTCCAGCAGGAAGGCGAACGCGCCTCCGCTGCGCTGTCGCATCCGGGCGAGCACCGCGGCCTGCTCCTCGTCCAGGTCGCCGAGGAAGGCGACCAGCAGCCCCTCGTTCCCGCTGCGCAGCACGTCGTGGGCGCGGGACAGGCCCTCCTCGTCGGAGTGGTCCACCACGGCCAGGGCGTCCATCATCAGCCCGGCCGCGTCCGCCGACTCCTGGCCCACCCCCGCGAACCCGTCGGGACCCTCGCCCGGCACCGAGGTGCCGGTGTCGGTCAGCAGCCGCACCGAGAAACCGCGCTCCAGCATGTGCACCAGCACGGACGCCGCGCCCGACACCGCCCACTCGAACGCCGAGTCCGGTCCGGTGCCCGCGTAGGCGACGGTCCGGGTGTCCAGCAGGACCGTGCACCGGGCGCGCTGCGGCTGTTCCTCGCGGCGCACCATCAGCTCGCCGTAGCGGGCGGTGGAGCGCCAGTGCACCCGACGCAGATCGTCGCCGTAGCGGTAGCCGCGCGGGATCACGTCGTCCTCGCCGGCCAGCGCCAGCGCGTGCCGGCGCCCGTCGCCGTAGCCCTTCGCCTCGCCGCTCAGCCGCACCGGCGCCAGCGGCTCCACGCGTGGGATCACCGTCAGCGTGTCGTACGTGGAGAAGGACCGGGTCAGCTCGCACATCCCGAACGGGTCGGACAGCCGCAGTTGCAGAGGGCCCAGCGGATAACGGCCGCGCAGGTCGGAGCGGACCCGGTAGGACACCTCACGGCGCCCGCCCGCCTCCACCCGGTCCAGGACGAACCGCGGGCGCGGGCCGAGCACGTAGGGCACCTGGTCCTGGAGCATCAGCAGGCCCGTGGGCAGCCGCGAGACGTTCTCCATCCGCAGGTGCACCCGTGCCTCGGAGCCGGCGGGCACCCGCCCGGGGGAGAGCCGGCGGCTGCCGGCGACCCGGTAGCGGGTGCGGTGGAGCACGGCCGCGCACACCAGCGGAAGCACCGCCAGCAGCAGCCCGACCCGCAGCAGATCGCTCTGTCCGAGCACGTACGCGCAGACCGCGGCGGCCACTCCGGCGGCCAGGAAGGAACGCCCCCGGGTGGTGAGACCCGCCAGGGCCGTCCTGACCCCGCTCCGGCCGCCCGTGTCGCCGTCCGCGTGGACGGCGCCGGCGGTGGTCATCACGGCCTCCGGGGCGGCTGCTGACCGAACTCCGGACGGCCGAGGCCGCTCCGCCGCGGGGCGTCCACGGGCGTCTGGGAGCGGTCCGCGGGCACCGGGGTGCGCTGGAGGATGTCCTGCACCACCTGCTCGGCGGTCCGTCGGTTGAGCTGCGCCTGGGCGGTGGGCAGCAGCCGGTGGGCGAGGACGGCCACGGCGAGTGCCTGCACGTCGTCCGGCAGCGCGTAGTCCCGGCCGCCGAGGGCCGCCGCCGCCTTCGCCGCGCGCATCAGGTGCAGCGTCGCGCGCGGCGAGGCGCCGAGTCTGAGATCCGGGTGCGTGCGGGTGGCGGCGACCAGGTCCACCACGTACCGGCGGACCGGCTCGGCCACGTACACGTCGCGCACCGCCTCGACGAGCTTGAGGATCTCGTGCGCGTGCGCCACCGGCTGGAGGTCCTCCAGTGGCGAGACGCCGCCGTGCACGTCCAGCATCTGCAGTTCGGCCTCCGCGCTCGGGTAGCCGACCGAGACGCGGGCCATGAAACGGTCGCGCTGGGCCTCCGGCAGCGGGTAGGTGCCCTCCATCTCGACCGGGTTCTGCGTCGCCACGACCATGAACGGGCTGGGCAGTTCGTAGGTCTTGCCGTCGACGGTGACCTGGCGCTCCTCCATCGACTCCAGCAGCGCGGACTGCGTCTTCGGTGACGCGCGGTTGATCTCGTCGCCGATCACCACCTGCGCGAAGATGGCGCCCGGCTTGAACTCGAAGTCGCGGCGCTGCTGGTCCCAGATGGGCACACCGGTGATGTCCGAGGGCAGCAGGTCCGGCGTGAACTGGATCCGCCGCACCGAGCAGTCGATGGACCGCGCCAGCGCCTTGGCCAGCATCGTCTTGCCGACTCCCGGCACATCCTCGATGAGCAGATGCCCCTCGGCGAGCAGCACGGTCAGCGAGAGCCGTACGACCTCGGGCTTCCCCTCGATCACGCCTTCCACCGAACTGCGCACGCGCTCCACCACGGCGGTCAGATCAGTGAGGCTCGCTCGATCGTCATAGGTCGTCACCCGGCCCTCCTCGGCCCTTCCCCGCGCTCCACAAGGAGCGGGGGACCCCAAATGTCCCGGGCCGACGCCTTGCTGTGCGGCCCGGCCCACCCCGAATCACGGACACCACGCGGGAAAGGATCCGCGTGACACCACTCCCGCATTCTTGCCGCCGTTACCGATTCGTGTCACTCGCCTGTGGACAACTGACAGTGAGATGTCAGCTCCTGCGACGTCGAACGGAGTCCGGAGTCCAAGTTCCCTCCGGGGCGGGCGGTCAGGTCAGGCGGGGTCGATCTCGCGCAGCAGACCCGTCTTCACGTCGAAGACGAAGCCGCGCACGTCGTCGGTGTGCAGCAGGAACGGCGAGGTGCGCACGCGCTGCATCGACTGCCGTACGTCCTGGTCCACGTCCCGGAAGGCCTCCACGGCCCAGCCGGGACGCTGGCCCACCTCCATCTCCAGGTCGTGCCGGAACTCCTCGGTGATGGACTCCAGACCGCAGCCGGTGTGGTGGATGAGGACCACGCTGCGGGTGCCCAGCGCCCGCTGGCTGATGGTCAGCGAGCGGATCACGTCCTCGGTGACGACGCCGCCCGCGTTGCGGATGGTGTGGCAGTCGCCGAGCGACAGGCCCAGCGCGTCGTGCAGGTCGAGGCGGGCGTCCATACAGGCCACCACGGCGACCTGGAGCACCGGGCGGGCGTCCATCCCGGGGTCGGTGAAGGCGGCCGCGTACTGTTGGTTGGCCTCCACCAGACGGTCGGTGACCGTACCGTGGCCGGTGGCGGCGTCCTGGGGGCCGGTGGGAACCGATGCAGAAGTCGTCATACCCATGACGGTAATGGTCATGAGGGCGTGAGGCCCGTTGCGAAAGGCGACAAAGAACGTCAGCGGGTCTTGGTGTGAGGTAACCCACAGGGGTGGTGTGAGCCCCTCCCTACGGGTGATGTGCCCGATCCGCCCCTTGACCCGCCGCGTGGACCGCGACGCGCAGGCCGGTTGATTGACCGGGCGGGACCGTGGACTAAAGTGGCGCGGAGCGGGAGGCGAAAGCGCCCGCTGCACTGATTCCCCCGGATCCCCCGGCGACGACCGGAGGATCTCCCCGCGTGCGCGGCGCGCACGTACGGCTCGGCCTCCTCCCGCCGCCGCCCGGCCGACGCCCGAGGGCGTCGGCCGCCCCTCACCGGGGGAGGGCGAGGACCCGGCGGTGCGTGAGCGCCGTGCCGGATTTGAGAGGGCCACTTGAGCCAGAGTCGACACGTCCCGGTGATGCTCCAGCGGTGCCTGGACCTGTTGGCGCCCGCCCTGGAGCGGCCCGGAGCGGTGGTGGTCGACTGCACGCTCGGGCTCGGCGGCCACAGCGAGGCCCTGCTCCAACGGTTCCCCGAGGCCCGGCTCGTCGCTCTCGACCGCGACAAGGAGGCCCTGCGCCTGTCCGGCGAGCGGCTCGCGCCCTACGGCGAGCGGGCCACCCTGGTGCACGCCGTCTACGACGAGCTCCCCGACGTCCTCGACCGGCTCGGCGTCCCGCGCGTGCGGGGCGTCCTGTTCGACCTCGGGGTGTCCTCCATGCAGCTCGACGAGGCCGACCGCGGCTTCGCCTACGCGCAGGACGCCCCCCTCGACATGCGCATGGACCAGACGACCGGCGTCAGCGCCGCCGAGGTCCTCAACACCTACCCGCCCGGCGAACTCGTCCGCATCCTGCGCGCCTACGGCGAGGAGAAGCAGGCCAAGCGGATCGTGGCCGCCGTCGTGCGCGAGCGCGAGAAGGAGCCGTTCACGAACAGCGCGCGCCTGGTCGAGCTGATCCGCGACGCGCTGCCGCAGGCCGCCAAGCGCACCGGCGGCAACCCGGCCAAGCGCACCTTCCAGGCCCTGCGGATCGAGGTCAACGGCGAGCTGTCGGTGCTGGAGCGGGCGGTCCCGGCGGCCGTGAAGGCCCTCGACGTCGGCGGACGGATCGCCGTGCTCTCGTACCACTCGCTGGAGGACCGGCTCGTCAAGCAGGTGTTCGCGGCCGGCGCCGCCACCACCGCTCCGCCCGGACTCCCGGTCGTCCCCGAGCAGTACCAGCCCCGGCTCAAGCTGCTCACGCGCGGTGCCGAACTTCCCACCGAGGAGGAGATCGCCGAGAACCGGCGCGCGGCCCCCGCGCGGCTGCGCGGCGCCGAGCGGATCCGGGAGGACGTCGATTGAGGCACGGACGGCGTGCGAGGCGGGTGACGGGCAGCCGTCGCACGGGTGGGAAGAACGAGCTCAGGGGAGCGTGAGTGAGTAGGAAACCCGAACCGAAGGGGCGGCCCGAGCTGAAGGGGAGGGCGGCCCGGCTCGCCCGGCTCCTGCCCACCGGGCGCGCCCAGGCGGCGCGCACCCCCTTCGTCCTGCTCGTCGTCGTCCTCCTCGGCGGCGGTCTGATCGGCCTCCTGGTGCTGAACTCCGCTCTCAGCGAGGGCGCGTTCCAGGTCGACGACATCCAACGGGAGACCAAGAACCTCACCGACGAGGAACAGGCCCTGCAGCGGGACATCGACGCCTACTCCGCCCCCGACGCCCTCCAGGAGCGCGCCCGGGAGCTCGGCATGGTGCCCGGCGGCGACCCCGCCTTCCTCGCCCCCGACGGCACGGTCAAGGGTGTGCCCGGCGCCGCCTCCGCAGCCCGCGCGCCCCTGGTCCTCGCGCCCGCCGCGCCCTCCTCCGTATCGAACTCGACCCCCGGCAGGTGACGGAAGTGTCCGACAGGGAACCGCCCCGCCGCCGGGTGCCCGGCCCCGCCAGGCCCGCCCGCCCGGCCGCCGGACAGCGCCCCGGCCCCGGCGCCCGCCCGGCCCGCGGGCCCGCTGGGCCCCGCTCCGCGCCCCCGAAGGCCATCCGGCTGGGCAGCCCGCGCCCCCGGCTGCGTCTGGTCGGCGTGGCCCTGACCCTGATCCTGCTCGTCTTCGCCGTACGCCTGTTCCAGGTACAGGCCGTCGACGCGAGCACCTACGCCGCCAAGGCCGACCGGAACCGCTACGTCGGCCAGGTGCTGGAGGCCGAGCGCGGCGGGATCACCGACCGCCACGGCGTGGCCCTGGCCACCACCGAGGACGCCTACGACATCACGGCCGACCCCACGATGTTCGCCCCGGACGAGTTGGAGATCGCCGACGGCCCCGAGCAGGCCGCCGCCCTCCTCGCCCCGATCCTCGGCCAGGACCAGGACGGACTGGTCGAGAAGCTGCGCCCGGAGAACAAGGCCCTGCGCTACGTCAAACTGGCCGGCCGCCAGACCCCGCAGACCTGGAAGCAGATCAAGGACCTGAAGACCGCGCTCTCCAAGAAGGCCGAGACCGACGACTCCACCACCAACGTCCTGGCCGGCGTCTTCTCCGTGCCCACCAGCAAGCGGGTGTACCCCAACAAGGAGCTCGCCGCCGGGATACTGGGCTGGGTCAACGCCGAGGGCAAGGGCGCCGGCGGCATCGAGCTCCAGCTCGACAAGCGGCTCGCCGGCCAGGACGGCAAGATCCGCTACGCCCAGTCCGGCGGCCGTCTCGTCCCGACCGCGGGCTCCACCGAGACCCCGGCCGTGCCCGGCAGCGACGTCGAGCTCACCATCGACCGCGACATCCAGTGGGCCGCGCAGAACGCCATCGCCGAGCAGGTGGAGGAGTCCGCGGCCGACCGCGGCTACGTCATCGTCCAGGACACCCGCACCGGAGAGGTCCTGGCGATGGCCAACGCGCCCGGCTTCGACCCCAATGACCTTTCCGAGGCCGATCCGGACGCGCTCGGCAACGCGGCCGTCCAGGACGCCTTCGAACCCGGTTCCACCGCCAAGGTGCTCTCCATGGCGGCGGTCCTGGAGGAGGACGCCGCCACCCCCGGAACGCACGTTGTCGTGCCCAACCGGCTGCACCGCGGCGACCGGCTCTTCAAGGACGACATCGACCACCCGACCTGGTACCTGACGCTCAACGGCGTGCTCGCCAAGTCCAGCAACATCGGTACCATCCTCGCCACCGGCCAGCTCGGCAGGACCCAGGCCCAGGCCAACAAGGTCCTCTACCAGTACCTGCGCAAGTTCGGCCTCGGCGACGAGACCGGGCTCGGATTCCCCGGCGAGACCAGGGGCATCCTCGCCCCGCCGGACCAGTGGTCCACTTCGCAGCAGTACACGATCCCCTTCGGCCAGGGCGTCTCCGTCAACGCCATGCAGGCCGCCTCCGTCTACTCGACCATCGCCAACGGCGGCGTCCGGGTCGAGCCCACTCTGGTGCGCGGTTCCAAGGGCCCCGACGGACGCTTCACCCCCGCCCCGAAGCCGGAGAGGACCAGGGTCGTCAGCGAGGAGACGGCGAAGACGCTCGCCCGGATGCTGGAGTCGGTCGTCGACGACGAGGAGGGCACCGGGACCAAGGCCCGCATCCCGGGCTACCGGGTCGCGGGGAAGACCGGTACGGCGAACCGCGTGGACCCTGCCACCGGCAGATACCACGGTTACACCTCCTCCTTCGCCGGCTTCGCCCCCGCCGACAAGCCCAGGATCACCGTCTACTGCGTCATCCAGAACGCCACCGAAGGCAGCTATTTCGGCGGCCAGATCTGCGGACCCGTGTACAAGCAGGTCATGGAGTTCGCCCTGAAGACCCTCCAGGTGCCGCCGACCGGCGCCGACCCCGCAGACCTACCGGTCACCTTCACGCCCTGACCCGTACCGAGCACCGAGCCACCAGGAACCATCCCGTGACGACGATCACCCCCGACCCCGGGAACCGGAACGCCTCCCGCCCCTCGCTTGGCCCCCCAACCGGTGCGCCGGGTACGCTCACCGCCGTGCCACACGCCGATCAGTCCCAAACCGCCCAGAAGGGCCACCCCGTGACATATCCGGGACCGCCCCGTCCGGTTCAGGTCTCCGCCACATCCCTCGCGGAACTCGCCGGTCAGCTGGGTGCCCCCACGCCGGAGCGGTCCGCCGAGGTCACGGGCATCACCCACGACTCGCGCGCCGTCCGCCCCGGCGACCTGTACGCCGCCCTCCCGGGCGCCCGCGCCCACGGCGCCGACTTCGTCACCCAGGCCGCAGGCCTCGGCGCGGTCGCCGTGCTGACCGACCCGTCCGGCGCCGAGCGCGTCGCCGCGGCCGGCCTGCCGGCGCTGGTGGTCGACGACCCGCGCGCCCGGATGGGCGAGCTGGCGGCCACCATCTACGGCCACCCGGGTCGCGATCTGCTCCAGATCGGCATCACCGGCACCTCGGGCAAGACCACCACCGCCTACCTCGTCGAGGGCGGGCTGAGGACGGTCCACAGCACCGGACTGATCGGCACGGTCGAGATGCGCATCGGCGACGAGCGCATCAAGTCCGAGCGCACCACACCCGAGGCCACCGACCTGCAGGCCCTGTTCGCCGTCATGCGCGAGCGCGGTACCGACGCGGTCGCCATGGAGGTCTCCAGCCACGCCCTGGTCCTCGGCCGGGTCGACGGCTGCGTCTTCGACATCGCCGTCTTCACCAACCTCAGCCCGGAGCACATGGAGTTCCACTCCGGCATGGAGGACTACTTCCGGGCCAAGGCCCAGCTGTTCACGCCGGAGCGCAGCAGGCTCGGCGTGGTCAACGTGGACGACGAGTACGGCCGCCGGCTCGCCAGGGAGGCCGGCGTCCCGGTCGTCACCTACTCCGCCGAGGGGCACCCCGACGCCGACTGGCGCGCCGAGGACGTCGCGGTCGGCCCGATGGACTCGACGTTCACCGTGATCGGCCCCGAGGACGAGCGGATCGGCGCGAGGTCGCCGTTGCCGGGACCGTTCAACGTGGCCAACACCCTCGCCGCGATCGTCGCCCTCGCCGCCGCCGGACTCGACCCGCAGGCCGCCGCCGACGGCGTCGCCGCAGTACCGGGCGTGCCGGGCCGGCTGGAGCGCGTGGACGCCGGACAGCCGTACCTCGCGGTGGTGGACTACGCCCACAAGACCGACGCCGTGGAATCGGTGCTGCGTGCCCTGCGCAAGGTCACCGAGGGCCGGGTGCACGTCGTGCTCGGCTGCGGCGGCGACCGCGATGTGACCAAGCGGATGCCCATGGGCGCCGCCGCCGCGCGGCTCGCCGACACCGCCGTACTGACCTCCGACAACCCCCGCTCCGAGGACCCCCTCGCGATCCTCGCCGCCATGCTCCACGGCGCCGCCTCCGTGCCTGCCCACGAGCGTGGCGAGGTGCAGGTCTTCGAGGACCGCGCCGCCGCGATCGCCGCCGCCGTCGCCCGGGCGCGGCCCGGTGACACGGTGCTGGTCGCCGGCAAGGGCCACGAGCAGGGACAGGACATCGCCGGGGTGGTGCGTCCCTTCGACGACCGCCAGGTGCTTCGGGAAGCCATCGAGAAAACCCAGGGATGAACTTGTGATCGCCCTCTCCCTCGCCGAGATCGCAGAAGTCGTCGGCGGGCAGACGCACGACATACCGGACCCGTCCGTCCAGGTCACCGGACCGGTCGTCCGGGACTCGCGGGAGGCGGGGCCGGGCAGCCTGTTCGTCGCCTTCGTCGGCGAGCGCGTGGACGGCCACGACTTCGCGGCGCAGGTCGTCGACGCGGGCGCGGTCGCCGTGCTCGCCTCCCGGCCCGTCGGGGTCCCCGCGATCGTCGTGGCGGACGTCCAGGCGGCCCTCGGCGCCCTCGCCCGGCACGTCGTCGGCCGGCTCGGCACCACCCTCGTCGCGCTCACCGGCTCGGCCGGCAAGACCAGCACCAAGGACCTCATCGCGCAGGTCCTGCAGCGTGCGGCGCCGACCGTCTTCACCCCCGGTTCGCTCAACAACGAGATCGGGCTGCCGCTCACCGCGCTCACCGCCACCGAGGAGACGAGGTTCCTCGTGCTGGAGATGGGAGCGCGTGGCATCGGCCACATCCGGTACCTCACCGGTCTGACGCCCCCGAAGGTCGGACTGGTCCTGAACGTAGGCTCCGCCCACATCGGCGAGTTCGGCGGCCGGGAGCAGATCGCGCAGGCCAAGGGCGAGTTGGTGGAGTCCCTGCCCCCGGCCGAGGAGGGCGGCGCCGCGATCCTCAACGCGGACGACCCGCTCGTACGGGCCATGGCGTCCCGTACGAAGGCGAAGGTGATCCTTTTCGGAGAATCCGACGAAGCGGACGTTCGGGCCGAGAACGTGCGACTCACGGACAGCGGACAGCCTGCCTTCAGGCTTCACACACCCTCCGGTGCATCCGATGTGACCATGCGCCTGTACGGTGAGCATCACGTGTCGAACGCGCTCGCCGCGGCCGCCGTCGCCCACGAGTTGGGCATGTCCGCAGACGAGATCGCCACCGCGCTCTCCGAAGCGGGCTCCCTCTCCCGCTGGCGGATGGAGGTCACCGAGCGCCCGGACGGCGTGACGGTCGTCAACGACGCCTACAACGCGAACCCCGAGTCCATGAAGGCCGCGCTGCGCGCGCTGGTGGCCATGGGCGAAGCCTCACGGGCGAAGGGGGGCCGTACGTGGGCGGTGCTCGGCAGGATGGCCGAGCTCGGGGACGAGGCGCTCGCCGAGCACGACGCGGTCGGACGGCTCGCCGTCCGGCTCAACGTCAGCAAGCTCGTCGCGGTCGGGGGCAGGGAAGCCGCCTGGCTGCAACTGGGCGCATATAACGAGGGTTCGTGGGGTGAGGAGTCGGTGCACGTGTCCGACGCACAGGCGGCGGTCGACCTGTTGCGCAGCCAATTGCGCCCGGGAGACGTCGTTCTCGTGAAGGCGTCCCGTTCGGTCGGGCTCGAGAGCGTGGCGCAGGCGCTGCTCGAGACCGGTGCCGAGGGTGAGGTCGCAGCCCGATGATGAATCAGATCCTGTTCGCAGGAGTCATTGGCCTCTTCCTGACGCTGATCGGCACCCCGTTGCTGATCAAACTGCTCGCGCGCAAGGGGTACGGGCAGTACATCCGTGACGACGGCCCGCGCGAGCACGCCAGCAAGCGCGGTACGCCGACCATGGGCGGTATCGCCTTCATCCTGGCGACGGTCGCCGCGTACTTCCTCAGCAAGGTGATCAGCGGCGAGTCACCGAGGTACTCGGGCGTGCTGGTGCTGGGCCTGATGGTCGGCATGGGCCTGGTCGGCTTCCTGGACGACTACATCAAGATCGTCAAGCGGCGTTCGCTGGGTCTGCGGGCCAAGGCGAAGATGGCCGGCCAGCTGATCGTCGGCGTCGCCTTCGCGGTGCTCTCGCTGCAGTTCGCGGACTCCCGCGGCCAGACCCCGGCCTCCACGAAGCTGTCGTTCATCACGGACTTCGGCTGGACCATCGGCCCGGTGCTGTTCGTCGTCTGGGCGCTGTTCATGATCCTCGCCATGTCGAACGGCGTGAACCTGACCGACGGTCTGGACGGTCTCGCCACCGGCGCCTCCGTGCTGGTCTTCGGCGCCTACACCTTCATCGGCGTCTGGCAGTTCCAGGAGTCCTGCGCCAACGGGGACACCCTGACCAACCCGGGCGCCTGCTACGAGGTGCGCGACCCGCTGGACCTCGCGGTCGTCGCCTCCGCGCTGATGGGTTCCTGCCTGGGCTTCCTGTGGTGGAACACCTCCCCGGCCAAGATCTTCATGGGCGACACCGGTTCGCTGGCACTCGGCGGTGTGCTCGCGGGTCTCGCGATCTGCTCCCGCACCGAGCTGCTGCTGGCCATCCTGGGCGGTCTGTTCGTCCTCATCACCATGTCGGTGGTCATCCAGGTCGGTTCGTTCCGGCTCACCGGGAAGCGGGTCTTCCGGATGGCACCACTCCAGCACCACTTCGAACTCAAGGGCTGGTCCGAAGTCCTTGTGGTGGTCCGCTTCTGGATCATCCAGGGCATCTGTGTGATCGTCGGACTGGGCCTCTTCTACGCGGGATGGGCAGCGGACAAGTGACCGACTGGCAGGGAAAACACGTCACCGTCGCCGGACTCGGAGTCTCCGGCGTCCCGGCGGCCAAGGTGCTGCACGGGCTCGGCGCGCAGGTCACCGTCGTCAACGACGGGGACGACGCGCGGGCGCGTGAGCAGGCCGCCGAACTGGAGGCGCTGGGCGTCACCGTGCGCCTGGGCGACGGTGACACCCTGCCCGAGGACACCGAGCTGATCGTCACGGCCCCCGGCTGGAGGCCCGACAAGCCGCTGTTCGCGGCGGCGGGCGCGGCCGGGGTGCCGGTGTGGGGCGACGTCGAACTCGCCTGGCGGCTCAGGAAGCCCGACGCGGCTCCCTGGCTCGCGGTCACCGGAACCAACGGCAAGACCACGACCGTCCAGATGCTCGCCTCCATCCTGAAGGCGGCGGGCCTGCGCACCGCCGCCGTCGGCAACATCGGCGTCTCCCTCCTCGAGGTGGTGCTCGGCGAGGAGGAGTACGACGTGCTCGCCGTGGAGCTGTCCAGCTACCAGCTCCACTGGGCGCCCTCCCTGCGCGCCCACGCGGCGGCCGTCCTCAACCTGGCCCCGGACCACCTCGACTGGCACGGCTCCATGGAGGCGTACGCCGCCGACAAGGGCCGGATCTACGAGGGCAACCGCGTCGCCTGCGTCTACAACGCGGATGCCACCGACAAACCGTCGACCGAGGACCTGGTCCGCGAGGCCGACGTCGAGGAGGGCTGCCGCGCGATCGGCTTCACCCTGGGCACGCCGGGGCCCTCCCAACTCGGCGTCGTGGAGGGCATCCTGGTCGACCGGGCCTTCGTCGAGAACCGGCACAGGAACGCCCAGGAACTCGCCGAGGTCTCCGACGTGACGCCCCCGGCCCCGCACAACATCGCCAACGCCCTTGCCGCCGCGGCCCTCGCGCGGGCCTACGGGGTGCCCGCGAGCGCCGTGCGGGACGGTCTGCGGGCCTTCACCCCGGACGCCCACCGCATCGCGCACGTCGCCGACGTGGACGGGGTCGCGTACGTCGACGACTCCAAGGCGACCAACACGCATGCGACGCAAGCCTCGTTGGCGGCCTACGAGTCGATCGTGTGGATCGCGGGCGGGCTCGCCAAGGGAGCCGTCTTCGACGAACTGGTCGCCGGCGCGGCGAAGCGGCTGCGCGGCGCCGTGCTGATCGGCCGGGACCGCGCCCTGATCCGCGAAGCCCTCGCGCGACACGCCCCGGAAGTACCCGTCGTCGACCTCGACCGGACCGACACTGGGGCGATGCTCCGGGCCGTCCAGGAGGCGCGGCGGCTCGCCCGGCCCGGCGACACGGTGCTGCTGGCCCCGGCCTGCGCCTCGATGGACATGTTCGCCAACTACAACAAGCGCGGTGACGCGTTCGCACAGGCGGTGCGCGAGCTCGGCGCCTGACCCCGGCCCGCCTGGCGCCGGGCGACCTCGGGAGGGACGCGTGGGACCGTCGACTGCGTGCAGCGGAGGCCAGGATGACCGGTAGCCGTACCGGGCGCCCGCCCGTACAGCGGGCCGTGCGCAGGCCCGTCGTACCCGGGCCCCCGGGCGAGAACCCCTTCCACGCCCTGGTCACCCGGGCGCGCAGGGCCTGGGACCGGCCGCTGACCTCCTACTACCTGATCCTCGGCGGCAGTGCGCTGATCATCGTGCTGGGCCTGGTGATGGTCTACTCGGCCTCCCAGATCAAGGCGCTGCAGATGTCGCTGCCGGGCTCGTACTTCTTCCGCAAGCAACTGCTGGCCGCCGCGATCGGCGGCGTACTGCTGCTGGCGGCCTCCAGGATGCCGGTGAAGCTGCACCGCGCCCTGGCCTACCCGATCCTCGCGGGATCCGTCGTCCTGATGGCCCTGGTGCAGGTGCCGGGGATAGGGGTCTCGGTCAACGGCAACCAGAACTGGATCGCCCTCGGCGGCTCCTTCCAGCTCCAGCCCAGCGAGTTCGGCAAACTCGCGCTGGTGCTGTGGGGCGCCGACCTGCTCGCCCGCAAGCAGGACAGGCGGCTGCTGTCCCAGTGGAAGCACATGCTGGTGCCGCTCGTCCCGGCCACCTTCATGCTGCTCGGACTGATCATGCTCGGCGGCGACATGGGCACGGCGATCATCCTGACGGCGATCCTCTTCGGTCTGCTGTGGCTGGCCGGGGCGCCGACCCGGCTGTTCGTCGGCGTGCTGTCGATCGCCGCGCTGCTCGGCGCGATCCTCATCCGCAGGAGCCCCAACCGCATGGCCCGGCTCACCTGCCTCGGCGCCACCGAGCCCCAGACGGGACCGGTCGACTGCTGGCAGGCCGTGCACGGGATCTACGCCCTCGCCTCCGGCGGAATTTTCGGTTCCGGGCTTGGCGCGAGCGTGGAGAAATGGGGCCAACTACCGGAAGCCCACACGGACTTCATCTTCGCCATCACCGGTGAGGAACTGGGCCTGGCGGGAACGCTGTCGGTACTCGCCCTGTTCGCGGCTCTAGGCTATGCGGGTATCCGCGTGGCCGGACGCACGGAGGACCCCTTCGTCAGGTATGCCGCGGGAGGCGTGACCACCTGGATCACGGCCCAGGCCGTGATCAACATGGGTGCGGTGCTCGGCCTGTTGCCGATCGCCGGAGTCCCGCTCCCGCTGTTCTCCTACGGAGGGTCCGCCCTGCTGCCGACCATGTTCGCCATCGGGCTGCTGATCGCCTTCGCGCGTGAGGACCCCGCTGCACGGATGGCGCTTGCCATGCGGCAACCCCGCTTTGGTAGAAAGCGGAACGGGGGTTCACAGCGGCCCCGCAGACGGAACACGATGCGACGGCGTGCCCCGGTGGCGCGTTCGTCCGGAGAGCGGTGAATTTCGGTGCATGTCGTACTCGCCGGCGGAGGAACCGCGGGCCACATCGAGCCCGCGCTCGCCCTCGCGGACGCCCTGCGCAGGCAGGATCCGGCCGTGGGCATCACGGCCCTGGGCACGGAGCGAGGCCTGGAGACCCGTCTCGTACCCGAGCGCGGGTACGAGCTGGCGCTGATCCCCGCCGTGCCGCTGCCGCGCAAGCCCACCCCCGAGCTGATCACCGTTCCGGGCCGGCTGCGCGGCACCATCAAGGCGGCCGAGCAGGTCCTGGAACGCACCAAGGCGGACGCCGTGGTCGGCTTCGGCGGCTACGTCGCCCTGCCCGGCTACCTCGCGGCCAAGCGGCTCGGCGTGCCGATCGTGATCCACGAGGCCAACGCCCGGCCCGGACTGGCCAACAAGATCGGTTCCCGGTACGCCGCCCAGGTCGCGGTCTCCACGCCCGACAGCAAGCTGCGGGGCGCCCGCTACATCGGCATCCCGCTGCGCCGCTCCATCTCCACCCTGGACCGGGCCGCCGTGCGCCCCGAAGCCCGTGCCGCCTTCGGCCTCGACCCCAATCTGCCCACGTTGCTGGTCTCCGGCGGCTCACAGGGCGCTCGCCGGCTCAACGAGGTCGTCCAGCAGGTCGCTCCGTGGCTCCAGCAGGCCGGCATCCAGATCCTGCACGCGGTCGGCCCGAAGAACGAACTGCCGCAGGTGCACCAGATGCCGGGCATGCCTCCCTACATCCCGGTAAGTTACCTGGACCGGATGGACCTCGCGTACGCCGCGGCCGACATGATGCTCTGCCGCGCGGGCGCGATGACCGTCGCCGAACTCTCCGCCGTCGGGCTCCCGGCCGCCTACGTCCCGCTGCCCATTGGCAACGGCGAACAGCGGCTCAACGCCCAGCCGGTGGTCAAGGCCGGCGGCGGTCTGCTGGTCGACGACGCGGAGCTGACGCCCGAGTGGGTGCAGCAGAACGTCCTGCCCGTGCTCGCCGACCCGCACCGGCTGTACGAGATGTCCCGCGCCGCCGCCGAGTTCGGCCGCCGGGACGCCGACGACCTGCTCGTCGGCATGGTGTACGAGGCGATCGCCGCCCGTGCGCACCGCTAGAGGCGTATGACGGAGGGCAGGCAGCATGGCCGGATCGACCACCGCCGAGCGTGGTGAACGCAAGCGGGAGTCGTCCGGCCCGCCGCCGCGTTTCCGGCGGTTCGGACGGCGGCAGGCTCGTCGGATCATCGCATCGGCCGTCGCCCTGGTGTTCCTCGGCAGCGGGACGTTCTGGCTGCTGTACGGGTCGGACCTGGTGCGTGTGGAGCGCGTGTCGGTGTCGGGAACCCGGGTCCTGACGCCCGCGGAGGTGCGCGAGGCCGCCGACGTCCCTCTCGGGGAACAGTTGGTCTCCGTCGACACCGACGCGATCGAGGCGCGGCTTTCCTCGGCGTTGCCCCGGATCGACACCGTCGAAGTGGTCCGTTCCTGGCCGCACGAAATCACCCTGGAAGTAACGGAACGTACCGCTGTCCTCCTCGTTCGCAAAGGCGGGAAGTTCATCGAGGTGGACGAGGAAGGTGTCCGGTTCGCCACGGTCTCCAGGGCTCCCGAGGGCGTGCCCACGCTCAAGGTGGCCGTCTCCAGGGCCGGTTCCGCGGCGGCGAGCCTGCGCCGCTTCGGCGAGGGCCGGCTGACCCGGGAGGCGGTGCGGGTGGCCGGCGCACTCCCGGACCCCGTGGCGCACGCCACCCGCAGCGTCAAGGTCCGTTCCTACGACGACATCTCGCTGGAACTGGCGGACGGTCGTACGGTCGACTGGGGAAGCAGTGAGAAGGGCGCCGAGAAGGGCCGTGCCCTCACCGCACTGATGAAAGCGGAGCCCGGTGCGCGGCACTTCGACGTCAGCGTGCCCACGGCCCCCGCGTCAGCGGGAAGTTGACGCACATCGGTGCAGGCCAGCACCCTGATTGGGCAGCGCTACGGCTGATCACATAGGGTGAAAAGAAAAACGGGAGGTTCGGCGTGTTCGTTGAACGGGCGCCGCTTGTCGACTTAGTGTCCTGTTCAGAAGACTCCAGGGAACGGACACACTGGTAACCCTAAACTTCAACGTTAGGGTTCGGGTCGGCGCTACGGACCGTCCCATTCGGCATCAGTCGTCGGGTCGCGGGGGCATCAGTGCCTCAGCGGCCGGGCGACACGTAACTCGAGGCGAGAGGCCTTCGACGTGGCAGCACCGCAGAACTACCTCGCAGTCATCAAAGTCATCGGTGTCGGCGGCGGTGGTGTCAATGCCATCAACCGGATGATCGAGGTCGGTCTCAAGGGCGTCGAGTTCATCGCCATCAACACCGACGCGCAAGCCCTGTTGATGAGCGACGCCGACGTCAAGCTCGACGTCGGCCGTGAACTCACCCGCGGACTCGGCGCCGGAGCCAACCCGGCCGTCGGCCGCAAGGCCGCGGAGGACCACCGCGAGGAGATCGAGGAGGTCCTCAAGGGGGCCGACATGGTCTTCGTGACGGCCGGCGAGGGCGGCGGCACCGGCACCGGCGGCGCACCCGTCGTGGCCAACATCGCCCGCTCGCTCGGCGCCCTCACCATCGGCGTGGTCACGCGCCCGTTCACCTTCGAGGGACGGCGTCGCGCGAACCAGGCCGAGGACGGCATCGCCGAGCTCCGCGAAGAGGTCGACACCCTCATCGTGATCCCGAACGACCGCCTGCTGTCCATCTCCGACCGCCAGGTGTCGGTCCTCGACGCCTTCAAGTCGGCGGACCAGGTGCTGCTCTCCGGTGTGCAGGGCATCACCGACCTCATCACCACGCCCGGTCTGATCAACCTGGACTTCGCGGACGTCAAGTCGGTCATGTCCGAGGCCGGTTCGGCCCTCATGGGCATCGGCTCGGCCCGCGGCGACGACCGTGCGGTGGCCGCGGCCGAGATGGCCATCTCCTCGCCGCTGCTCGAAGCCTCCATCGACGGCGCCCGCGGCGTGCTGCTCTCCATCTCCGGCGGTTCCGACCTCGGTCTGTTCGAGATCAACGAGGCCGCCCAGCTGGTCAGCGAGGCCGCCCACCCCGAGGCCAACATCATCTTCGGCGCGGTGATCGACGACGCCCTCGGCGACGAGGTCCGGGTCACCGTGATCGCGGCCGGCTTCGACGGCGGCCAGCCGCCGGCCAAGCGGGACAACGTCCTCGGCTCGTCCTCCGCCAAGCGCGAGGAGCCCGCCCCGGCGCGGCAGCCGGAGAGCCGCCCGTCCTTCGGTTCGCTCGGCAGCGTCACGCCGAAGGAGGACCCGGAGCCGGTGGCGCCGGAGCCGGTGGACATCCCGGTCGTCCAGCCCCCGGTCCCGCCGTCGCGGACCTACGACAGCGCGGCCGAGGAACTGGACGTACCGGACTTCCTGAAGTGATAGGACGGCGTGAGAGCGTGAGCGGCGCGCACTTCGCCTTCACCGACCGGTGGGGCGGGGTGAGCGCCGCTCCGTACGAGGAGCTCAACCTCGGCGGAGCCGTCGGTGACGACCCCGGCGCCGTACGCGCCAACCGCGAACTGGCTGCCGGATCCCTCGGTGTGGACCCGGCCCGGGTGGTCTGGATGAACCAGGTGCACGGGGCCGACGCGGCCGTGGTCGACGAGCCCTGGGGCGAGGACCCGGTCCCCGAGGTCGACGCGATCGTCACCGCGCGGCGCGGGCTCGCCCTCGCGGTGCTCACCGCCGACTGTGTGCCGGTGCTGCTCGCCGATCCCGTCGCGGGCGTCGTCGCCGCGGCCCACGCGGGCCGGCCCGGCATGGTCGCCGGAACCGTCCCCGCCGCCGTACGGGCCATGACCGGACTCGGCGCCGATCCCGCGCGGATCGTCGCCCGCACCGGTCCCGCCGTCTGCGGCCGGTGTTACGAGGTGCCGGAGGCGATGCGCGAGGAGGTGGCCGCCGTCGAGCCGGCGGCGCACGCCGGGACGAGCTGGGGCACGCCGGCGGTCGACGTGGGCGCGGGCGTGCACGCGCAGCTCGAACGGCTCGGGGTGCGCGACCGGGAGCAGTCGCCGGTGTGCACGCTGGAGTCGGCCGATCACTTCTCGTACCGCCGCGACCGCACCACCGGGCGGCTCGCGGGCTACGTGTGGCTGGACTGATGGGACATGACGGACCGTAAGGACGAACTCGCCGCGAACCTGGCGAGAGTGGAGAGCCGGATCGCCGCCGCGTGCGCCGCCGCCGGGCGCGGACGCGACGAGGTGACCCTGATCGTGGTCACCAAGACCTACCCCGCGGACGACGTGCGGATCCTGTCCGGGCTCGGGGTGCGTCATGTCGCCGAGAACCGCGACCAGGACGCCGCCCCCAAGGCGGCGGAATGTGCGGATTTGTCCCTTGCCTGGCACTTTGTCGGTCAACTTCAGACCAACAAGGTGCGCTCTGTGGTAGGTTACGCCGATTTCGTACAGTCCGTCGATCGTGTCCGACTGGTGACCTCCCTCTCCAGGGAGGCCGTGCGGGCCGGGCGGGAGATCGGCTGTCTGATCCAGGTGGCGTTCGACGCCGGTGACAGCGGCCGGGGCGAGCGCGGAGGCGTGGCGCCCGGCGGCGTCGCGGAGTTGGCCGAGCTGATCGCGCGCTCCGAAGGGCTGCGGCTCGGCGGACTGATGACCGTCGCCCCGCTCACCGGGGAGTACGCGGGGCGTGAACGGGCGGCCTTCGAGCGGTTGGTGGATCTGTCGACCGACCTGCGCCGGACCTATCCGGCTGCGAACATGGTCTCGGCGGGGATGAGCGCGGACCTCGAACAGGCCGTGGCCGCCGGAGCGACACATGTGCGCGTCGGCAGTGCGGTACTCGGAGTCCGCCCCGGGCTCGGGTAACGTCGCCAAGAAGTCGGACCACAGCAGAAAATATGGTCAGTTCCGCCGAACAGCGGACGTAAGACCCAGTGGATCGCGGGCACTCGGCGGTCGTCAGCGGATCCACCACAGAGCGGAGGACTCGAAGCATGGCCGGCGCGATGCGCAAGATGGCGGTCTATCTCGGCCTCGTGGAGGACGATGGGTACGACGGCCGCGGATTCGACCCAGACGACGACTTTGAACCCGAACTCGACCCGGAGCCCGAGCGGGACCACCGGCGGCACGAGCCGTCGCATCAGCCGCACGTGTCGCATCAGTCCCAAAGGGACGAAGAGGTACGAGTCGTCCATCCTCCCGCGCCGCGCGAACCGATCGCCCGATCCGCTTCGCTCCCCGCGGAATCGCCACGCCCGGCGCGGATCGCGCCCGTGGCATCCATCACACAAGAACGCGCAAGCCTGGAGAAGAACGCACCGGTGATCATGCCCAAGGTCGTGTCGGAACGAGAGCCTTACCGGATCACCACACTTCACCCCCGGACCTACAACGAGGCCCGTACCATCGGGGAACACTTCCGTGAAGGCACGCCGGTGATCATGAATCTGACCGAGATGGATGACACGGACGCGAAGCGACTTGTCGACTTTGCGGCCGGTTTGGTGTTTGGTCTTCACGGCAGTATCGAGCGGGTGACGCAGAAGGTGTTCCTGCTGTCTCCTGCTAACGTCGATGTCACGGCGGAGGACAAGGCCCGCATCGCAGAGGGCGGGTTCTTCAACCAGAGCTGAGACGCAGGACCGGATCAAGAGCGGTACAGGGGAGAGGGAAAGCAGGCCATGAGCGTGTTCGCGCAGGTGATCTACATCGCGCTGATGGTGTTCCTCATCGTGCTGATCTTCCGTTTGGTCATGGATTACGTGTTCCAGTTCGCCCGCTCGTGGCAACCCGGCAAGGCGATGGTGGTCGTCCTGGAGGCCACCTACACTGTCACCGATCCACCGCTGAAGCTTCTGCGGCGGGTCATCCCGCCGCTGCGTCTCGGGGGCGTGGCGCTCGACCTGTCCTTCTTCGTCCTGATGATCATCGTCTACATCCTGATCTCGATCGTGGGCAATCTCGCGAGGTGACTGTGGACGATACGGTCTTGCCGACTGCCGATGACTACGTTGAGGTGAAGAGATGCCGTTGACCCCCGAGGACGTGCGGAACAAGCAGTTCACGACCGTCCGCCTCCGAGAAGGCTATGACGAGGACGAGGTCGATGCCTTCCTCGACGAGGTCGAAGCCGAACTGACGCGCCTGCTCCGCGAGAACGAGGACCTGCGCGCCAAGCTGGCCGCGGCCACGCGCGCCGCTGCCCAGAACCAGCAGAACATGCGCAAGCCTCCCGAGCAGCAGGACCAGCAGCAGCAACAGCAGCAGCAACAGCAGGGGCCGCCCCAGGGTATGCCCCAGCAGGGCATGCGAGGTCCCGGCGCTCCGGTGCCCGCCGGCATATCGGGCCCGCCGCAGCAGCAGATGGGTGGCCCCATGGGTGGTCCGCCCCAGCTGCCGAGCGGTGCTCCTCAACTGCCCGCCGGCCCCGGCGGACAGGGCGGCCCGCAGGGTCCCGGCCCGATGGGCCAGGGCGGGCCGATGGGCCAGGGCGGTCCCATGGGCCAGGGCGGTCCCATGGGTCAGGGCGGGCCGATGGGCCAGGGTGGCCCGATGCAGGGGCAGATGGGCCACGGTGGCCCGATGGGCGGCCACATGGGCGGCCCCGGTATGCCCGGCCAGGGGGGCCCCGGTATGCCCGGTCAGGGCGGTCCGGGCGGTGACAGCGCCGCGCGCGTCCTGTCGCTGGCCCAGCAGACCGCGGACCAGGCGATCGCCGAGGCCCGCTCCGAGGCCAACAAGATCGTGGGCGAGGCGCGTTCGCGTGCCGAGGGCCTCGAGCGGGACGCCCGTGCCAAGGCGGACGCCCTGGAGCGGGACGCGCAGGAGAAGCACCGCGTCGCGATGGGCTCCCTGGAGTCCGCCCGCGCCACGCTGGAGCGCAAGGTCGAGGACCTGCGCGGCTTCGAGCGCGAGTACCGCACGCGGCTGAAGTCCTACCTGGAGTCGCAGCTGCGCCAGCTGGAGACCCAGGCGGACGACTCGCTCGCCCCGCCGCGCCAGCCCGCGAGCGCCGCGCCGTCGCTGCCGCCGTCCCCGGCACCCTCGATGGCTCCGGCCGGCGCCGGTGCGCCGTCCTACGGAGGCAACCAGACGATGGGCGGCGGCCCCGGCGGTCAGGGCGGCCCGTCCTACGGCGGCGGTCAGCAGCAGATGCAGCCGGCGATGACCCAGCCGATGGCGCCGGTGCGTCCGCAGGGCCCCTCGCCGATGGGCCAGGCCCCCTCGCCGATGCGCGGCTTCCTGATCGACGAGGACGACAACTGACGGCTCTGTGGCCATGAGTACGGCGTAGCGGTCGGCAGCGTTCAGGGCGGGCCCCGGGTTCACGAACCCGGGGCCCGCCCTTTCGCTACGCGTGTTCACGGGGTGTGCGGCGCCTGTTCGGGCTCAGGCGTGATGTCCGACGTACGCAACGCCGAAGGCCGGTGTCCACCGGAGAAATCGGTGGACACCGGCCTTCGGCGTACGTCCCCTTACGCCTTGCGCAGGCGGAACGTCAGGGACAGGCCCTCGTCCGTGAACGCCGTCCCGTACGTGTCGTCCGCCTCGCCCTGGGCGAAGTCCGTGGCGAGGACCTCGTCGGCGATCAGCTCCGCGTGCTCCGCCAGCGCGGTGACCGTGGCCGGCTCCGTCGCCGTCCAGCGCAGGGCGATCCGGTCGGCCACGTCGAGGCCGCTGTTCTTGCGGGCCTCCTGGATCAGCCGGATCGCGTCACGGGCCAGGCCCGCGCGGCGCAGCTCCTCGGTGATCTCCAGGTCGAGGGCGACGGTGGCACCGGCGTCGGACGCCACCGACCAGCCCTCGCGCGGGGTCTCCGTGATGATCACCTCCTCGGGGGCGAGGGTGATCGTCTCACCGTCGACCTCCACCGAGGCCGTGCCCTCGCGCAGCGCCAGGGAGAGCGCGGCGGCGTCCGCGTTCGCGACCGCCTTGGCGACGTCCTGGACGCGCTTGCCGAACCGCTTGCCCAACGCACGGAAGTTGGCCTTCGCCGTGGTGTCCACCAGCGAGCCGCCCACCTCGGACAGCGACGCCAGCGACTCGACGTTCAGCTCCTCCGTGATCTGCGTGTGCAGCTCGGGGCCGAGGTCGGCGAAGCCGCCCGCCGCGATCAGCGCGCGCTTCAGCGGCTGGCGGGTCTTCACGCCCGACTCCGCGCGCGTGGCCCGGCCCAGCTCCACGAGCCGGCGCACCAGCACCATCTGCTTGGACAGCTCGGGGTCGATCGCGGACAGGTCCGCCTCGGGCCAGGAGGACAGGTGGACCGACTCCGGGGCGTCCGGGGTGACCGGGACGATCAGGTCCTGCCAGACCCGCTCGGTGATGAACGGGGTCAGCGGGGCCATCAGCTTGGTGACCGTCTCGACGACCTCGTGCAGCGTGCGCAGCGCGGCCTTGTCGCCCTGCCAGAAGCGGCGGCGGGAGCGGCGGACGTACCAGTTGGACAGGTCGTCGACGAACGCGGACAGCAGCTTGCCGGCGCGCTGGGTGTCGTATCCCTCCAGCGCCTGGGTCACCTGGTCGGTGAGCGCGTGCAGTTCGGAAAGGAGCCAGCGGTCGAGAACGGGCCTGTCGGCCGGGGCCGGATCGGCCGCCGAGGGCGCCCAGTTCGACGTGCGGGCGTACAGGGCCTGGAAGGCGACCGTGTTCCAGTACGTCAGCAGCGTCTTGCGGACGACCTCCTGGATCGTGCCGTGGCCCACCCGGCGGGCCGACCACGGGGAACCGCCGGCCGCCATGAACCAGCGGACCGCGTCGGCGCCGTGCTGGTCCATGAGCGGGATCGGCTGCAGGATGTTGCCCAGGTGCTTGGACATCTTGCGGCCGTCCTCGGCGAGGATGTGACCGAGGCAGACGACGTTCTCGTACGACGACTTGTCGAAGACCAGGGTGCCGATCGCCATCAGCGTGTAGAACCAGCCGCGGGTCTGGTCGAGGGCCTCACTGATGAACTGCGCCGGGTAGCGGGCCTCGAACAGTTCCTTGTTCTTGTACGGGTAGCCCCACTGCGCGAACGGCATCGAACCCGAGTCGTACCAGGCGTCGATGACCTCCGGCACGCGCGTGGCCGTCTTCGCGCACGTCGGGCAGGCGAAGGTGACCTCGTCGATGTACGGGCGGTGCGGGTCGAGCTCCGACTGGTCGGTGCCGGTGAGCTCGGTGAGCTCCGCGCGGGAATCGGCGACCGTGAGGTGGCCGTCCTCGCAGCGCCAGACCGGCAGCGGGGTGCCCCAGTAGCGGTTGCGGGACAGCGCCCAGTCGATGTTGTTGTTCAGCCAGTCGCCGTAGCGGCCGTTCTTGACCGTGTCCGGGAACCAGTTGGTGTTCTCGTTCTCCTGGAGCAGCCGGTCCTTGATGGCGGTGGTGCGGATGTACCAGGACGGCTGCGCGTAGTAGAGCAGCGCGGTGTGGCAGCGCCAGCAGTGCGGGTAGCTGTGCTCGTACGGGATGTGCCTGAAGAGCAGGCCGCGCTCCTCCAGGTCCGCGGTGAGCTTCTCGTCGGCCTTCTTGAAGAAGACGCCGCCGACCAGGGGGACGTCCTCCTCGAAGGTGCCGTCGGGGCGGACCGGGTTGACGACGGGCAGGCCGTAGGAGCGGCAGACCTTGAGGTCGTCCTCACCGAAGGCGGGGGACTGGTGGACCAGACCCGTGCCGTCCTCGGTGGTGACGTACTCGGCGTTCACCACGTAGTGGGCGGGCTCGGGGAACTCGACCAGCTCGAAGGGGCGCCGGTACGTCCAGCGCTCCATCTCGGCGCCGGTGAAGGACCGGCCGGTGGCCTCCCAGCCCTCGCCGAGGGCCTTGGCGAGCAGCGGCTCGGCGACGACCAGCTTCTCCGCGCCTTCGGCGCCCTTCGTCGCGACGACGTAGGTGACCTTGGGGTGGACGGCGACCGCGGTGTTGGAGACCAGGGTCCACGGGGTCGTCGTCCAGACGACCAGCGAGGCCTCGCCGGCCAGCGGGCCGGAGGTGAGCGGGAAGCGGACGTAGACGGACGGGTCGACGACCGTCTCGTAGCCCTGCGCCAGCTCGTGGTCGGACAGGCCGGTGCCGCAGCGGGGGCACCAGGGGGCGACGCGGTGGTCCTGGACCAGCAGGCCCTTGTTGAAGATCTCCTTCAGCGACCACCAGACGGACTCGACGTACTCCGGGTCCATGGTGCGGTAGGCGTCGTCGAGGTCGACCCAGTAGCCCATGCGGGTCGTCAGCTCGGTGAAGGCGTCGGTGTGGCGGGTCACCGACTCGCGGCACCTGGCGTTGAACTCGGCGATGCCGTACGCCTCGATGTCCTGCTTGCCGGAGAAGCCGAGCTCCTTCTCCACGGCCAGCTCCACCGGGAGGCCGTGGCAGTCCCAGCCGGCCTTGCGGGCCACGTGGTAGCCGCGCATGGTGCGGAAGCGGGGGAAGACGTCCTTGAAGACGCGGGCCTCGATGTGATGGGCGCCGGGCATGCCGTTGGCAGTGGGCGGACCCTCGTAGAACACCCATTCGGGGCGTCCCTCGGACCGCTCCAGGCTCTTGGCGAAGATCTTCTGCTCGCGCCAGAAGTCGAGCACCGCGTGCTCGAGGGCGGGCAGGTCGATCTGGGCGGGGACCTGGCGGTACGTCGGCGTTGTCATCAGCTGGCTTCCTCCGGCGGACTTGCTGCCTTCCGTCCGGAGGGACGAGAGCTGTGTCGATCCCTGCGCCGCCGTCGGCGCGCTCCCGCGGTACCACCCTCCTTGGCCCCCGGCGCCACGCGTGCTCCGGTGAGCCCCCTCATTGGGGTCGCGATGCCGGTTCTACCGCCCCGTGCGGGGTTTCTTCCGGCGGCTCCGGGGTGATCTTCACGTCGCGCTCGCCCCCGGGCTCACACCGTCCCCGGGTCGCTCTGGGCTGCGTACGCCGCTACTCGTCCCCATCCACGCTTTTCGCTCCGCCCAGTGTACGGCGTGGCGGGGACGGCGGCCGACCGGATTCCCGCTCGCCGTGCGACCCGGCCTCCCCCGAATGGCGAAGTGCGCCCGTCCGGATCCAGGGACGCCCGTGTCGGTGGCATACCCGGCGGGGAGCTGGGCACAACGCATGCAGGTTCGCCGCGCGGCGTCCGCGGGGCGAGGGAACCGGGCGGTGCGCCCCGTTGCCGCGGGACTCGAGTCGATTTATCGTCCCAACACGATTTGCGCGCAAGATCACAATATGTGAAGGGGCCGCGGCCATGGTGGCGAAGAAGACCGCCGTACAGCAGCCGGCACCGTCCGGCAGGCGCGGGCCCGCTCATGGCGGCGGGACCGAGGACGCGGGCGGGCCGGCCGGAGCTGCGGCGTCACGGACGACGGCGGCGAAGCCGCCCGCCGGGCGGGGGGCGGCGGGGAAGGCACCCGCCGGGCAGGCGGCGGAGAAGGCGCCGGCCGCCGCGGAAGGGCCGACGGCACGCACGGTGCACGGCGACGGGACGGCGGCGCAGCCGCTCCCCGCGGTGCCCGGGAGGAAGGCGCCCGCGAAGAAGACGCCGGCCAGGAGAGCCGTGACCGGGAGGGTGGCCGAGCGGAAGGCGGCTGCGGGGGAGGCGTCCGCGCGGAAGACGGCCGCCGGGGAGGCGTCCGCGACGAGGAGGACCCCTGCGAAGAAGGCCCCCGACGGGAAGGCGACGGCCGGGAAGGCGGCCGGCGAGGCGGTCGGGCCTGGTGGGGGCGGGGCGGGGAAGAAGGTCTCGGGACGGGGGGCCGGTTCGGGGACGGTTCCCGCGGGGGGCCGAGAGGCCGGGTTCCCGGGCTCGGGCGGCGGTGCCGCCGGGCCCGTACAGGATGTGGCCGGGCACAGCACGGCCGATGACGCGGACGCGGTGGATGCCGCGGCGCAGACGGGAGTGACGACGGTGGGTGCGAAGAAGACTCCTGGCACGGCCACGGCGGCGAAGAGCCCCGTACCCAAGGCCCGGATCGGCGCGGCGGAGCCGGGCGACCTCGCGGTACGGCCGGGCGAGGATCCCTGGACCCCGGAAGAGGCCGAGGGGGCGCGGGCCGAGCTGACGTCCGAGGTGCTGCGGCTGCGCGAGGAGATCACCTCCTCCGAGCAGTCGCTGGCCGGCCTGATGCGGGACCCCGGCGACGGCGCGGGCGACGACGACGCCGACACCGGCACCAAGAACATCACGCGCGAGCACGAACTCGCGCTCGCCGCGAACGCGCGCGAGATGCTCAGTCAGTTCGAGCGCGCCCTGCAGCGCCTCGACGCCGGTACCTACGGCCTGTGCGAGACCTGCGGCAACCCCATCGGGAAGGCCCGCATGCAGGCCTTCCCCCGGGCCACCCTGTGCGTCGAGTGCAAGCAGAAGCAGGAGCGGCGGTACTGACCGGCGGGCGCCCGGGGCGTGCCGTACCCTCGTCCTTTAGTCAGGCACCTAGGCTGAGGGACTCACGTGGCAGAGGCGGAGCGCATCATCGGTACGCCGGACACCCCGGACGCGGACGGGGAGGAGCAGGAGCGGGCCGGCACCGAGGAGACGGTGGCGGGGGCCGGGCGGCCCCGGGGCAAGCGGCGGATCGCCGTGCTGTTCACCGTCGCCGTGTTCGCGTACGCCCTCGATCTGATCAGCAAGATGATCGTGGTCGCCAGGCTGGAGCACCACGAGCCCGTCGAGGTGGTCGGGGAGTGGCTGAGGTTCGAGGCGATCCGCAACGCGGGCGCGGCCTTCGGCTTCGGCGAGGCCTTCACCGTGATCTTCACGGTGATCGCCGCGTCCGTGATCGTGGTGATCATCCGCCTCGCCCGCAAGCTCTACAGCCTGCCGTGGGCGATCGCGCTGGGCCTGCTGCTGGGCGGCGCTCTCGGCAACCTCACCGACCGGATCTTCCGGTCGCCGGGCGTCTTCGAGGGCGCGGTGGTCGACTTCATCGCGCCCAAGGGGTTCGCCGTGTTCAACCTGGCGGACTCGGCGATCGTGTGCGGCGGCATCCTGATCGTGCTGCTGTCGTTCCGGGGCCTCGACCCGGACGGCACCGTCCACAAGGACTGAACGCGCGTACGGAGTCGTCGGCCCCGTCCGGCATACTCGACGGGTGAGCACGATTCCCGAGATCCGCACCCTGCCCGTGCCCGACGGCCTGGAGGGCGAGCGCGTCGACGCCGCCATCTCCCGCATGTTCGGCTTCTCCCGTACCAAGGCGGCCGAGCTCGCCGCCGCGGGGAAGGTCACGGTCGACGGATCGGTGGTCGGCAAGTCCGAACGGGTCAGCGGCGGCGCCTGGCTCGAGGTGGAGATGCCGCAGGCGCCCGCGCCGGTCCAGGTCGTCGCCGAGCCGGTCGAGGGCATGGAGATCGTGCACGACGACGACGACGTGGTCGTGATCGTCAAGCCCGTCGGCGTGGCCGCCCACCCCTCGCCGGGCTGGACCGGCCCGACGGTGATCGGCGGTCTGGCCGCCGCCGGGTACCGCATCTCGACCTCCGGCGCCGCCGAGCGCCAGGGCATCGTGCACCGCCTCGACGTCGGCACCTCCGGCCTGATGGTCGTCGCCAAGTCGGAGTACGCGTACACGTCGCTGAAGCGCCAGTTCAAGGAGCGCACGGTCGACAAGCGCTACCACACGCTCGTCCAGGGCCACCCCGATCCCACCAGCGGCACCATCGACGCCCCCATCGGCCGCCATCCGCAGCACGACTACAAGTGGGCGGTCACCGCCGAGGGCAAGCCGTCCGTCACGCACTACGACCTCATCGAGGCCTTCCGCGCCGCCTCCCTCCTCGACGTCAAGCTGGAGACCGGCCGCACCCACCAGATCCGCGTCCACATGGCCGCCCACCGGCACCCCTGCGTCGGCGACCTGACCTACGGCGCCGACCCCACGCTCGCCAAGCGGCTCCGGCTGACCCGCCAGTGGCTGCACGCCGTGCGCCTCGGCTTCGAGCACCCGGGCGACGGGCAGTGGGCGGAGTTCTCCTGCGACTACCCGCAGGACCTGCGGCAGGCGCTGGACCAGGTCCGCGAGGAGACCTACGCGTGAGCGCCGCCTTCACGGTCCGCGTGGCGGAGGGGTCCGCCGACCGGGAGGCGTGCTTCGCGGTCCGCAAGGAGGTCTTCGTCGCCGAGCAGGGCGTTCCCGAGGACATCGAGTACGACGCCCACGACACCGGCGCCGTCCATGTGCTGGCGGCCGGGCGGGACGGCACACCGCTCGGCACCGGACGGCTGCTGCACGGCGAGGCCGCCGCGGCGAGGAACGGCGGCGACCCGGCGGTCGGCTCGCTCGGCCGGCTCGCGGTGGTCCGCCGGGCCCGGGGCCTCGGGGTCGGGGCGGCGCTGGTGCGGGCCATCGAGGACGCGGCCCGCGCGCAGGGCCTCGCCGCCGTCGACCTGCACGCGCAGACCCACGCCCTCGATTTCTACGCGAGGCTGGGCTATGAGGCCTACGGCCCCGAGTTCCCGGACGCCGGGATGCCGCACCGTGCCATGCGGCGCGTTCTGCCGCCGGGGCCGAGAACGGCCGGGTGAGGCGCCTCGACGCGGCAGGGCGGGGGTCCCGCCCGCTGATCGTCGATCCGCCCGGAGACGTGACCGTGGAGCAGCTGACCCTGCTGCTCGGGGCCGTGGTGAGCGCCCCGGCCGGGAACGGCTGGGACTGCCCGCGCCGGTGCTGATGACGGTCCTCGGGGCCGTACCGGCCCTGCTGGAGTTCGTGCCGAACGTCGACGTCCCGCCCGACCTGATCCTCCCGCTGCTGCTTCCGCCCCTGCTCCACGCCGCCGTACGGCGGACCTCCTGGCGGCAGTTCGCGGCGAACGCCGGACCGATCCCGCTGCTCGCGGTGGCGCTGGTCCTCGTCACCACGCTGTGCGTGGCCGTCGTCGCCCATACGATCGTGCCGGGGCTGCCGCGCCGGCTGGTGTCGATCCTGGGGGCGAGGGGCTCTTCAAGACGTCACGGCGATCGTCCTCTGCAACGTGGCGATCGCCGCCGCCGTGAGCGGCGGCTTCTCGGCCCGGGAGGCCGGACTCGACCTGGTGCTGTCGGCCGTGGTGGCGGTGGCGGTCGGGCTCGCGCTGGGCTGGGGCGCCAACAAGCTGATGGACTTCCTCGGGGACGCGACCCTGCAGATCGGGCTGAGCCGGAGCGGATCCGGAGGTCGTGGACCGGGTGCTGCGGCACCTGGACGTGCGCAGCCTGCGGTGAGCTGCGCGGCGCCGTGGGCTCCGTGTTCCTAGGATCGCCCCATGACTCGGAACGTTGTGATCAGCGGAGGCGGTACCGGGATCGGACTGGCCGCCGCGCAGGTGTTCGCCGCCGACGGGGACCAGGTGCTGCTGCTCGGACGGCGCGGGCACGTGCTGGAGCGGGCGAAGGTGCCGGGCGCCCTGACGTACGCCGCCGATCTTGCCGACCCGGAGGCCGTGCGCGGCGCGGCCGGGTTCGTGGGCCGGGAGTTCGGCGCCGTGGACGTGCTGATCCACTGCGCCGGCGGCAACGGACTCCTCGAACCCCCCGTCGGCGGCGACGACCCCCTCGACGCGGTGGCCCGTGACTGGACGGTCAACTTCCGCCTCAATGTGCTGACCGCCGTCCTGCTCACCGAGGCCCTGAGGGAACGGCTCGCCGAACCGGGCGGGAGGGTGCTGTTCCTCGGTTCCATCGCCGCCTACCGGGGGTCCGGACGGAGGTCGTACGCGGCGGCCAAGGCGTCGCTGCATCCGTACGCCCACGCCTTGGCCCGGGAACTGGGGCCGCACGGCATCACGGTCAACGTGGTCGCGCCGGGCTACATCGAGGACACCGGGTTCTTCGGCGACGGCGTGGACGAGGAGCGGCGGGCCCGGCTGATCGCCGAGACGTCCGACGGACGCGCCGGAACGCCCGGGGACGTAGCCGCGACCCTGCACTGGCTCGCCTCCCCGGGCGCCGCGCACATCACCTCGCAGATCATCCAGGTCAACGGCGGGGCCGAACGGGGCCACTGAAGGCGGGTCAGCGTTCCCGGGGATGGTGGTGCGCACGGCGGGCCGCGGGTACGCCGTCGGGAACGCGGTACCCGTCGAAGCGGGGCACGGGCACCGCGTCCGCCGTGTTGACCCGGGGGAGGGCGTAGGGGTGCTCGACCGTCAGCCAGCGGATCATCTGTTCGCGGACCGTGACCCGTACCGTCCAGATGTCGTCGGCGTCCTTGGCCGTCACCAGGGCGCGCACCTCCATGGTGCTGGGGGTGCTGTCCGTCACGGTCAGGTTGAAGGCGCGGCCGTCCCAGGTTGGGCACTCCCGGAGGATGTCCCGGAGCCTGTCGCGCATCGCCTCCAGCGGTGCCGAGTGGTCGACGTGCCAGAAGACGGTGCCGGTCATCTGCGGCGTCCCGCGCGACCAGTTCTCGAACGGCTTGGACGTGAAGTACGACACCGGCATGGTGATCCGGCGCTCGTCCCAGGTGCGCACGGTCAGGAAGGTCAGCGTGATCTCCTCGACCGTGCCCCACTCGCCGTCCACGACCACCGTGTCGCCGATGCGCACCATGTCGCCGAAGGCGATCTGCAGCCCGGCGAACATGTTGCCCAGCATGGACTGGGCGGCCACACCGGCGACGATGCCGAGGATGCCGGCCGAGGCCAGCAGCGAGGCCCCGGCCGCCCGCATCGCGGGGAAGGTCAGCAGCATCGCGGCCGCCGCCACCACACCGACGATCGCCGAGACCACCCGCCGGATCAGCGTCACCTGGGTGCGCACCCGGCGGACCCGGGCGGGGTTCCGCTCGCGGTGGATGCTGGCGTACCGGGTGTACGTGGTCTCGACGACCGCGGCCGCGATCCGGACCACCAGCCAGGCGGCCGACCCGATCAGCACGAGGGTCAGGAGCCGGCCGAGGGCGACCTCGCGGTCCGGCAACAGCCGTGCCTCGTCGTACGACCCCCTGAGCAGCATCGCGCAGAGCACCAGCTGGTAGGGGACCCGGGCGCGGCGCAGCAGGCCCCACAGCGGGGTCTCGTGGTGGCGTTCGTCGGCCTTGCGCAGCAGCAGGTCGGTGGCCCAGCCGAGCAGCAGTGTGAGCACGACCGAGCCGCCGACGACGATCAACGGGCGGAGCACGTCATCCATGCCCCCGAACCTAACCGGCCCGGGCGGACATGAACATGTGACTTCCACGCGATCACGGGTAGCGCCGCGGTCCGGCGTCCTCACACCGGGCTGGCACCATGGACCGCATGAACATCATGCTCTTTCACTCGACCTACGGTCTGCGGCCCGCGGTGCACCGGGCCGCGGACCGGCTGCGCGCGGCCGGACACGAGGTGTGGACGCCCGACCTCTTCGAGGGCCGCACGTTCGACACGGTCGAGGAGGGCATGGCGTACAAGGACGGGACCGGCAAGGAGGAGCTGCTGAGGCGGGCCGTGCTGGCCGCCGCTCCCTACTCCGAGCGGGGGCTGGTGTACGCGGGGTTCTCCTTCGGAGCCTCCGTCGCCCAGACGCTGGCGCTCGGCGACGACAGGGCGCGCGGACTGCTGCTCCTGCACGGCACGTCGGACATCGCGCAGAGCGCCTCGGCGGACGAACTGCCGGTGCAACTGCACGTCGCCGAGCCCGACCCGTTCGAGACCGACGACTGGCTCACCGCCTGGTACCTGCGGATGGGCCGGACCGGGGCCGACGTCGAGGTGTACCGGTACGCGGGGGCCGGTCACCTCTACACCGACCCCGACCTGCCGGACTACGACGAGGAGGCCGCCGAGGCCACCTGGCGGGTGGCGCTCGGCTTCCTCGACTCCCTGGAGGACTGATCCGGGCGCGGATCAGACCGGGGCGTGGGCGCGCTCGACCCGCTGCGTGCCGCTGCGGGTGCGGTAGGAGCGGGCCCACTTCGCCGTGGCGTCCGACGCCGTACGGTCCGACAGCACGTAGTAGTCCATCTGCGCCCGTTCGGCGGTGATGTCCAGCACGCCGTAGCCGTGCCGGTCGGTGTCGACCCAGTGGACGTGGCGGTTGGCGGCCCGGATCAGCGGTGCGGCGAGCCCGGAGACGGTGCCCTCGGGGACCTTCACGATGTCGTCGAGGTTGTCGGAGGTGACCGAGGTGACCACGAACTCCGTGGCGGCCGACGCCGACAGCGGATAGGTGCCGGCGTTCACCGGCACGTCGTTGGCCCACGCCATGTGGATGTCGCCGGTGAGGAAGACCGTGTTGCGGACGGCGTTCGCGCGCAGGTGCGCGAGGAGTTCGCGACGGTCGTCGGTGTAGCCGTCCCACTGGTCGGTGTTGAGGGCGAGGCCTTCCTGCGGCAGGCCCAGCAGCTTCGCGAGCGGCTTGAGGAGGCTCGCGGGAAGGGAGCCGAGGGCGAACGGCGAGATCATCACCGAGGTGCCGACCAGCCGCCAGGTGGTGTCGGACGCCGTCAGACCCGCCTTCAGCCAGTCCAGTTGGGCGCGCCCGGTGAGCGTGCGGTCCGGGTCGTCGACCCTGCCGTCGCCCAGGGGGACCTGCTGGGAGCGGAACGAGCGCAGGTCCAGCAGCGAGAGGTCGGCCAGCTTGCCGAAGCGGAGCCGGCGGTAGGTGGTGCCGGCGATCGCGGGCCGTACCGGCATCCACTCGAAGTAGGCCTGCTTGGCGGCGTTCCGGCGGGCCGCCCAGGCGCCCTCCGCGCCCTCGGTGTGGTTCTCGGCGCCGCCCGACCAGGCGTCGTTGGCGAGCTCGTGGTCGTCCCAGATGGCGACGACCGGCGCCTTGGCGTGCAGCGCCTGGAGGTCGGGGTCGGTCTTGTACGTCGCGTGCCGGAGCCGGTAGTCGGCGAGGGTGACGATCTCGTGGGCGGGGGTGTGCGGCCGGACGACCTCGCCCCGGGCGCCGTACTCGCCGGTGCCGTACTCGTAGATGTAGTCGCCCAGGTGCAGCCAGGCGTCCAGGTCGCCGCGGGCCGCGAGGTGGCGGTACGCCGAGAAGCGGCCGGCCTCCCAGTTGGCGCAGGAGACCACGCCGAAGCGCAGTCCGGTCACGGCGGCGTCGGCGGACGGGGCGGTGCGGGTGCGGCCGACGGGGGAGTCGGCGCCGCCGGCGGAGAAGCGGAACCAGTAGTCGGTGGCCGGCCGCAGGCCGCGGATGTCCGCCTTGACGGTGTGGTCGGAGGCGGCGGTGGCGAGGGTCGAGCCCTTCGCGACGACGTCGGTGAGCGCCTTGTCCCGGGCGACGGTCCAGCTCACCTCGGTGTCCGGACCGAGCCCGGAGCCGGGTGTCGCCTCCGGAACCGGCGTCACCCGGGTCCACAGCAGGACGCCGTCCGGCAGCGGGTCGCCGGAGGCCACGCCGTGCAGGAAGACGGGTGCCTGTGCGGTCGCGGCGCGCGCGGGAAGGGCGGCGGCGAACGGTCCGGCCAGCACCGCGGTGGCGGCGGCCGCCTTGACGACCGAACGGCGGCGCGGGGAAAGGGAGTCGGTGTCCGCGATGGCGGAGGCGACGCTCTCGGATGATCTGTGTCGACTGGTCACAGCCGATCAGGCTACTGACAGGTACACGCAAGAGCGGGCGAAACCGTGAAAGTTCGCCCGCTCTTCAGCGCGCCGTCAGCCGGCCGGGGCTCAGGCCTTGAGGGCCGCGTCGACCGCCTTGTTGAACTCGTCCACCGTCATGGGCGCGTTCTGCCCGTCGGAGCCGGTGAGCTTCTTGCCGTCCATCATCAGCGTCGGTGTGCCCTGGACGTCCTCGTTGTTGTCGAACACGTCGGACATCTCCAGCGCCCACCTGTCGTAGGTGCCGTCCTCGACGGCCGACTGGAACTCCTTGTTGTTCTCCAGGGCGTCGACCGTGTCGGCGATCTTGATCAGGTACGCGTCGTCCTTGAACTTGTCGTCCGTCTCCTCGGGGTGGTACTCGGCCGAGTAGAGCGCGCTCTTGTAGGCGAGGAACGCCTCGGGGCTGACGTTCAGCGCGGCGCCCAGGGCGCTCAGGGCGTTCTTGGAGCCCTCGCCGGTCATGCTGCGGTCGAGGAACGAGGCGCCTATGAAGCGGATCTTGTACTTGCCGTCCTCGACGTCCTTCTCGATGGTCTTGCCGACCGTCTGCTCGAAGGAGGCGCAGACCGGGCAGCGCAGGTCCTCGTACAGCTCGAGGGTCTTCTTCGCCTCGGGCTCGCCGATGACGACGGTCGTGCCGTTCTCGCCGCTGGTGTTGGCCGGCTTGACGAGTTTGGCGTCCTTCGCCGACTCCCAGTGGTCGGGCTGGTTGGCCTGGACGACCGCGTAGCCGATGCCGCCGGCCGCGGCCAGCACGCCGACGACCGACAGGGCGACGACGAGCTGCCGCTTGGCCTTCGCCTTCTTCGCCTGGCGCTCGCGCTCCACGCGCAGCCGCTCCCGGGCCGCCGTCTTCGCCGCCTGGCTGTTCCGCTTGCTCATGGTGATGTCTCCACGGGGGACGCACACGGGCCGTGTGCGGGATACGTATGGGGGACTGCTGGTGCTCGGGGGGCCGCCGGGGCGGGGACGCCTCAGGCGGAGGTGGCGGAGCACGGCGGTCCGCGCCGCCCCAGGGAGTGCGCGAGCAGCAGGGTCCGGACGACGGCGGTGCGGCGGACCGGGCGGACCGGACGGATGGTCCCCGGGGCCCGGCGCACGGTCACCGCGGCGACCGCGAGCAGCAGCGGCCGGAACGTCGTGGCCGTCACCGCGCCCAGCAGCTGGGCCAGCGCCCGCTCGCCGCGGCGCAGCCAGGCGGCGGCGAACAGACCGACCCCGATGTGCGCGCCGAGCAGCGCCCAGGCGGTCGCCGGATCGGCCTGGGCCAGCAGCGTCGCCAGCCGGTCGCCGCCCTCGGCGGTGTGCCCGGTGGCCCGGGCGAGCGGGGCGCCCACACCGGTGCCGTCCCCGCACAGCACGTCGAAGCCGACGGAACGCAGCGGGCCCGCCACGGGTCCGCCCATCCGGCCGTAGCAGACGTGCTGGCCGGTGGTGAAGACGGTGTCGGCGGCCAGCTCCAGCGGGATCAGCAGGGCGGCGATCCGCCCGAAGGAACGCTCCCGACCCGCCAGGGCGTACGCCGCCGCGAACACGGCGGCGGCGATCGGGGCCACCGTGTTCAGCGGCAGCGGGACCCCGGACAGCAGCACGTGCGACGCGGTGCTGAGCGTCACGACGACGGCCGTGAACAGCGCCGCGCGCACGGCTCTGAGCTGGGTTCCGGATATGTCCATGGCGGTGAAGAGTGTGTCACGTGCTCCGGTAAGGGATCCCTAAAGGGTTCCTGTGGACGTCCCGATGGTTACAGTCCCGGAATCCTGCCGTTGCGGAACAGGTCCAGGAAGATCTGGTGGTCGCCGCGCGCCCTGGCTCCGTAGTCGTGCGCGAACTCGACCAGGAGGGGGGCCAGGGAGTCCTCGTCGGCGGCGATCGCTGCGTCGATGGCGCGTTCGGTGGAGAACGGCACCAGGGACTCGCCGGAGGTGTCGTCCGCCGCCGCGTGCATCGCGGCGGTGGCCCGGCCGAGGTCGGCGACGACCTGGGCGATCTCCTCCGGCTCGTCGATGTCGCCCCAGTCCAGGTCCACGGCGTACGGCGAGACCTCGGCGACCAGCTGGCCCGCGCCGTTCAGCTCGGTCCAGCCCAGCCACGGGTCGGCGTGCGCCTGGAGGGCGCGCTGGGAGATCACCGTGCGGTGGCCCTCGTGCTGGAAGTAGTCCAGGATCGCCCGGTCGGGGATGTGGCGGGAGACGGCCGGGGTCTGGGCCTGCTTGATGTAGATCACCACATCGTTCTCCAGGGCGTCGCTGTGCCCTTCCAGGAGGATGTTGTACGACGGCAGCCCGGCCGAGCCGATGCCGATGCCGCGGCGGCCCACGACGTCCTTCACCCGGTAGGAGTCCGGGCGGGCCAGGGAGGCGTCCGGCAGCGTCTCCAGATAGCCGTCGAAGGCGTCGAGCACCTTGTAGCGGGTGGCGGCGTCCAGCTCGACCGCGCCGCCGCCGGAGGCGAAGCGGCGCTCGAAGTCGCGGATCTCCGTCATCGAGTCCAGCAGCCCGAACCGGGTCAGCGAGCGGGCGTCGCGCAACGCGTCGAGCAGCGGCCCCTGGGCGGTGTCCAGCGTGAACGGCGGCACCTCGTCGCTCTTCGCGCCGGTGGCCAGCGCGTGGATGCGCTCCCGGTAGGCGGCCGCGTAGATCGTGACCAGCTCGGTGATCTGCCCGTCGCTGAGCGCCTTCGCGTAGCCGATCAGCGCCACGGAGGCCGCGAAGCGCTTGAGATCCCAGGTGAAGGGGCCGACATAGGCCTCGTCGAAGTCGTTGACGTTGAAGACCAGGCGGCCGTTGGAGTCCATGTACGTGCCGAAGTTCTCCGCGTGGAGATCGCCGTGGATCCACACGCGCGAGGTGCGCTCGTCCAGGTACGGGGCGCTGTGCGTCCGCCCGGCGCCCTTCGCGTCCAGGTCGTGGTAGAAGAGGCACGCCGTCCCGCGGTAGAAGGCGAACGCCGAGGCCGCCATCTTCCGGAACTTCACCCGGAACGCCGCCGGGTCGGCGGCCAGGAGCTCGCCGAAGGCGGTGTCGAGGACGGCGAGGATCTCCTCACCGCGGTGCTCGTCGTTGAGCTGCGGGACCGACATCGCTGTGTGCCTCCAGGTGCGGGATGTCTCGGGACGGCTGGTCCGTCCCCTGCCTAACGCGCGACCGGGCGCGGGAGTGCCCGCTGCCTGACGCGCGACGGGGCGCGGGAGCGCCCGCGCCACCGCCCGAAGGTACGTCGGGACGCGCGCCCCGTACCCGTGCCGGGGCATAGACTTCGACGCTGTCCCCCGGACTGTCCGCCCGCCCGTCGCCGAGAGTTCTCCTTGGAGGCCGAACCGTGTCGAAGCCGCCGTTCACGCACCTGCACGTCCACACCCAGTACTCGCTGCTGGACGGTGCCGCGCGGCTCAAGGACATGTTCAACGCCTGCAATGAGATGGGCATGACACACATCGCCATGTCCGACCACGGCAACCTGCACGGGGCGTACGACTTCTTCCACTCCGCGCAGAAGGCCGGAGTCACCCCGATCATCGGGATCGAGGCGTATGTCGCGCCCGAGTCCCGGCGCAACAAGCGCAAGATCCAGTGGGGCCAGCCGCACCAGAAGCGGGACGACGTCTCCGGTTCCGGCGGTTACACCCACAAGACGATGTGGGCGGTGAACAACACCGGTCTGCACAACCTCTTCCGGCTCTCCTCCGACGCGTACGCCGAGGGCTGGCTGCAGAAGTGGCCCCGGATGGACAAGGAGACCATCGCGAAGTGGTCGGAGGGCATCGTCGCCTCCACCGGCTGCCCCTCCGGCGAGGTGCAGACCCGGCTGCGCCTCGGCCACTTCGACGAGGCCCTCAAGGCCGCCGCCGACTACCAGGACATCTTCGGCAAGGACCGCTACTTCCTGGAGCTGATGGACCACGGCATCGAGATCGAGCACCGGGTCCGCGACGGCCTGCTGGAGATCGGCCGGAAGCTCGGCATCCCGCCCCTGGTCACCAACGACTCGCACTACACATACGCGCACGAGGCGACCGCCCACGACGCGCTGCTGTGCATCCAGACCGGCAAGAACCTCTCCGACCCCGACCGCTTCAAGTTCGACGGCACCGGCTACTACCTCAAGTCCACCGACGAGATGTACGCCATCGACTCCTCGGACGCCTGGCAGCAGGGCTGCGCCAACACCCGGCTGATCGCCGAGATGGTCGACACCACGGGCATGTTCGTCAAGCGGGACCTGATGCCCAGGTTCGACATCCCGGAGGGGTACACCGAGGTCAGCTGGTTCAAGGAGGAGGTCCGCCGCGGCATGGAGCGCCGCTTCCCCGGCGGCGTTCCCGAGGACCGCCAGAAGCAGGCCGACTACGAGATGGACGTCATCATCCAGATGGGGTTCCCGGGGTACTTCCTCGTCGTCGCCGACTTCATCATGTGGGCCAAGAACAACGGCATCGCCGTCGGCCCCGGCCGTGGTTCCGCGGCCGGCTCGATCGTCGCCTACGCCATGGGCATCACCGACCTCGACCCGATCCCGCACGGACTGATCTTCGAGCGGTTCCTCAACCCCGAGCGCGTCTCCATGCCCGACGTCGACATCGACTTCGACGAGCGCCGGCGCGTCGAGGTGATCCGGTACGTGACGGAGAAGTACGGCGCCGACAAGGTCGCCATGATCGGCACCTACGGCAAGATCAAGGCGAAGAACGCCATCAAGGACTCCGCGCGCGTGCTGGGCTACCCGTACGCGATGGGCGACCGCCTCACCAAGGCGATGCCCGCCGACGTCCTCGGCAAGGGCATCGACCTGAACGGCATCACCGACCCCTCGCACCCCCGTTACGGCGAGGCCGGCGAGATCCGCGCGATGTACGAGAACGAGCCGGACGTGAAGAAGGTCATCGACACCGCCAAGGGCGTCGAGGGCCTGGTCCGGCAGATGGGCGTGCACGCCGCCGGTGTGATCATGTCCAGCGAGCCCATCGTCGACCACGCCCCCATCTGGGTGCGGCACACCGACGGCGTGACCATCACGCAGTGGGACTACCCCCAGTGCGAGTCGCTGGGCCTGCTGAAGATGGACTTCCTCGGCCTGCGCAACCTGACCATCATGGACGACGCCGTCAAGATGGTGAAGGCCAACAAGGGCGTCGACCTGGACCTGCTGAGCCTGCCGCTCGACGATCCGAAGACCTTCGAACTCCTCCAGCGCGGCGACACCCTCGGCGTCTTCCAGTTCGACGGCGGACCGATGCGTTCGCTGCTGCGGCTGATGAAGCCGGACAACTTCGAGGACATCTCCGCCGTCTCCGCGCTCTACCGTCCCGGCCCGATGGGCATGGACTCGCACACCAACTACGCGTTGCGCAAGAACAAGCTCCAGGAGATCACCCCGATCCACAAGGAGCTGGAGGAGCCGCTCAGGGAGGTCCTGGACGTCACCTACGGCCTGATCGTCTACCAGGAGCAGGTGCAGAAGGCCGCCCAGATCATCGCCGGCTACTCGCTCGGCGAGGCCGACATCCTCCGTCGCGTCATGGGCAAGAAGAAGCCCGAGGAACTGGCGAAGAACTTCACCATCTTCCAGGCCGGCGCCCGCAGGAACGGCTACAGCGACGAGGCCATCCAGGCCCTGTGGGACGTGCTGGTGCCCTTCGCCGGCTACGCCTTCAACAAGGCGCACTCCGCCGCGTACGGACTGGTGTCCTACTGGACCGCCTACCTCAAGGCGAACCACCCGGCCGAGTACATGGCCGCGCTGCTCACCTCGGTGAAGGACGACAAGGACAAGTCGGCGATCTACCTCAACGAGTGCCGCCGCATGGGCATCAGGGTCCTCCCGCCGAACGTCAACGAGTCGGTGCACAACTTCGCCGCCCAGGGCGACGACGTGATCCTCTTCGGCCTGGAGGCCGTGCGCAACGTCGGTACCAACGTGGTCGAGTCGATCATCAAGTGCCGCAAGGCCAAGGGGAAGTACGCCTCCTTCCCGGACTACCTCGACAAGGTCGACGCGGTCGTCTGCAACAAGCGGACCACGGAGTCGTTGATCAAGGCCGGCGCCTTCGACGAGCTGGGGCACACCCGCAAGGGCCTCACCGCCCACTACGAGTCGATGATCGACAACGTGGTCGCGGTCAAGCGCAAGGAGGCCGAGGGACAGTTCGACCTCTTCGGCGGCATGGGCGAGGAGGAGAGCAGCGAGCCCGGCTTCGGCCTCGACGTCACCTTCACCGACGACGAGTGGGACAAGGCGTACCTGCTCGCCCAGGAGCGCGAGATGCTCGGCCTCTACGTCTCCGACCACCCGCTGTTCGGCCTGGAGCACGTGCTGTCCGACAAGGCGGACGCGGGCATCTCCCAGCTCACCGGCGGCGACTTCGGCGACGGCGCGGTGGTCACCATCGGCGGCATCATCTCGGGCCTGCAGCGCAAGATGACCAAGCAGGGCAACGCCTGGGCGATCGCCACCGTGGAGGACCTCGCGGGCTCCATCGAGTGCATGTTCTTCCCGGCGACGTACCAGCTCGTCTCGACGCAACTCGTCGAGGACGCCGTGGTGTTCGTCAAGGGTCGGCTCGACAAGCGGGAGGACGTGCCGCGGCTGGTCGCGATGGAGCTGATGATCCCCGACCTGTCCAACGCGGGCACCAACGCGCCCGTGGTGCTCACCATCCCGGCCACCCGCGTGACCCCGCCGATGGTCAGCCGGCTCGGCGAGATCCTCACCCACCACAAGGGCGACAGCGAGGTCCGCATCAAGCTCCAGGGACCGACGAGGACGACGGTGCTGCGCCTGGACCGGCACCGGGTGAAGCCGGACCCGGCCCTGTTCGGAGATCTGAAGGTCCTCCTCGGACCGTCCTGCCTGGCGGGCTGAGGACGCCCGCCCGGCAGGTGTGAGGGGCGCACCCTGCGGTGGGTGCGCCCCTCCTGCCGTGCGTGGAGCTTCCTGCGCCCGGGCGGCGGCCCGTCACACGGACGTCAGTTGTGGCCGAAGCGCTTCTGCCGGCCCTTGCCCCGGCCGACCTCGCCGGGTACGACCTGTGTGGTGCGCTGCTCGTCCGGCGTCTCCATCGTGGACGACTGTGCCGCCCGCTGGGCGCGTTCGGCCTGCGGCTGCTTACGGTCACGGTTCTTGTTCTTGGCCATGGTGGTGCCTCCTGTGGGGGACTAGGGGCCAGGGCCGGAACCAGATTCACACAGCCCGGTGACGGATGCATATCGGACAATTACCGTGTGTGATCAGGGTGATCGGGGGAGGAACCGTGGAAACGCCACGCCGAAGATCGAGTTCGGGCCGTTAACCCCGGCGTGGTCGGGCAGACTCGAAGCAAGCCCGAAGCAAACCTCCCGGAAAGAGGGTGGACCGCGTGGACCGCTGCATCGTCCTGGTGGACGCCGGGTATCTGCTGGGGGCCGCCGCCAGTCTCCTCGCCGGGGAGCCGTCGCGGTCCCGCATCACCGTCGACCACGCCGCCCTCATCCAGGGGCTGCGGGAGCGCGCCGAGTCCGACACGCGTCAGCCGCTGCTGCGCATCTACTGGTTCGACGGCGCCCCCGACCGCGTTCCGCAGCCCGAGCACCGCAGGCTGCGCGTGATGCCCCGGGTCACCGTCCGGCTCGGCGCGCTGACCCGCAGCGACGGCCGCTGGGCGCAGAAGGGCGTCGACGCCGCGATGCACGCCGAGTTGACCGAGCTGGCCCGCAACCGCGCCTGTTCCGACATCGTCCTGGTCACCGGGGACGGCGACCTGCTGCCGGGCATGATGGCCGCCAAGGAGCACGGCGTCGCCGTGCACCTGTGGGCCGTGCAGGCCGCCGACGGCGACTACAACCAGTCCGAGGACCTGGTCGCCGAGGCCGACGAGCGCCGGGTGCTGGACCGGGTGTGGATCACCCGGGCCGTGCGGGCCAAGGAGCACACCGGGGTGTGCGCCCCGTCGCCCGTGCCGCGGTCCGAGATCGCCGCGATCCTCTCCGCCCCGCTGCCGGAGTCCGCGCTCGGCGCGACGGCAGGGCGGACCGCCCAGGAGCCGCAGCACCCGACCGGCGCCGAGCACAACGGCACCGCCGAGCGGCCGTCCACGGCCAAGGGCGTACCCACCCCCAAGGACCTGGCCGCGCTGCGTGGCCCCGGCCCGCACCCGCCCCAGCAGCCCGCCTCCGCCACCCTGCGCTGGTCCTCCGACAAGGGCTGGGTCGACCGGCCGGTCGCCGAGCCGCCGGACGCGGCCTCCATGCCGACGCTCGCCCAGCTGACCACGGCGGAGCAGCGGTGGGCCGACCGGGAGGAGGACATCACCACCGTCGGCGGGGACCCCTTCGAGGTGGGGCAGGTCTTCGCCCGGCGCTGGGTGGAGCGGCTCGGCGACCAGAGCCACATCCAGAAGCTGTCCGCCATGTACCCCCGCATCCCGCATCGGGTCGACGGCGAACTGCTGCGCTACGCGGCCCGCTTCGGCCTGCTCGCCCACAAGGACGACCAGATCGACGAGCGTGACCGTTACGCCATCCGGGCGGGTTTCTGGCGCGAACTGGATCTCCGCACCGGTACGGAAAGGGCTCCCGCCGAGGAGTGAGCGGGCGGTGCGTCGCCCCCGTTCCCCGGTTTCGGGGCTCCGCCGGAGGGGTCCCGTCCCCCGGGCCCCGGCCTGTGCCCGTCCGCCACCCGATCCGGTGGACCGGTGGGCGGCCGGGGCGGGTGTGCGGGCGGCGGGGTGGACCCGAGGGCGGGGCGGGGCCCTCGACCCCGTAGGCTCGTCCCTTGTGAGTACGCGCGCGGCACAGGGATTCCGGCACGGTGGTGACGTCGTGTGTGCGGTGCGCGGGCTGACCAAGACCTATCCGGCGGTGCGCGGCCGGCGCGGGGTCCCCGCGACGCCCGAGGTCCGGGCCACCGACGACGTGGGACTCGACATCCGGCGGGGTGAGATCTTCGGGCTGCTCGGGCCGAACGGCGCCGGCAAGTCCACTCTCGTGCGCCAGCTGACCGGGCTGATGCGGCCCGACCGCGGCAGCGTCGAGATCCTCGGCCACGACATCGTGCGCCACCCCGAGCGCGCCGCCCGCATCCTCGCCTACCTCGGCCAGGAGTCCAGCGCCCTCGACGAGCTGACCGTGTCCCTCGCCGCCGAGACCACCGGGCGGCTGCGCGGACTCGACGTGCGGCGGGCGCGGGCCGAGCGGGACGACGTCCTGGACGAACTGGGGCTCGCCCCGATCGCCGGACGGCCGCTGAAGAAGCTGTCCGGCGGCCAGCGCCGGCTGGCCTGCTTCGCCGCCGCGCTGGTGGGGGAGCGGCCGCTGCTCGTCCTGGACGAGCCCACCACCGGCATGGACCCGGTGGCCCGGCGTGCCGTGTGGTCCGCCGTCGACCGGCGCCGCGCCGGACACGGCACCACCGTCCTGCTGGTCACCCACAACGTCATCGAGGCCGAGACGGTGCTCGACCGGGTCGCCGTGCTCGACCGGGGCCGGGTCATCGCCTGCGACAGCCCGGCCGGACTCAAGGAGCGGGTTGCCGGCGAGGTCCGGGTCGATCTGGTGTGGCGCGAGGCGGCGCCCCTGCACGTGCCCGAGGTCGCCGCACTGCGGGACCGGGTCGTCGAGTCGGGCCGCCGCTGGACCCTGCGGCTCGCGCCGGAGGAGGCCCGCACGGTCGTCGCCACCGTCACCGGCGGGGCGGCCTTCGCCGCGCTGGACGACTTCACGCTGGCCACGCCCAGCCTGGAGGACGTCTACCTGGCGCTGGGCGGCGCCGCACGACAGGGGCTGGTGAAGGCGTGAGCACACGGGCCGCGACATCCGTACGGAACGGGGTCGCAGCGGTTCCGGGCGAACCTCCGAACGAAGGGGAGCAGCACGACGTGAGTGTCGTACCCGCCGATGTCGTGCCGGGCGGTGTCCTGGCCGTGGAGGAGGCCGCGCCGGAAGCAGCCGGACTCGGCCCCCGGGCGCGGCTGTGGCCGTCGCTGGCGGCCGTGTACCGGGCGCAACTGTCCCGGGCCCGGGTCGCTCGGATACCGCTGCTGTTCGTGGCGACCTTCCAGTCGGTCGGGATCATGGTCCTGATGCGCGGGGTCGTGGACGGCGGCGGCGAGGCGCAGGCCGTGGTCGCCGGCTCGGCGGTCCTGGTCGTCGCCTTCGTCGCGCTGAACCTGCTCGCCCAGTACTTCGGGCAGCTGCGGGCCAGCGGCGGGCTCGACCACTACGCGACGCTGCCGGTGCCGCCGGCGGCGGTGGTGCTGGGCGTGGCGGGTGCGTACGCCTCGTTCACCGTGCCGGGGACCCTGGTGACCGCCGTCTTCGGATGCGTGCTGTTCGAGCTGCCGCTGGCGAACCTGTGGGTGCTGGCCGCCGTGATCCCGCTCGCCGGGGCCGCGCTCGCCGGACTCGGCGCGGCGCTCGGCCTGCTCGCGCCCCGCGCGGAGGTGGCCACGCTGCTGGGCCAGCTCGGCATGTCGGCCGCGCTGCTGCTCGGCGTGCTGCCGGCGGAGCGGATGCCGGAGGCGGTGCGTCTCGTCCGGGACCTGCTGCCGTCGACGTACGGCGTCGAGGCCTTCGCACGGACCTTCGGACCGCACCCCGACTGGGCGCGGGTGCTCGGTGACCTCGCCGTGTGCGGGGGCGTCGGCGTGCTCTCGCTGGCCGTCGCGACCTGGGCGTACCGCAGGGCTGCCGTCCGGTGACGCGCCGCACAGCCGGGCCTGGCACGATGGCAGGGTGAGCGCACCTCTGACACCACCACCGCCTCCGCACGAGCGTTCCCCGCGGGATGTGTGGCGGCCGCCGTCCGACGGGCAGACGGCCGCCATGACTCCGCACGCGGACGGGACCGGGCCCGCCACCGGTCAGCCACGGCACGGCTGGTGGTACGAACAGGACGGCCCCGGGATGAAGGTGGAGATACGGGAGGCCGCCGTGACCGCGGTGGCGGTGGCGCTCGGCGGGGTGCTGCTCGGGGTGCTGTGGTGGTGGCTGGCGCCGCGCGTGCCGTACGTGGGCGACGTGGCCGGTGGCAGCTGGGTCGTGTACCTCAAGGACTCCGAGGGCGAACAGAGCATCGGAGTGGACGGGACGTTCACCCTGCTCGCGCTGGGGTTCGGCGCGGTGAGCGCGCTCGTCGTGTTCCTGGTGCGGCGGCGTGGCGGCGTGCCGTTGGTGGTGGCGCTGGCGGTCGGCGGGCTGCTGGGATCGGTGCTGGCGTGGCGGCTCGGGGTGTGGCTGGGGCCGGCGTCGGACGTGATGGCCCAGGCGAGGAGCGTGGGTGAGGGGGTCACGTTCGACGCGCCGCTGAAGCTGGGCGCGAAGGGGGCGCTGTTGGCGTGGCCGTTCGCGGCGCTGGTGCTGCACCTGGGGTTGACGGGGTTGTTCGGGCCGCGGGACCCGGAGCAGTTGCCTGCGGGGGCGTACGAGGTGCCGGGCGCGTAGGGCGCCCGGTGCCGCTGGGCGGGGGTGTTCGCGCGGCCCGGCGTCTGCGTGGCGCCGTCGCGCCCACCCGTGCCGCCCTGCGGCACGGCTGCCCGCGGGTGCGGGCTATCCGCGGCCGATCGGGGCCAGGGTCGCTGAGGTGAGCTCGGTCAGGTCGCCGGGGGAGAGTTCCACCTCCAGGCCGCGGCGGCCCGCCGAGACGCAGATCGTCTCGTGGAGGGTGGCCGACTCGTCCACCACCGTGGGGAGTCTCCTGCGCTGGCCCAGGGGGGAGATGCCGCCCCGGACGTAGCCCGTGGTGCGTTCCGCCAGGGCCGGGTCGGCCATCGCGGCCCGCTTGCCGCCGGTCGCCGCCGCGAGGGCCTTCAGGTCCAGCTGTCCCGCCACCGGCACCACCGCCACCGTCAGCACGCCGTCGACGTCCGCCACCAGCGTCTTGAAGACCCGGTCCGGCGAGACCCCCATCGCCTCGGCCGCCTCCTCGCCGTACGAGGGGTGGGAGGGGTCGTGGTCGTAGGAGTGCACCGTGAACGGCACCCCGGCCGCGGTGAGCGCCACCGTCGCGGGCGTGCCCGCCCGTCGCCCGCCACCGCCCTTGTGCTGATGCGCTTCGCGCGCCCCTTCTTTCTGCTGCTTCCTGGACTTCTTCGCCATCCGGTACATCCTTCCAGACGAGCTGTGACGGGAAGGCGGCCGCCTCCGGCCGGAACGGTCCCCGGCGAAGGCGGCCGCGAGCGCTACCGCTTGGGGTCGTCCCGCGGTCAGCAGGTCGCCCGGGCGGTCCCGAAGGTTCCTGGCCGGAGACCTCGGTCGGACCCTTGTGGTCACGGGAGCACGGGCGGCTCGTGTTCCCCGTGCTGTCGGCCCGCTCGTTCGGGCCGATGCTCTCGTCCGGTCCCCAGGTCGTGGTCCCGGCGGAGTCGCGGAACCCCGGGTTCGCCGTGATCGTCGGGCCGCCCGACGCGGTGTGGAAGACCGCGATACGGCCGGGACCGACGCCCGGGGAGATGCGGAGCCGGCCGTTGCTCGGAACTCGTGCACCCGTCCCCGGCCCGGATGCCCGCCTCCGCGGCGGGGGCGGTGCCACCCGTGGACGCCTGTGCGGGAGCGGTCACCAGTGCGGAGCCCGCCGCGGCGGTCGCGGCGACGGTCAGCACGCTGCGAGGGTTCATGCGGTCGTCCCTCCCGCATCTGCGCGATCACGGCCATGATGATCTTAGGCGGGCGGGCACCGCGCACCCCATCGGTTTTGCGTCAGTTCTGACTGGTCGGTCCCCTTGTGAGATCGGCTGCGGGCAGTGACGGCAGGTTGCGGATGAGGGCCGTCTCCGTGCGCAGCAGCCTCAGCTCGTCACGGAGCCGGGACGCGGTGTCCGGTGCCTGGAGCAGCCGCTGCTTCGTCGGCGTGTCCAGCATCATCGCGGCGGCGACCAGGTAGGAGACGACACCCGGTTCGTCCGGCAGGTCCGCGCCGGTCGTCAGCGACCGCTCCCGCGCCCCCGCCAGCCGCTTCTGGTACTGGCGGAAGGACCGCAGCACCCCCTCGGCCAGCGTCCCCGCCTCGTCGCCGGGCTCCTCGGCCAGCGGCTCCGCCTCGGCCGTCAGATACGGCCCCGAGGAGTCGACGGACAGCAGCCGCACCCGGGTCGTACCGGTCGCCAGCACCTCGAAGGTGCCGTCGGCCCGCTCCCGGATCGTCGCCGCGTCGGCGACACAGGCCACCTTGTGGAAGGCGTGCAGCGGATCGGCGCCGAAGCCCGCCGCCGGGCCGCGCGCGGGCACGGCCGTCGGATCGGGCAGGCCGGGTGCGCTCGGCGCCACCTCGTGCCCGTCGCGGATCGCCACGACGGCGAACCGGCGCGGCTCGTCCTCCGGGGTCTTCAGCAGTTCGCGCATCATGGCGCGATAGCGCTCCTCGAAGACGTTGAGCGGAAGCACGAGCCCCGGGAACAGCACCGTGCTCAGGGGGAAGAGCGGAAGCCGGACGGTCGTCACGAACCAAGAGCCTAACGGTCGCCGAAGCGGAATCGGCCGCCCTGCTCACTCCTCGGTCGACCGGAGGCCGGTGCCGGGGAGCCGGATCCCGGATCGGGACAGCCGGACGCGACCGCCGCGCGCACGCTCCGACGGACCTCCAGGAACCGGCCGAGCGGATCGTCCGCGTCACGGTCCCAGGGGAAGGACGTGGCGTACGGGCCGGTCAGCCGCAGCTGCTCCAGGGCGTCCCGCCGGCGTTCCAGCCGGACCAGGACGTAGGCCAGGAGATTGCGCAGTTCGGCCGGCCAGGGCCGGCCCGCCGGCAGCCGGGCGGACAGGGCCGCGGCCCGGTCGGCCGCCGCCTCCAGCCGTTCGCGGGGCACCTCGGGACCGCAACGGTCGGTCAGGTAGCCGAACGCCGCCCGCAGCGGCAGCGACTGGGTGAGCGAGTTCTCCGGTGCGTCCTGCGCGGCCAGGTCCGCGAAGGTGAGGCACTCGCGGTGCGAACCGTGCCAGGAGGACGCCAGATAGAGCAGGGCCGCCACATGGCAGCCGTGGTGGTGCGGGGCCCGCCGGACCGCCGCCTCCCACAGCTCCTCGAAGTACGTGTGCCCGGCGCGCGCGCCGCGGGCGTGGTCCAGGGCGAGCCGCCAGGGCACCGGGTCGTGGTTGTCCGCCCGGGCGGCGGCCGTGATCAGCGGGCTCACCTCGCGCAGCAGCTCGACCCGGGCCGGCGAGTCCCATGCGCGGTCCACCGCCCGCTGGGCGTCGACCAGCAGCCCGCCGGGGTCGCACGGGTCACGGGCGCGCCAGGTGTCCAGCCACTCGGGGCGCGAACGCGCGAAGACGGCCAGCCGCCGCACGTACCGGTCGCGGTGCTCCCAGGCGCCGGTGCGCCTGGTGACGGCGAGCAGTTCGGCGACGGGCGTGTGGTCGCCGCCCGCGGCCCCGACCAGCGCCGGGCCCAGCAGGTCGTCGGGTGCGTCGAGCAGCACCTCGTCGTCGGCGGGCAGCCCGACGGGGTCGGGGGACGCGGCGCCCGTCGTCTTGCCTCGCACCCGGGACGCACGGGTGAACGCGTGCAGCAGAGCCATGGTGCCGACCATTGAAGGTCCGCAGGTCACAGCGCGCCAGAGGCGACACGGAAGTCGTGGAAGGTTGTACGGGAACCGGTCAAGGCCAGGTAAAAAACGGAGCGTTCCTCACCTTGGACGGGCCCCTCGCGCCCCCGGCCCCGGGCGGTCGCGCAGGCCGTCACGTGCGTCGCAGCGTCCGTGTCGCCCCCGCCGCCACCGTCGTCGCCAGGATCCAGCCCAGCAGGACGAACGCGGCCGACAGCCACTGCCAGCCGCCGCGCAGCTGCCAGAAGCCGACCTGGCCGAGGTCGATCACCGGCAGCAGCAGGTCCAGGGTGAACAGGGGCGGGTTCCACGCGGGATGCTCGCCGCTCTTGAGAGGCGGATGGTCGGAGCGGGCGAAGGCCAGCGAACCGCACGCCCACAGGACCGCCATCCACACCGCGGCCCGGCCCGGACGGTATCCGTAGGCGACCGTCCAGTCCTGCGCGTAACCCCACAGCTTGGCCGCCGGCGGCAGGCTCTCGCGGCGCCGGCGCTGCTTGGCGAGCAGCACCTCGCGGGCGTCCTCGTCCTCCCCGCCCTCCCGCAGCACGGCGGCCAGCCGCTCGTACGGCTCCGGGGTGTACTCGGCGCTCGCCGCGTCCACCCAGCGCAGCCGCAACGCCAGCGGGAACGGCCCGCGCGGCACCAGGTTCTCGTAGGCGAAGCCGCCCATGTGCAGCCGGCCGGGGCCGGGCCAGCTGTCCGCCCGGTCCATCAGGTTGACCACCCTCGCCCCCGACAGCACGACCTTGCCGCGCACCGGCCGTTCCCCGAGGAAGCGCAGTTCCGACGTCTGCACCCGGCGCAGCGACAGTTCCTGCTCGTCGGTGAGGACGAACCGGGCCCCCTCGAAGTCGACCGCGTCCCCGAACCGCCCGTCGTCCAGCCGCACCCCGCCCTGGCACTCGAAGCGCTGGATCCGTGTCCCGCGTGCCGGTGTCATCCCGCTGCGCGCCTGGGCGCCCACCCCCGCCGGGGTGAGATACAGCGAGCGCTCCACGGTCAGCTGCGGCGCGTTCAGCGCGAGCCGGGTGTGCGGGTTGACCAGCCGGGCCCCGCGCAGGTTCAGCGACACGCCGATCGTCGCGCTGCGCAGGCTCAGCTCGCCGTGCGACTCCAGCAGCTCCGCCTGCAGGTCCTGGCCCACGTTCATGCCGTCGGCCGCTATCGAGCGGCCGCTGCGGTCCCGGTGCACGATCGCCTGGTTGAGCAGCAGATCCGTACCGATCCGGGCGTCGGTGAGCCGTATGCCGCCCAGGAAGCGGCAGCGCGGCAGGTGCAGGTCGCCCTCGGTGTGCAGCCGGGCCGCCTCCAGGCGCGGTACCGAGCAGTCCACCATCCGCACGGTCGTGAAGCGGGCCTCCGGCAGCAGCACGTCCCGCTCGAAACGGCAGGCCCGCATCTCCAGGTAGGGCACCACCGTGCCGCCCGCGAGGTCCAGCGCTCCGCTGATCTGCACCCCGACCAGCTTCAGCGACGAGACCCGGCCGGCCAGGGCGGGCGGCCCGTCCAGCAGCAGCCAGCACACCACGCGCGCCCGGACCGTCCGCTCGGGGCCCCACGGATGTCCTCCGTGCGGATCGTCGACGACCGTGTCCCCGCTGCTCAGGTCGTATACGCTGCCGTTGCGGAAGGCCTGCCACATGCCGGCCTCCGCGGCGGTCAGATCCTCCGGCGGCTCTCCGCAGCCCGGTCCCACCCCGTCGGTCACGGCACTCCCCTCCTCCCCGCCTACTCGCCGGTTCGTTCCTTCGTACAACCGTTCATGCCCGGTACGGTGACGCGCTGAACACGGAAAGTGAAGAGGATCTCCGGAACGTGCGCGGACCGTCACCGCAGGGGTGACGTATCAGCCATTGGGACGGCGGACGGTACACCGCGCGGGTCTGAGAGAATTGGGCACGTGATCTCGCGAATCGATCTGCGCGGCGACGCCCTCCCCGAGGGCCCCGCCCTGCGCGACCTGCTGCCCCGAGCCGACTTCGACGTCGCGGCTGCCCTGGAGAAGGTGCGGCCCATCTGCGAGGACGTGCATCATCGGGGTGACGCGGCACTGATCGACTTCGCCGAGCGCTTCGACGGCGTGAAGCTGGACCGGGTACGGGTCCCGGCCGCCGCCATCCGGCGCGCGCTGGAAGAGCTGGACCCGGCCGTGCGCGCGGCCCTGGAGGAGTCCGTCCGGCGTGCCCGGCTCGTCCACCGCGAGCAGCGCCGCACCACCCACACCACCCAGGTCGTGCCCGGCGGCACGGTCACCGAGAAGTGGGTGCCGGTCGACCGTGTGGGGCTGTACGCGCCGGGCGGCAGGGCCGTCTACCCGTCCTCCGTGATCATGAACGTCGTGCCCGCCCAGGAGGCCGGCGTCCCGTCCCTCGCGCTCGCCTCCCCGGCCCAGGCCGACTTCGGCGGGCTGCCGCACCCCACCATCCTCGCCGCCTGCGCCCTGCTCGGCGTCGACGAGGTCTACGCGGCCGGCGGCGCCACCGCCGTCGCGATGTTCGCGTACGGCACCGAGTCCTGTCCGCCCGCCCCCATGGTCACCGGCCCCGGCAACATCTGGGTCGCCGCCGCCAAGCGCTACTTCACCGGGAGGATCGGCATCGACGCCGAGGCCGGCCCGACCGAGATCGCGATTCTCGCGGACTCCACGGCCGACCCGGTGCACGTGGCCTCCGACCTGATCAGCCAGGCCGAGCACGACCCGCTGGCCGCCGCCGTCCTCGTCACCGACTCCGCGGAGCTCGCGGACGCGGTGGAGAAGGAGCTGGAGCCGCAGGTCAGGGCCAGCAGGCACATCGACGACCGGATCGTCCCGGCCCTGTCCGGCCGCCAGTCCGCGATCGTCCTGGTCGACGGTGTGGAGGAGGGGCTGCGGGTCGTCGACGCCTACGGCGCCGAGCACCTGGAGATCCAGACCGCCGACGCCGCCGCGCTCGCCGACCGGGTGCGCAACGCGGGCGCGGTCTTCGTCGGTCCCTGGTCCCCGGTCTCGCTCGGCGACTACGCGGCCGGCTCCAACCACGTGCTGCCCACCGGCGGCTGTGCCTGCCACTCCTCGGGCCTGTCGGTCCAGTCCTTCCTGCGCGGCATCCACATCGTCGACTACACGGAGGACGCGCTGGCCGAGGTCGCGCACCACGTGGTCACGCTGGCGGAGGCGGAGGACCTGCCCGCGCACGGCGCGGCGATCAAGGCGAGGTTCGGCTGGAAGGTGCCTGAGGACAAGTGAGTTTCGGAATCGACGACCTCCCCGTACGGGACGAGCTGCGCGGCAAGTCCCCCTACGGCGCGCCCCAGTTGGACGTCCCCGTACGGCTGAACACCAACGAGAACCCCTACCCGCTGCCCGAGCCGCTGGTCGAGCGGATCACCGAGCGGGTCCGCGAGGCCGCCCGGCACCTCAACCGCTACCCCGACCGGGACGCGGTCGAACTGCGCACCAGGCTGGCCGCATACCTGACGAAGACGGCCGGACACCCGGTCGCCACCGAGAACGTGTGGGCCGCCAACGGTTCCAACGAGGTCATCCAGCAGCTGCTGCAGACCTTCGGCGGACCGGGCCGCACCGCGATCGGCTTCGAACCGTCGTACTCGATGCACGGCCTCATCGCGCGCGGCACCGGCACCGGCTGGATCTCCGGGCCGCGCCACGAGGACTTCACCGTCGACCTCGCCGCCGCCGAGAAGGCGATCGCCGTGCACCGGCCCGATGTTGTCTTCGTCACCACGCCCAACAACCCCACCGGCAACGCGGTCCCGCCGGAGACGGTCCTCGCGCTGTACGAGGCCGCCCAGAAGGCCAGGCCGTCGATGGTGGTCGTCGACGAGGCGTACGTCGAGTTCAGCCACGGCGACTCGCTGCTCCCGCTCCTCGACGGACGCCCGAACCTGGTGGTCTCCCGCACCATGTCGAAGGCGTTCGGCGCGGCGGGCCTGCGCCTCGGCTACCTCGCCGCGCACCCGGCGGTCGTCGACGCCGTCCAGCTGGTCCGGCTGCCGTACCACCTCTCGGCGATCACCCAGGCGACCGCCCTGGCCGCCCTGGAGCACACCGACACGCTGCTCGGCTACGTCGAGCAGCTCAAGGCCGAGCGCGACCGGCTGGTCGCCGAGCTGCGCGCCCTCGGCTACGAGGTGACCGAGTCCGACGCGAACTTCGTCCAGTTCGGACGGTTCGAGGACTCCCACGCCACCTGGCGGAAGATCCTCGACCGGGGGGTCCTGGTCCGGGACAACGGCGTGCCCGGATGGCTGCGGGTGACCGCCGGGGCCCCCGAAGAGAACGACGCGTTCCTCGACGCGGTACGTGAGATCGAGAAGGAGCAGAGCGCATGAGCCGCGTAGGACGCGTGGAACGCACCACCAAGGAGACCTCCGTCCTCGTCGAGATCGACCTCGACGGCACCGGGAGGACCGAGATCTCCACCGGGGTCGGCTTCTACGACCACATGCTCGACCAGCTCGGCCGGCACGGTCTGTTCGACCTGACCGTGAAGACCGAGGGCGACCTGCACATCGACTCCCACCACACCATCGAGGACACCGCCCTCGCGCTCGGCGCCGCCTTCAAGCAGGCGCTCGGCGACAAGGTGGGCATCTACCGCTTCGGCAACTGCACGGTCCCGCTGGACGAGTCCCTCGCCCAGGTCACCGTCGACCTGTCCGGCCGCCCCTACCTCGTGCACACCGAGCCCGAGAACATGGCGCCGATGATCGGCGAGTACGACGTGACGATGACCCGGCACATCCTGGAGTCCTTCGTCGCCCAGGCCCAGGTCGCGCTGCACGTGCACGTGCCCTACGGGCGCAACGCGCACCACATCGTGGAGTGCCAGTTCAAGGCCCTCGCCCGCGCCCTGCGCTACGCCTCCGAGCGCGACCCCCGCGCGGCCGGCATCCTGCCCTCGACGAAGGGCGCGCTGTAAGCCATGAACGGCCTGTCCACCGTCCTGATCGTCGTCGGCCTGTTCCTCGTCGGCGGGATCATCTCCTTCGTCAAGCAGAAGATGCCCACGAGCCTCGTCGTGCTGCTCTCCATCGGCGCCGCGATGTGTCTCGTCACGGGGCTCCTGAGGCTGGAGGTGTGAACCTTTGAGCGCCACCAAGAAGGTCGTGGTCTTCGACTACGGCTTCGGCAACGTCCGTTCCGCAGAGCGCGCCCTCGCCCGCGCGGGAGCCGACGTCGAGATCACCCGTGACTTCGACGCGGCCATGAACGCCGACGGGCTGCTGGTGCCCGGCGTCGGCGCCTTCGCCGCCTGCATGAAGGGCCTCAAGGAGGCGCGCGGCGACTGGATCGTCGACCGCCGGCTCTCCGGCGGGCGCCCGGTGATGGGCATCTGCGTCGGCATGCAGATCCTGTTCGCGCGGGGCATCGAGCACGGCGTGGAGAGCGGGGGCCTCGACGAGTGGCCCGGCTCGGTCGAGCCGCTCCAGGCCGAGATCGTGCCCCACATGGGCTGGAACACCGTGGACGCCCCGGCCGGTTCCGAGCTGTTCGCCGGCCTCGACGCGGACGCCCGCTTCTACTTCGTGCACTCCTACGCCGTCCACGACTGGACGCTGGAGACGACCAACCCGGCGATGCGCGCCCCGCTGGTCACCTGGTCCACCCACGGCAAGCCCTTCGTGGCGGCCGTGGAGAACGGCGCCCTGTGGGCGACCCAGTTCCACCCCGAGAAGTCCGGCGACGCCGGTGCCCAGCTCCTCACCAACTGGATCGGAACCCTGTAGAGACATGGCCAAGCTCGAACTCCTCCCCGCCGTCGACGTCCGCGACGGCCAGGCGGTCCGCCTGGTGCACGGCGAGTCCGGGACGGAAACGTCGTACGGCTCCCCCCTGGATGCCGCCCTCGCCTGGCAGCGTTCGGGCGCCGAGTGGCTGCACCTGGTCGACCTGGACGCCGCGTTCGGCACCGGCGACAACCGCGTGCTGATCGCCGAGGTCGCCGGGGCGATGGACATCAAGGTGGAGCTGTCCGGCGGCATCCGCGACGACGACACCCTCGCCGCCGCCCTCGCCACCGGCTGCACCCGCGTCAACCTCGGCACCGCGGCCCTGGAGACCCCCGAGTGGGTAGCCCGGGTCATCGCCGAGCACGGCGACAAGATCGCCGTGGGCCTCGACGTGCGCGGCACCACGCTGCGCGGCCGCGGCTGGACCCGTGACGGCGGCGACCTCTACGAGACGCTGGAGCGCCTCGACAAGGAGGGCTGCGCCCGTTACGTCGTCACCGACATCGCCAAGGACGGCACCCTCCAGGGCCCCAACCTGGAGCTGCTGAGGAACGTCTGCGCCGCCACCGACCGCCCGGTGGTCGCCTCGGGCGGCGTCTCCTCCCTCGACGACCTGCGCGCCATCGCCGAGCTCGTCCCGCTCGGTGTCGAGGGCGCCATCGTCGGGAAGGCCCTGTACGCCAAGGCGTTCACCCTGGAAGAGGCCCTGGAGGCTGTGTCCCCATGACGATCGATGCCGTACGGCGTGTGCAGAGCGGAAACCCCTGGGAGGAGTCCTTCGGCTTCGCACGTGCCGTGGCGGCGGGCGACCGCGTCCTGGTGGCGGGCACGACCGCCTTCCGGGGCGAGGTGCTGTACGGCGAGGGCGACCCGTACGAGCAGGCCAAGGTGGCCTTCGCCGGCGCGCTGGAGGCGATCGCCGAGTTCGGGCTCGGCATCGAATCCGTGATCCGCACGCGCCTCCACCTCGCCCACGCGCGGGACGTCGACGAGGCCGGACGCGCCCACAAGGAGCTGTTCGACTCGGTGCGCCCGGTCACCACCCTGCTGGTGGTCGAGGGCTTCATCGACTCGCGCGTACTGGTCTCAGTGGAACTCGAAGCATTCAGAGGAGCCGTGACTTCATGACCCTGGCGGTCCGAGTCATCCCCTGCCTGGACGTGGACAACGGCCGGGTCGTCAAGGGTGTCAACTTCCAGAACCTGCGCGACGCGGGCGATCCCGTCGAGATGGCCAAGGTGTACGACGCCGAGGGCGCCGACGAGCTGACGTTCCTGGACATCACCGCCTCGTCCGGCAACCGCGAGACGACGTACGACGTGGTGCGCCGCACCGCCGAGCAGGTGTTCATCCCGCTGACGGTGGGCGGCGGCGTCCGCACCACCGAGGACGTGGACAAACTGCTCCGCGCGGGCGCCGACAAGGTGGGCGTCAACACGGCGGCCATCGCCCGGCCCGAGCTCATCCGCGAGATCGCGGAACGCTTCGGGCGGCAGGTCCTGGTGCTGTCGGTGGACGCCCGCCGCACCGCATCCGGATCCTTCGAGGTCACCACGCACGGCGGCCGGCGCGGCACCGGCATCGACGCCGTGGAGTGGGCACACCGCGCCGCCGAGCTGGGCGCGGGCGAGATCCTGCTCAACTCCATGGACGCCGACGGCACCAAGGACGGCTACGACCTGGAGATGACCGCCGCCGTCCGCAAGCACGTCACCGTCCCGGTGATCGCCTCCGGAGGCGCCGGAAAGCTGGCCGACTTCCCGCCCGCCGTCGCCGCCGGCGCGGACGCCGTCCTGGCCGCCTCCGTCTTCCACTTCGGCGACCTGCGCATCGGCCAGGTCAAGGAGACGCTGCGGGGAGCCGGCCACCCGGTGCGCTGAGCCCCGGCCGGGCCGGATCAGATGCCGAGCCGTCCGGTCTCGCGCAGCTTCGCGATCGCGTCCTCGTCGCCGTCCAGCCCGACCGTGGCGGCGCTCTGCCGGCCGTAGGCGAACAGCACCAGCTCGGACGGTTCCCCGGTCACCGTGACCACCGGGGTACCGCGGTGCGCCACCACCGTCTGGCCGTCCGGACGGCGCAGCACCAGGCCCGTCGGCGCCCCGCGGCCCATCAGCCGCGCCGAGCGCTCCAGCCGCGACCACAGGACGTCCTGGAACACCGGGTCGAGTTCGCGCGGTGTCCAGTCGGGCCGGGCGCGGCGCACGTCCTCCGTGTGGACGTAGAACTCGACGATGTTCGACAGCTCGTCGACCTGCTTGAGCGAGAAGGGCGAGAAGCGCGGCGGGCCGCTCCGGATGAGCTGGATCAGCTCCTCGTACGGCTTGGCGGTGAACTCCGCCATCACCCGCTCCAGACGCCCCGCGAGCTGCTTGACCAGCATGCCGCCGGCCGCGTCGGGGCGGCGCTCGCGCACCACCACGTGGGCGGCGAGGTCCCGGGTCGTCCAGCCCTCGCACAGGGTGGGGGCCTCAGGGCCCGCGGTCTCCAGCAGATCGGCCAGGAGAAGTCGTTCGCGCTTGGCATGGGTCGACATACGAGCCAGCCTACGGCCGGACGCGAAGTCCGCACAGTGGACATCGTCCGGGTCCGGTGGCCGGAGCACGGCACAATGGTCGGCATGACCAGCACGTCCCGGCCCAGCCGCCTCGACCCGGAGATCGCCGCGCGGCTCAAGCGCAGCCCCGACGGCCTCCTGCCCGCCATCGCCCAGCAGTACGACACCGGAGAGGTGCTGATGCTGGGCTGGATGGACGACGAGGCGCTGCACCGCACGCTGACCACCGGCCGCTGCACCTACTGGTCGCGCAGCCGCCGGGAGTACTGGGTCAAGGGCGACACCTCCGGCCACTTCCAGTGGGTCAAGTCGGTCGCCCTCGACTGCGACGCCGACACCGTGCTGGTCAAGGTCGACCAGGTGGGTGCCGCCTGCCACACCGGAGCCCGCACCTGCTTCGACGCCGACGTCCTGGTGGCGGACGCCCCAGCCGCGGATCAGTAAGGTCTGCCGCCATGGACCTCGAGACGTTCCGCAGGCTCGCCACCGACCGCCGGGTCATCCCGGTCACCCGCAAGCTCCTCGCCGACGGCGACACCCCGGTCGCGCTCTACCGCAAGCTCGCCGCCGAGCGCCCCGGCACCTTCCTGCTGGAGTCGGCGGAGAACGGCCGCTCCTGGTCCCGCTACTCCTTCGTCGGCGTCCGCAGCGCCGCCACGCTCACCGAACACGCCGGACAGGCGCGCTGGGAGGGGACCCCGCCCGTCGGCGTACCCGTGGACGGCGACCCGCTCGCCGCGCTGCGCACGACCCTCCAGGCCCTGCACACCCCGCGCGACCTCGCCCACGACCTGGGCCTGCCGCCCTTCACCGGCGGCATGGTCGGCTACCTCGGCTACGACATCGTGCGCCGCCTGGAGAAGGTCGGCCCCGGCGAGCGGGACGATCTGAAGCTGCCCGAGCTGACCATGCTGCTCACCAGCGACCTCGCCGTCATGGACCACTGGGAGGGCGCGGTCTGGCTGATCGCCAACGCGATCAACCACAACGACCTGGAGACCGGCGTCGACGAGGCGTACGCCGACGCCGTGGCACGGCTCGACGCCATGGAGGCCGACCTCGCCCGCGCGGTGGCCCAGCCACCCGCCGCGCTGCCGCCCTCCGAGCTGCCCGAGTACACCGAGCTGTGGGGCGGCCCCGACTTCCAGCGGGCCGTGGAGGACGTCAAGGAACGCATCCGCGCGGGGGAGGCCTTCCAGGTCGTCCCCTCCCAGCGGTTCGAGACGCCGTGCACGGCGAGCGCCCTCGACGTCTACCGGGTGCTGCGGACCACCAACCCGTCCCCGTACATGTACCTGTTCCGCTTCGACGGTTTCGACGTCGTCGGCTCGTCCCCCGAGGCACTGGTGAAGGTCGAGGACGGGCGGGCCATGGTCCATCCCATCGCCGGCACCCGGCACCGCGGCGCCACCCCGCGGGAGGACCAGGCCCTCGGCGAGGAACTGCTCGCCGACCCCAAGGAGCGCGCGGAGCACCTGATGCTCGTCGACCTGGGACGCAACGACCTCGGCCGGGTCTGCGAACCCGGTTCCGTCGAGGTCGTCGACTTCATGTCCGTCGAGCGGTACTCGCACGTCATGCACATCGTCTCGACGGTCACCGGACGGGTCGGCGCCGGCCGCACCGCGTTCGACGTGCTCACCGCCTGTTTCCCGGCCGGCACGCTCTCCGGAGCGCCCAAGCCCCGCGCGCTGCGGATCATCGACGAGCTCGAACCGTCCCGGCGCGGGCTGTACGGCGGCTGCGTCGGCTACCTCGACTTCGCGGGCGACTCCGACACCGCGATCGCGATCCGTACCGCGCTGCTGCGGGACGGCATCGCGTACGTGCAGGCCGGGGCGGGGATCGTGGCCGACTCCGACCCGGTCGCGGAGGACACCGAGTGCCGCAACAAGGCGGCGGCGGTGCTGCGCGCGGTGCACACCGCGAACCGGCTGGGAACCGCCTGAGACGAACCCCGGGTGTCGGTTCACCCGGGGGTCAGGCGATAGTGGATGCCGTGACTGCTGTACCCACCCCCCGTTCCGAGGCCGCCGGCTCCGCCCGCAGCGGCCGCCTCAGTCTCGTCGCCGCCCTGCTGTGCGGCGCCCTGGGCGCGGCCGTGGCCCTGCTCGCCACCCGGCAGCAGTGGTCGGAGGGCACCGCCACGGTGGCCGGTGGCGCGTTCCCCCTGACCGCGAGGGGCAGTGACGTGACGGGCGTGCCCGCCGCCCTGGCCGTCGTGGGGCTGGCGGCGCTGGTCGCGGTGTTCGCCGTACGCCGGACCGGTCGCCTGGCCGTCGCGGCGCTGCTGGCGCTGTCGGGGGCGGGCACGGTGACGGCGGCGCTGCTCGGGGCGTCGGACAGCGGGGCGCTCGACGAGAAGGCGGCCCAGGCGTCGGGGGACACCTCCGCGACCGTGGACGCCCTCAGCCACACCGTATGGCCGTACGTGGCCGCCGCGGGCGGTGTCCTGCTGCTGCTGGCCGGCCTGCTCGCCCTGCGCTACGGCCGTCTCTGGCCGGCCATGTCGGGCCGCTACGAACGCGACGGAACCCCGCGCGCACGCCGCAAGCCCGCGTCCGTCGACCCCGACCGTCCCGAGGACCTCTGGAAGGCCCTGGACCGGGGCGAGGACCCGACGGGCGCGTAGCGCCGCACCGCGGGACAGCCGCACAGCCGGGGCGGCGCCCGCTTTGCCTGCTGAGGGTGGTCGTCCCGCCGGGTCGGCACTCACTCCGCCCGCTGCGGGGAGCCGTGCCGCCGGGGTGGCACGGGTGGGTGCAGCGGCACCCGCAGGCGCCGGGCTGCGCGACACCCCCGCCCCACCCATGCGGGCGTTCACCCATCCGGCACGCCGGGCCGGCCGGGGCCGGGGGCGGTCGCGTTGCCCGGCGCCGACGGGCCGCCTCCCCACCCCCGGCTTCGACCGGCGGGAGGTGCACCCCACCGCCCGCCCGTGCCGCCCTGCTGCCCGAGGTGAGCGGGGAAGACACGGCGCGGCCCGTGACCGCGGCCCCGCGTGTACCCCCGCTCACCCCCGGCGGGCGCGTGCGGGACAATGGGATCGAGCGTCTGCTCAGACACGTACACAGCAACGAGGAGCAAGCAATGGCGGGCAGCAGCCACGGTCACACCCCGGCCGCCTGGACCGGTGTCATCATCGCCTTCATCGGCTTCTGCGCCGGTGGCGCGTTCATGGTGATGAGCCAGCCCGTGGGTTTCTGGGCGAGCATGGGCGTCGTACTCCTCGGCGGTGTCGTCGGCGCCGTCATGCGCGCGATGGGCATGGGCCAGCCGAAGAGCAACCACCCCGTGCACCAGGTCACCGGCGACCGCGAGCCGGCCCGCGCCCAGGGCTGAGCACGGCGGAGCACCCCGCACAGGGGCGGGCCGGCACGGTGCCGGAACCGCCCCTGCGCCGCGTCCGGGGCACAATGCACAACGTGAACGCTCCCGCCCCCGCCGCGCCCCCCGGCAGAGCGGCCCGACTGGCCGTCCCCGCAGGGCTGCTCGCCGCCGTCGCCGGGGCCTTCGCCTACGTCGGGACCGTGGACCCCAACGAGCCGGGCCACTATCCCGCCTGTCCGCTGCTGCGCCTCACCGGCCTGTACTGCCCGGGCTGCGGCGGACTGCGCAGTGCGCACGCCGTCGTCCACGGCGACCTCCCTGCGGCCCTCCAGGCCAACGCGCCCGCCGTCCTCGGCTACGCCGTCTGCGCCGTGCTGTGGACCGTCTGGGTGGTCCGCGCGGCGCGCGGTGGGCCGCCGCTGCGGATCGATCCGCCGCCGGTGCTTCTGTGGTCCCTCGGAGCGCTGCTGCTGGCTTTCACGATTGTCCGGAACCTGCCGTTCGGCGGCTGGCTGCATCCCTGACCGACCGGCGGAAGCCCAGGTGGAGGGGGCGGTGTCAACCTGGATGCGAGGCATGCGCCCCGCTGCGGATACCATCGCAGTGACCAGTGAAGACCGCCCGTCAGGAAGGGGGCCGCTCGCGTGAGTGTGCTCGACGAGATCATCGACGGAGTCCGTGCCGACCTCGCGGAGCGGCAGGCGCGCGTCAGCCTCGACGAGCTCAAGGAGCGAGCGGCGAAGGCTCCCGCGGCCAAGGACGGCGCGGCCGCCCTGCGCGGCGACGGCGTCAAGGTGATCTGCGAGGTCAAGCGCTCCAGCCCGTCCAAGGGCGCGCTCGCCGCGATCGCCGACCCGGCGGGACTCGCCGCCGACTACGAGGCGGGCGGCGCCGCCGTCATCTCCGTCCTCACCGAACAGCGCCGCTTCGGCGGCTCGCTGGCGGACCTGGAGGCCGTCCGCGCGCGGGTGGACATCCCCGTGCTGCGCAAGGACTTCATCGTCACGTCGTACCAGCTCTGGGAGGCCCGCGCGTACGGCGCCGACCTCGCCCTGCTGATCGTCGCGGCCCTCGACCAGCCGGCCCTGGAGTCGCTGATCGAGCGCGCGGTGTCCATCGGCCTCACCCCGCTCGTCGAGGTGCACGACGAGGACGAGGTCGAGCGCGCGGTCGACGCGGGCGCCAAGGTCATCGGCGTCAACGCCCGCGACCTCAAGACCCTCAAGGTCGACCGGGGCACCTTCGAGCGGGTCGCCCCCGAGATCCCCGACACCCTGGTCAAGGTCGCCGAGTCCGGCGTCCGCGGACCGCACGACCTCATCGCCTACGCCAACGCCGGCGCCGACGCCGTCCTGGTGGGCGAGTCCCTGGTCACCGGCAAGGACCCCAGGACGGCCGTCTCCGACCTGGTGGCGGCGGGCGAACACCCGGCACTGCGCCACGGCCGCGGCTGATCCACCGGTAGGCTTGGCCGCGATGACCGTCCCGATCACCCTGGCGTCCAGGGACCCGTATGCCCGCCTGGCGCGCGGCTGCCGGCCCCGGGGCTGCCGTGCGCCCGCCCGCAGGGTGCACGGCCGTCGGGTGCGGTACGTCATCGGCGACGAGCCGGGCCAGGTGAACGGGCGGCGATGGCAGCGCCCCTCCCAGGGGCGCGGGGCCGTACCGGCAGGCGACTCCGTCGCGTGAGCGCGACCGGCAGGTGACCGGCCGGCCATCCCGCCCCCACGGCGAAAAGTGTCCGACACACACTCACCGTGAGGTACACGCATGCCCAGCGACTTCTTCCTCCCCGACCCGGAGGGCCGGGTCCCCGGCCCCGAGGGCTACTTCGGCGCCTTCGGCGGCAAGTTCATCCCCGAGGCCCTCGTCGCCGCGGTCGACGAGGTGGCCGTGGAGTACGACAAGGCCAAGCACGACCCCGAGTTCGCCCGGGAGCTTGACGACCTCCTGGCCAACTACACCGGCCGCCCGAGCGCGCTCACCGAGGTCCCCCGGTTCGCCGAACACGCCGGCGGGGCCCGGATCTTCCTCAAGCGCGAGGACCTGAACCACACCGGCTCGCACAAGATCAACAACGTGCTCGGCCAGGCCCTGCTCACCAGACGGATGGGCAAGACCCGCGTCATCGCCGAGACCGGCGCCGGCCAGCACGGCGTGGCCACCGCCACCGCCTGCGCCCTCTTCGGGCTCGACTGCACGATCTACATGGGCGAGATCGACACGCAGCGCCAGGCCCTCAACGTGGCCCGGATGCGGATGCTCGGCGCCGAGGTCATCGCCGTGAAGTCCGGCAGCCGCACCCTGAAGGACGCCATCAACGAGGCGTTCCGCGACTGGGTCGCCAACGTCGACCGCACGCACTACCTCTTCGGCACCGTCGCGGGACCGCATCCCTTCCCGGCCATGGTCCGCGACTTCCACCGCGTCATCGGCGTCGAGGCCCGCCGCCAGCTCCTGGAGCGCGCCGGACGCCTGCCCGACGCCGCGATCGCCTGTGTCGGCGGCGGTTCCAACGCCATCGGCCTCTTCCACGCCTTCATCCCGGACGCCGGCGTACGCCTCATCGGCTGCGAGCCCGCCGGGCACGGCATCGAGAGCGGCGAGCACGCGGCCACCCTCACCGCGGGCGAGCCCGGCATCCTGCACGGCTCCCGGTCGTACGTCCTCCAGGACGACGAGGGCCAGATCACCGAGCCGTACTCGATCTCCGCCGGTCTGGACTACCCGGGCATCGGACCCGAGCACTCCTACCTCAAGGACAGCGGCCGCGGCGAGTACCGCGCGGTCACCGACGACGCCGCCATGCAGGCCCTGCGCCTGCTGTCGCGCACCGAGGGCATCATCCCGGCCATCGAGAGCGCCCACGCCCTCGCCGGCGCCCTGGAGGTCGGCGAGGAACTGGGCGGGGACGGGCTGATCGTCGTCAACCTGTCCGGGCGCGGCGACAAGGACATGGACACCGCCGCCCGCTACTTCGGGCTGTACGACACCGACGCCGAGGTCGCCGCCGACGAGGCCGGCGCCGCCGAGATCGAGGGGGACGCCAAGTGAGCGGGAACGTGCGGCTGCTGGACGACACCCTCGCCGCGGCGAAGGCCGAGGGCCGCTCCGCTCTCATCGCCTACCTCCCGGCCGGGTTCCCGACCGTGCAGGGCGGCATCGAGGCGGTCAGGGCCGCCCTGGACGGCGGCGCCGACGTCGTGGAGGTGGGCCTGCCGCACAGCGACCCCGTCCTCGACGGCCCGGTCATCCAGACCGCCGACGACATCGCCCTGCGCGGCGGAGTGAAGATCGCCGACGTGATGCGCACGGTCCGTGAGGCCCACGCGGCCACCGGCAAGCCGATCCTCGTCATGACCTACTGGAACCCCGTCGACCGCTACGGCGTCGAGCGGTTCACCGCCGAGCTGGCCGAGGCGGGCGGCGCCGGGTGCATTCTGCCCGACCTGCCCGTCCAGGAGTCGGCGCTCTGGCGGGAGCACGCGCGGAAGCACGGGCTCGCCACGGTCTTCGTGGTCGCGCCCAGCAGCAGGGACGAGCGGCTCGCCGAGATCACCGCGGCGGGCAGCGGCTTCGTCTACGCCGCCTCCCTGATGGGTGTCACCGGCACCCGTGAGTCGGTCGGCGCCCAGGCCGAGGACCTGGTGCGGCGCACCCGCGCCACCACCGACATCCCGGTCTGCGTCGGCCTCGGCGTCTCCGACGCAGCCCAGGCGGCCGAGGTCGCCGGCTTCGCCGACGGCGTGATCGTCGGTTCCGCCTTCGTCAAGCGGATGCTGGACGCCCCCGACGACGCGGCCGGCGTCGAGGCCGTCCGCGCGCTCGCCGGCGACCTGGCCAAGGGCGTACGCCGGCAGGTGTGACCGGCCGGGGTGTTCGCAGGCAGTCATACGGATACCTCGTAAGGGTGGTCCTGGGACCGGGGAGGCGCTGTGCGCCTCCCCGGTTCGTTCTGCGGGGTGTGAGCGAGAAGAACCCTGAGGGAAAGCGCACCGCCCGGGAGCGACTGGCGGTCGAGCGTGAGAAGCGGAAGACGGCGGAGAAGCGGCGCCGTGCCCTGATCGTGGGCGCGAGCGTGCTCTGTGTCCTGGGGCTCGCCGCGGTGATCGGTGTCATCGCGGCCAACTCCGGCGGGGACGAGGAGAGCGAGGCGGCCGGTCCCGTGGTGGCGCCCTCCGGGGCCCTGGGCAAGGACGGCCTCGCCATCCCGGTCGGCAAGGAGAACGCCGAGGCCACCCTCGTCGTGTGGGAGGACTTCCGCTGTCCGGCCTGCAAGGTCTTCGAGCAGAACTACAGCCCCACCATCCACGAGCTGACCGACTCCGGCCGGCTGAAGGTGGAGTACCGCCTGGTCACGCTGATCGACAACGGCATGGGCGGCACCGGCTCCCGCAACGCGGCCAACGCCGCCGCCTGCGCCCAGGACGCCGGGAAGTTCGCCGCGTACCACGACGTGCTGTTCGAGAACCAGCCGATGGAGAGCGACGACGCCTTCGCCGACGACGACAGGCTGATCGAGCTGGCCGGCAAGGTCGACGGACTCGACACCCCCGCCTTCCGTGCCTGCGTCGAGGACGGCACGCACAACAGCTGGGTCGCCAAGTCCCACGAGGCGTTCCAGAGGAGCGGTCACAGCGGCACGCCGACGGTGATGTTCGACGGCAGGAACATCAACCAGGACCGCTCGATGACCCCCGAGAAGTTCAAGCAGATGGTCGAGGAGGCCAACAAGGGACAGTGACGCCCCGGACCGACCGTCCGACGGTCCTGTTATGGAGCCGTAGCCGGGCTGCCCGCCGTGCGGCCGGTCCGGCACGGTAGCGTCGACCCTGCCATGGAACTTGCCTACATTCCCAGCCCGTCGAGCGGGGTGCTGTACATCGGCCCCGTTCCGCTGCGCGGCTACGCGTTCTGCATCATCATCGGCGTCTTCGTTGCCGTCTGGCTCGGCAACAAGCGCTGGATCGCCCGGGGCGGGCGGGCCGGTACGGTGGCCGACATCGCGGTCTGGGCCGTGCCCTTCGGCCTGATCGGCGGCCGGCTCTACCACGTGATCACGGACTACCAGCTGTACTTCAGCGAGGGCCGTGACTGGGTGGACGCCTTCAAGATCTGGGAGGGCGGTCTCGGCATCTGGGGCGCGATCGCGTTCGGCGCCCTGGGCGCCTGGATCGGCTGCCGCCGCCGGGGCATCCCGCTGCCCGCCTACGCCGACGCCGTCGCGCCGGGCATCGCCCTCGCCCAGGCGATCGGCCGCTGGGGCAACTGGTTCAACCAGGAACTGTACGGGCGGTCCACCGATCTGCCCTGGGCGCTGGAGATCACCTCCTCCACCGACGGGCGGGTACCGGGCACGTACCACCCGACGTTCCTGTACGAGTCGCTGTGGTGCGTCGGTGTGGCGCTGCTGGTGATCTGGGCCGGCCGGCGGTTCGAGCTCGGGCACGGGCGGGCGTTCGCGCTGTACGTCGCCGGGTACTGCGCGGGGCGGTTCTGGATCGAGTACATGCGCGTCGACGAGGCGCACCACATCTTCGGGCTGCGGCTGAACAACTGGACGGCTCTCCTGGTGTTCCTGCTCGCGGTGCTGTACATCGTGCTGTCGGCGCGGAAGCGGCCGGGGCGGGAGGACGTGGTGGAGCCGGGGGCCTCCGGCGACGAGGGCGGGTCCGACTCCGGGGCCGGATCCGACGGGGCCGCGGAGAAGGACGAGGAGGATGCTCCTTCCCCGAAGAAGGACTCCGAGGGCTCGGAGGACTCCAGGGACGGGGACAAGGACGGGGCCGGGTCGGCGAAGAAGGGCTGACCGCCGCCTGTCGCGCTGCGCCGAGGGCGCCCGGGGTTCTCCGGGCGCCCCCGGTCTGTGCGGAGCGGGGGTGGGGTGCGCGGCCCGGCGCTTGCGGGACGCCTCCTCCACCCCGTCTCCGTTCGAGCGGGAGGCACCCCCGTCGCCCACCCGCGCCGCTTTGGGGGCGCCGCCCGGGCCCTTGAGCCACTGGGGAGGCACGGTTTGCCCGCGGTTCACGGGCGGGTCAGGCTCTGGTGGTCAGGGACAGGGTCCTTCGGGCTGCCAGTACTGCTGCCGTGTCGATGAAGGTGCCGTCGGGAAGGGCCTGGGCGCCCTGGGCCGTGGCCGCCGCCTTGACGATGGTCTCCGCCCGTTCGATCTCCTCCTCCGTGGGGAGGTAGGCGCGCTCGATGACCGGCAGCTGGCGGGGATGGATCGCGGCGCGGCCCAGGAAGCCCAGGGCGCGGCCGTGGGCGCAGGAGGCGCGCAGTTCGTCCAGGTCGCGGATGTCGGGATGGACGGACTGGGCGGGCGGGGCGAGGCCTGCCGCCCGCGCGGCGACGACCACCCGGGAGCGGGACCAGTCGAGTCCCGCGTCGTCGCGCACGCCCAGGTCGGCCCGTAGGTCCGCCTCCCCGAGGGCGATGCCGCGCAGGGACGGGTGCGCGGCGGCCACGGCATGGGCGTGTTCGATGCCGAGGGCCGTCTCCAGGAGGGCGTACAGGGGCAGTGGGCCGCCGCGGGCGGACACGGCGCGTCGGGCGACGCGTACGACGTCGGACGGGGACGACACCTTGGGGAGGCGCAGGCCGGACAGACCGGGGGCGGGCGCGATGGCCGCGAGGTCGGCGCGGGCCCAGGGGCCGGACAGGGCGTTGACGCGGACGTGGACCGGAACCGGCTGCGGGTCGCGCAGCAGCTCGGCGGTGGCGGAGCGGGCGTAGGCCTTGCGGTCGGGGGCGACCGCGTCCTCCAGGTCGATCACCACCACGTCGGCGCCGGCGGCGAGCGCCTTCGCCACCACGGGAGGACGGTCGCCGGGGGCGTACAGCCAGGTCAGCGGGAAACCCGTCACAGGGCTCCCTCCGCGCGGAGCTCCGTGAGGTCGTCGGGCGTGAGGCCCAGCTCGGTGAGGACCTCCTCGGTGTCCGCACCGTGCGGGCGGCCCGCCCAGCGGATCGCGCCCGGGGTGCCGGAGAGCCGGAAGAGGACGTTCTGCATGCGCAGCGGGCCCAGCTCCGGGTCGTCGACCGTGGTGATCGTGTTCAGCGCCTGGTACTGCGGGTCCGCCATGACGTCCCGTACGTCCTGGACGGGGGCGGCGGCCGCCTCCGCCTTCTCGAAGGCCGCCAGGACGTCGGTGCGGGTGTGCCGGGAGATCCAGCCGCCGACCGCCTCGTCCAGGACGTCCGCGTGCCGGGCCCGGTCCTCGCCGGTGGCGAACCAGGGCTCGTCGATCAGGTCCGGCCGGCCCACCAGCACCATCACGCGCTCGGCGACGGACTGGGCCGAGGTGGAGACGGCGACCCAGGTGCCGTCGGCGGTGAGGTAGGTACCGCGCGGCGCGTTGTTCTGGGAGCGGTTGCCGGTACGGGGCTGGACGTGACCCAGTTGGTCGTACCAGATCGGCTGGGGCCCGAGCGCGGTGAGGATCGGCTCGATCAGCGCCATGTCGACGACCTGGCCCTCTCCCGTGCGGTCCCGTCCGGCCAGCGCGGTCATGACGGCGTACGCCGTGGTCAGGCCCGCGATGGAGTCCGCCAGGCCGAACGGCGGCAGGGTCGGCGGGGCGTCCGGCTCCCCGGTGATCGCGGCGAAGCCGCTCATCGCCTCGGCGAGGGTGCCGAAGCCCGGACGGTGCGCGTACGGGCCGAACTGGCCGAAGCCGGTGACCCGGACCAGGATCAGCCGGGGGTTGACGGCGGACAGTTCGGGCCAGCCCAGGTCCCACTTCTCCAGGGTGCCGGGGCGGAAGTTCTCGATGACGACGTCGGCGGTCCCGGCGAGGCGCAGGAGGACGGCCCGGCCGCCGGGCTTGGACAGGTCGAGGGTGAGGGTGCGCTTGTTGCGGCCGAGCATCTTCCACCACAGGCCGATTCCGTCCTTCGACGGGCCGTGGCCGCGGGAGGGGTCCGGTTTCCTCGGATGCTCGACCTTGACGACCTCCGCGCCGAAGTCGCCGAGCAGGGTCGCGGCGAGGGGACCGGCGAAGAGGGTGGCGAGGTCCAGGACGCGCAGGCCGGTCAGCGGGGGACCGGAGGGGGTGGGCCTGGTCATGGGCGGGTGGCCTCCAGATGGGTCAGTCGGGCCAGGGTGTCGAAGCCGGTGCCGTGGAAGCCGCCGACGGAGGCGGCCAGGCGGTTCTTCAGCGGGGCCGTCCAGCGTTCGGGGAGCGCGCGGGGCGAACCGGCGAGAAGAGCGGCGACGCTGCCGGCCGTCGCGCCGTTGGAGTCGGTGTCCCAGCCGCCGGACACCGCACGGCAGATGGAGCCGGTGAAGTCGCCTTCGGCGTGGGTGAGGGCGGCGGCGATCAGGGCGGTGTTGGGGACGGCGTGCACCCAGTGGTGGGTGGCGGCGTAGGTGTCGTGCAGGACGTCGACGACGGTGTCGAAGTCGGTGTGCTCGTGCGCCAGTCGAATGGCCCGGCGGACGGCCAGGGCCAGCCGGGAGCGGGGCGGCACGACGGTGAGGCCGGTGCGCAGACAGGTGTGGACGTCGTGGTCGCCGGTGGCGGCGGTGGCGATGACGGCCGCCGTGAACATCGCCGCGTAGACGCCGTTGGCGGTGTGGGTGAGGGTGGCGTCGCGGTGGGCCTGCTCGGCGGCGGCGGCCGGGTCGCCGGGGTTGGTCCAGCCGTGCACGTCCGCGCGGATCAGGGCGCCGATCCACTCGCGGAAGGGGTTGTGGTGGCGGGCGGTCAGCGGGGGTTCGAGGCCGCTGAGGAGGTTGCGGTAGGCGACGCGTTCGGCGGTGAAGGTGCGTCCGGCGGGGAGCTCGTCGAGCCAGACACGGGCCACGTCGGCGGGGGTGAAGGCGCGGCCGTGGCGCTGGAGGACGAGGAGGGCGAGGAGGGGGTGGTCGAGGTCGTCGTCCTCGGGCATGCCGTCGATGTTCTCGGCGAGGGAGGTCGCCGCGGAGCGGCGGTTCCAGGGGTACCTGGCCAAGAGGTCCTCGGGGACGCCGCGTGCGGTGAAGTACGTGTTCAGGGGCCAGTTGCCGGTGGCCCGGGCGAGGTGGCGGATGCCGGTCAGGGGGAGCTTCTCCACCGGCTTGCCGAGGAGGCAGCCGACTGCTCTGCCGAGCCAGGCGGCCTCCAGGGCGGCGGGGTGCGCCGCTCGGGGGACGGTGGCGCAGCCCGGCGTCCGCGGGGCGCCTCCCCCAGCGCCGGAACGGTCCGAGAGGCGCCCCCCGCGCCCGCCCGCCCCCGCTTCCGGCTCCGCTCGGGCGGGGGGATTCCCGTCGTCCCGGCGGCACGACTGCCCGCGGCCGGCGGGGCGGTCGTCCGCGGAGCGCGGCCAGTCGGGACACAGGGAAGTGATCCGGGTCAGGTCGGTCGGTTCGTCGTCCGACAGCTTGCTGGGGAGGTCGGCCAGTTCGTCGAGGAGATCGGTGGCCAGGAGGCGGAGACAGGCGGAGGCGGGGTGGGGGGAGGCGCCTGCGGTGAGGGGGGCCTCGGGGCCGCCCGCCGCGCGCCAGCGGGCGGCGACGGCCGAGGGCTCACGGCCGTCCTGGGCCGCCTGGCGCAGTTCGTGGCCGATCAGGTCCTCCGGCTGGACCCAGGTCAGTCGGAGCATCCGGGGCCTCCCAGCTCCGCGAAGGCCCGTTCGTGGGCGCGGCGGCGGCCCACGTCGCGGGCGAAGACCTCGCGGGTCACGGCGGTGAGGACGGCCGCCGGTCCCCACAGGTCGAGGCGGCTGGCCTCCGCCACCGTCTTGGCCCAGTCCTCGGGGACCGGTGAGCCGAGCGCCCCGGCCATCGCGCCGGCCATCGTGGCGATGGAGTCGCAGTCGCGGCCGTAGTTCACCGCGCCGAGGACCGCGTGCCGGAAGTCGCCTCCCGCCACCACCAGCATGCCCAGCGCGACGGGGAGCTCCTCGACGGCGTGCAGCCGGGAGGGGCGGCGGGCGCCCAGCGACGGGGAGCGGTAGTCGGGGCCCACGGTGTCGTACGGCGTCACCGCCTCCCGCAGCGGACCCAGCGCCGACTCGAAGTCCGTGTGCCGCGACGCCGCTTCGCAGACCTTCTCGATCGCCTCCCGCGTGCCGTCCTTCGCCGAGGACAGGCACGCGGCGACGACCGAGTCCGCCGTCGCACCCGGCGCGCACGCCGCCGCCACGGCCGCCGCGAAGACACCGGCCGCCTCCCTGCCGTACGACGACTGGTGCGCGCCCGCGACGTCCAGTGCCTCGGCGTACGCGGCGGCCGGGTGGGCGGCGTTGACCAGGCCGACCGGGGCCATGTACATCGCGGCGCCGCAGTTGACGATGTTGCCGGCGCCGGCCTCGCGCGGGTCGACGTGGCCGTAGTGCAGGCGGGCCACGAGCCACTTCTCGGCGAGGAAGATCCGCTGCAGCGGGAGCGCCTCCGCCTCCAGTTCCGGGATCCAGCGCGGGTTCGTCATCAGGTCCGGGACCAGGTGGCCGGCGACGGCGTAGGCGTCCAGGTGGTCCCGGACCGTCGCGTACACCCGGATCAGCGCGTGGGTCATCAGGGTGTCGTCGGTGACGTGGCCGTCGCCCTTGTGGTACGGCGCGATGGGACGGGCGGTGCGCCACGCGGCGCCGTTCCACGGGCCGACGACACCGTGTACGCGTCCGCCGTGGCGCTCGACGATCTGCTCGGGGGAGTGGCCCTCGACCGGCCCGCCGAGGGCGTCGCCGACGGCCGCTCCGACGAGGGCGCCGGTGATCCGCTCGTCCAGGGGCAGGTCCCGGCCGCTGTCTTCTTCCTCTTTGCGTGTCATGCCCGAATCATCCCTCTGTCGGGGCCGGTTGTGCGGCTTCCAGGAGTCCGGCGAGTTCCGCCAGGTCCGTGCCGGTGAGCCGGGGGAGTACGCAGCCGGAGAGGGTGCGGCAGCTCTCCCGCCACGTCCCGGGGATCGCGGCCCCGCCGCCCAGCGCGCCGGTGAGCGCGCCGACGAGCGCCGGGGCGGAGTCCGCGACCCGGGACAGACAGGCCGCCGCGGGGACCGCCTCCGCGATCCGGCCGCGGGCGGCGGTGGTGAGGGCGAGGGCGACGGGGACGGTCTCGGCGGCGGCGACGCCGTAGCTGTAGACGTGGTCGACGATCTGGTGCTCCAGCGGCGGTACGAGGGCGAAGGCGCTGTCGGCGTCCGCCGCGAGCTTCAGGGCGTGCCGGGCGTTGCGGCCGATCTCCGTGTCCTCGGGCAGTTCGGCGCAGGCCGCCGCCACGCAGGTGTGCGGGTCCGCGCCGGTCAGCGCGAGGCAGACGGCGGCGGCCATGGCGCGGGCGCCGTGCACGCCGTCGCCGTCCTGGGTGTAGCGGGCGTCGAACTCGGCGAGGTCGGCGGCGGCCCGTGGGTCGCCGGGGTGGGCCACGGCCAGGACGCAGGCGCGTACGCAGGCGGCGTCGTCGAAGTAGTGCGGGTTGTCGTGGCCGGTGGCGGGCGGGCGCAGACCGGTGGCGAGGTTGCCCAGGCCGGCCCGGACGGAGATGCGGGCACGCAGGGGGAGGACGGCGGACTCGGTCTCGGGGGCCCGTTCGGTGGCGGCGGCGACCTCGGCGGCGACGGAGTTCCAGGTCAGGTCGATGGCGGCGCGGGTGCGGCGCTCCCGGCTCAGGTTGCCGAGGGCGGTGTCGGCGCCGGCGCGCAGGACCGCTTCGGCGGCGAACGCGGCCCACTCGGCGTCGTCGGAGGGGCCGAGACGGAGGGGCTCCGGGGACTGGTTGAGGGCGATCGGGACGGGGAGGGTGGTGGTGGCGTTCTGTTCCGCGAAGGTGTCGAGTTCCCGGGTGAGACGTCGTGTCCACTCGGGCATGCGGGCGGCTCTGTGGCGGGCGGCCGGCCAGCCGGCGGCGTCGCCCGCGGCGAGGCCGAGGAGGAGGCCCTCGATTCTCGTCCGCGGCGTGGGGGTGACCGCGTCGGCTCCGCCGTGCGCCCGCGGCGGAGGGGCGGGACGTTCGGCCTCGGCCTCGCCTTCGGCCCGGATGTTCCCGCCCGCACCACCTGTGCGGCTTTCGAGGCCGGGTGCGGTTGGCCCCTGCGGGGCGGACCCGCCGTCGGCGGCCGCGGGCGAGGCGGGGTTCCCGGTGGGGGGTGTCGTAGTGGTCATGTGGGGGTCTCCGGCGTCAACAGGTCCGCGATGTCCAGGACGTGGTGGCCCGCCATGGTCGGGAGGCAGGTGCCGCGGGCCGGGGTGATGGCGGACGACCAGGCCGACGGGATCGCCGCGGCGCCCCGGGTGGCGCCGGCCAGGGCGCCGGCCACCGCCGCCGTGGTGTCGGCGTCGCGGCCCATGTTGACGGCGGTCAGGACCGCCCGCTCGAAGTCGCCGTCGGCCGCCGCGTACGCGCCGAAGGCGAGGGCGACCGCCTCGGGGGCCAGGTCGGTCCACGGGTAGCCGCCGATCACCACCGCCGCGCGGACCGCGCGTTCGCCCAGGCGGGCCGCGGTGACGGCGCGGCGCAGCGAGCGGGCGGTCCAGGAGTCGTCCGGCACCACCGCCAGGGCCGAGGCCACCACCGCGACCACCGGCGCCCCGGCCATCGCCGCCGCCACGCCCGCCGCGACCGCCCGGCCGCCGTAGATGCCCTCGCCGTCGTGGCTGACCGAGCCGTCGACCGCCGCCAGCCGGGCCGCCTCGTCGGGGCGGCCGGCCGCGAACACCCCGTGGGGAGCCGCCCGCATCGCCAGCCCGTCGCTCCAGGCGTGCCGGTGCTGGGCGGAGATCGGCGCCGCCAGTCCGCGGCGCAGGTTCTCCAGCGTGCCGCGCTCGCTGAAGCCGGCGCCCCGGAAAGGCCCCTCCGCGCGGTCCGCGATCCACTCGTGCCAGGCCGCCTCGACGTGCGCCGGGGTGAGCGCGGAGCCGTGCCGGGCCAGCAGCAGGCCCGAGAAGATCGCGTACTCGGTGTCGTCCGTGCCCGCCGGGTGCTCCGCCACGTATCCCGTGATGCGGCCCCACCGCGCGCGGATCTCGGAGGGCTTCATGTTCTCGGCCGGGGCGCCCAGCGCGTCACCGACGGCCAGGCCGAGCAGCGCGCCGCGCGCCCGTTGCCGTCGCCCGAGGGTGTCCCCGGGCGACGGGACGGAGGGGATGCGGGCGGTCGGTGCCATCGCGGCTCTCCTCTCAGGGGCGCCCCGAGAGGCGCGGAGCCCTTTGCGGATCTGTCCCCGGCACGGTGCCCGGCGCAGCCTCACAGGTCCCAGCGTCACCCGGTCGACATCTGCGAGACCATCCACGCAAACGAGCGAGATCCGCAAAACCGCAGGTTAGCCCAGCCTTTCCTTGCTGGCGGGAGGGAATGGGGGGACGTACATTGGCCGTTGTCCAGAAATGGAATTCGTCCAAAGAAGACTGTGGGGGCAGGGGTATGGCCATCATCGAGACCGAGGCGACGCTGCACGAGGCGCACCGCGACAACCACACGCACCGGGACGTGAACGGCGGCTGGCTGCGCCCCGCCGTGTTCGGCGCGATGGACGGACTGGTCTCCAACCTCGCCCTGATGACCGGTGTCGCCGGCGGAGCGGTCGGTCAGCAGACCGTCGTGCTCACGGGCCTCGCCGGTCTGGCCGCCGGCGCCTTCTCCATGGCGGCCGGCGAGTACACCTCCGTCGCCTCCCAGCGCGAGCTGGTCGAGGCCGAGCTCGACGTCGAGCGGCGTGAACTGCGCAAGCATCCCAAGGACGAGGAGGCCGAACTCGCCGCGCTCTACGAGGCCCGGGGCGTCGAGCCCGAGCTGGCCCGCGAGGTGGCCCGGCAACTGTCCAGGGACCCCGAGCGGGCGCTGGAGATCCATGCCCGTGAGGAGCTCGGCATCGACCCCTCCGACCTGCCCTCGCCCGCCGTCGCCGCCGTGTCCAGCTTCGGCTCCTTCGCGCTGGGCGCCCTGCTGCCCGTACTGCCGTATCTGCTCGGTGCGAGCAGCCTGTGGCCCGCCGTGCTGCTGGCGCTGTTCGGGCTCTTCCTGTGCGGCGCGGTGGTCGCCAAGGTGACGGCGCGGAGCTGGTGGTACAGCGGTCTGCGGCAGCTCCTCCTGGGTGGCGCCGCGGCCGGTGTGACGTACGCCCTGGGTGCACTGTTCGGAACGGCCGTAGGATGATGCGGCTCGCGCGTATACGTTGGGTCGCATAAGTAACCGTTACCGGCTGGTTTCGAGTGCATGGCCGCTGGGCATGAGCCGTAAGCGCCGTGGGCAAGGAAGCCGACGGCGCGTCCCGCGGGACGGGCGAAGGAGCCCTTTCCCGCCACCGGACCGACGGACATCGACCTGTCCACCCGGTCCCCCACGGCTTCCACCGCCAGGCGCGGAACTCCACCGCGACCCATGTGGTGTCTACATGTTGGAACGTGAAATCCCGGTTTCCGAGAACTGCTCCATCATGTAACCTGCACCAGCTTTTGCTTCTCACGCAGAGGGCCAACGTCGTCCCTCGGCACCTGCCACATGCCACATGACGACGACGGGAGAGCCGATGCGTACGCCGCGCCAGCCGTCCCAGCACTCCACGAACGACCGCCTGAGCTGGTCGTTCATGGATGCTCGCCCTGCTGCGCAGGGTATGTACGACCCCCGCAACGAACACGACGCCTGCGGCGTCGGTTTCGTCGCCACCCTCACGGGCGAGGCGTCCCACACCCTGGTGGAGCAGGCCCTCACGGTCCTGCGCAACCTCGAACACCGCGGTGCCACCGGCTCCGAGCCGGACTCCGGTGACGGTGCCGGAATCCTCTCCCAGGTTCCCGACGCCTTCTTCCGCGAGGTGGCCGGATTCGAACTGCCCGAGGCCGGCGGCTACGCCGTCGGTACCGCCTTCCTGCCGGAGGACGGCGCCGGCGCCGACGCCGCCGTCGCCCGCATCGAGGAGATCGCCGCCGCCGAGGACCTGACCGTCCTCGGCTGGCGCGAGGTGCCGGTCGCGCCCGACCTGCTCGGCGCCACCGCCCGCTCGACGATGCCGGTCTTCCGCCAGGTCTTCGTCACCGCCGGTGAGAGCCGGGGCATCGACCTCGACCGCAAGGCGTTCGTGCTGCGCAAGCGCGCCGAGCGCGAGGCGGGCGTCTACTTCCCGTCGCTGTCCGCGCGGACCATCGTCTACAAGGGCATGCTGACCACCGGCCAGCTCGAGCCCTTCTTCCCGGACCTGTCCGACCGCCGCTTCGGCTCCGCGATCGCGCTGGTGCACTCCCGGTTCTCCACGAACACCTTCCCGTCGTGGCCGCTCGCACACCCGTACCGCTTCGTCGCGCACAACGGTGAGATCAACACCGTCAAGGGCAACCGCAACTGGATGCGCGCCCGCGAGTCCCAGCTGGTCTCGGACCTGTTCGGGAGCGAGGACAGGAACCTCGAGCGGATCTTCCCGGTCTGCACGCCCGACGCCTCGGACTCCGCCTCCTTCGACGAGGTCCTCGAACTGCTGCACCTGGGCGGGCGTTCGCTGCCGCACTCCGTGCTGATGATGATCCCGGAGGCGTGGGAGAACCACAGCTCCATGACCCCGGCCCGGCGCGCCTTCTACCAGTACCACTCCGCGATGATGGAGCCCTGGGACGGCCCCGCCTGCGTCACCTTCACCGACGGCACCCAGGTCGGCGCCGTACTCGACCGCAACGGCCTGCGCCCCGGCCGCTACTGGGTCACCGACGACGGTCTGGTCGTCCTCGGCTCCGAGGTCGGCGTCCTCGACATCGACCCGGCGAAGGTCGTCCGCAAGGGCCGCCTCCAGCCCGGCCGCATGTTCCTGGTCGACACCGCCGAGCACCGCATCATCGAGGACGACGAGATCAAGGACGGGCTCGCCGCCGAGCACCCCTACGCGGAGTGGCTCGAGGCCGGCGAGATCGAGCTGTCCGACCTGCCCGAGCGCGAGCACATCGTGCACACCCACGCCTCGGTCGCCCGCCGCCAGCAGACCTTCGGCTACACCGAGGAGGAGCTGCGCGTCCTCCTCGCGCCGATGGCCAAGGCCGGCGCCGAGCCGATCGGCTCGATGGGCACCGACTCGCCGATCGCCGCGCTGAGCGAGCGTCCGCGTCTGCTCTTCGACTACTTCACCCAGCTGTTCGCGCAGGTCACCAACCCGCCGCTGGACGCGATCCGCGAGGAACTGGTCACCTCCCTGCGCTCCTCGCTCGGCCCGCAGGGCAACCTGCTGGAGCCGACCGCCGCGGCGTGCCGCAGCGTCACCCTGCCCTTCCCGGTGATCGACAACGACGAGCTGGCCAAGCTCATCCACATCAACGCCGACGGCGACATGCCCGGCTTCAAGGCCGCGACCCTGTCCGGCCTGTACCGGGTGTCCGGCGGCGGCGACGCGCTCGCCGCCCGCATCGAGGACATCTGCGCCGAGGCCGACGCGGCCATCGGGAACGGCGCCCGTCTGATCGTCCTGTCCGACCGGCACTCCGACGCCGAGCACGCGCCGATCCCGTCGCTGCTGCTCACCGCGGCCGTCCACCACCACCTCATCCGTACCAAGCAGCGCACCCAGGTGGGCCTGCTGGTCGAGGCCGGCGACGTCCGCGAGGTCCACCACGTCGCCCTGCTCATCGGCTACGGCGCCGCCGCCGTCAACCCGTACCTGGCGATGGAGTCCGTCGAGGACCTGGTCCGCGCGGGCACCTTCCTGCCGGACATCGAGCCCGAGAAGGCCATCCGCAACCTGATCCACGCCCTCGGCAAGGGCGTCCTGAAGGTCATGTCCAAGATGGGCATCTCCACCGTCGCCTCCTACCGCGGCGCCCAGGTCTTCGAGGCCGTCGGCCTCGAGGACGCCTTCGTGGAGAAGTACTTCAACGGCACCGCCACCAAGATCGGCGGCGTCGGCATCGACGTCGTCGCCGAGGAGGTCGCCGCCCGCCACGCCAAGGCGTACCCCGCCTCGGGCATCGCTCCCGCGCACCGCACGCTGGAGATCGGCGGCGAGTACCAGTGGCGCCGCGAGGGCGAGCCGCACCTGTTCGACCCGGAGACGGTCTTCCGCCTCCAGCACTCCACGCGCTCCGGCCGCTACGACATCTTCAAGAAGTACACCGAGCGGGTGAACGAGCAGTCCGAGCGGCTGATGACGCTCCGCGGGCTCTTCGGCTTCAAGTCCGACCGGCAGCCGATCCCCCTCGACGAGGTCGAGCCGGTCTCCGAGATCGTCAAGCGGTTCTCCACCGGCGCCATGTCGTACGGATCCATCTCCCGTGAGGCGCACGAGACGCTCGCCATCGCCATGAACCAGCTGGGCGGCAAGTCCAACACCGGTGAGGGCGGCGAGGACCCGGAGCGCCTGTACGACCCGGCCCGCCGCTCCTCGATCAAGCAGGTCGCCTCCGGCCGCTTCGGCGTGACCTCCGAGTACCTGGTCAACTCCGACGACATCCAGATCAAGATGGCCCAGGGCGCCAAGCCCGGCGAGGGCGGCCAGCTGCCCGGCCACAAGGTCTACCCGTGGGTGGCGAAGACCCGGCACTCGACGCCGGGCGTGGGCCTCATCTCCCCGCCGCCGCACCACGACATCTACTCCATCGAGGACCTCGCCCAGCTGATCCACGACCTGAAGAACGCCAACCCCCAGGCGCGCATTCACGTCAAGCTGGTCTCCGAGGTCGGCGTCGGCACCGTCGCCGCGGGCGTCTCCAAGGCCCACGCGGACGTCGTGCTGATCTCCGGTCACGACGGCGGCACCGGCGCCTCCCCGCTGACGTCGCTCAAGCACGCCGGCGGCCCCTGGGAGCTCGGCCTCGCCGAGACCCAGCAGACCCTGCTGCTCAACGGCCTGCGCGACCGGATCGTCGTGCAGACCGACGGCCAGCTCAAGACCGGCCGTGACGTGGTCGTCGCCGCGCTGCTGGGCGCCGAGGAGTTCGGCTTCGCCACCGCGCCGCTGGTCGTCTCCGGCTGCGTCATGATGCGCGTCTGCCACCTGGACACCTGCCCGGTCGGCATCGCCACCCAGAACCCCGTCCTGCGGGACCGGTTCTCCGGCAAGGCCGAGTACGTCGTGAACTTCTTCCGGTTCATCGCCGAGGAGGTCCGCGAGCTCCTCGCCGAGCTGGGCTTCCGCTCCATCGAGGAGGCCGTCGGCCACGCCGAGATGCTCGACGTGACCCGCGCGGTGAACCACTGGAAGGCGCAGGGCCTGGAGCTGGCCCCGCTGTTCCACGTCCCCGAGCTGCCCGAGGGTGCCGTCCGCCACCAGGTCGTCGCCCAGGACCACGGCCTGGAGAAGGCGCTCGACAACGAGCTGATCAAGCTCGCCGCCGACGCGCTCGCCGCGTCCGGCGCCGAGGACGCCCAGCCGGTGCGCGCCCGGGTCGCCATCCGCAACATCAACCGCACGGTCGGCACCATGCTCGGCCACGAGGTGACGAAGAAGTTCGGCGGTGCGGGCCTGCCCGACGACACCATCGACATCACCTTCACCGGTTCCGCCGGCCAGTCCTTCGGTGCCTTCGTCCCGCGCGGTGTCACGCTGCGCCTGGAGGGCGACGCCAACGACTACGTCGGCAAGGGCCTGTCCGGCGGGCGGATCATCGTCCGCCCGGACCGCGGCGCCGGCCACCTCGCCGAGTACTCGACCATCGCGGGCAACACGATCGCGTACGGTGCGACCGGCGGCGAGCTGTTCCTGCGCGGTCGTACGGGCGAGCGGTTCTGCGTCCGCAACTCCGGCGCGCTGGTCGTCTCCGAGGGCGTGGGCGACCACGGCTGCGAGTACATGACCGGCGGTCACGCGGTCGTCCTCGGCGAGACCGGGCGCAACTTCGCGGCCGGCATGTCCGGCGGCATCGCCTACGTCATCGACCTGGACCGGGACAACGTCAACGCCGGCAACCTGGACGCCGTCCAGGAGCTGGACGACGCCGACCGGCGGTGGCTGCACGACGTGGTCCGCCGCCACCAGGAGGAGACGGGCTCCACCGTCGCCGAGAAGCTGCTCGCCGAGTGGGACACCGCCGTGCGGCGCTTCAGCAAGATCATTCCCAGCACGTACAAGGCAGTGCTCGCCGCCAAGGACGCCGCCGAGCGAGCCGGTCTGTCCGAGACCGAGATCACCGAGAAGATGATGGAGGCGGCGATCAATGGCTGATCCGAAGGGCTTTCTGAACCACGGCCGCGAGGTCGCCAGGTCCCGCCCGGTCGAGGAGCGCAAGAAGGACTGGAACGAGGTCTACGTCCCCGGTTCCCTGCTGCCGATCATCAGCAAGCAGGCCAGCCGCTGCATGGACTGCGGCATCCCGTTCTGCCACAACGGCTGTCCGCTGGGGAACCTCATCCCCGAGTGGAACGACTACGCCTACCGCGAGGACTGGGGCGCCGCCTCCGAGCGGCTGCACGCCACCAACAACTTCCCGGAGTTCACCGGCCGCCTGTGCCCCGCTCCGTGCGAGTCGGCGTGCGTGCTCGGCATCAACCAGCCGCCGGTCACCATCAAGAACGTCGAGGTCTCGATCATCGACAAGGCGTGGGAGGCCGGTGACGTCGCCCCGCGGATCCCCGAGCGCCTGTCCGGCAAGACCGTCGCGGTCGTCGGCTCGGGCCCCGCGGGTCTGGCCGCCGCCCAGCAGCTGACCCGGGCCGGCCACACGGTCGCGGTGTACGAGCGCGCGGACCGCGTCGGCGGCCTGCTGCGCTACGGCATCCCCGAGTTCAAGATGGAGAAGCGGCACATCAACCGCCGTATCGAGCAGATGCGCGCGGAGGGCACCAAGTTCCGCACCGGCATCGAGATCGGCCGCGACATGCCGGCCACCGCGCTGCGCAAGCGGTACGACGCCGTGGTCCTCGCCGTCGGCGCCACGACCGCGCGCGACCTGCCGGTACCCGGCCGTGAACTCAAGGGCGTCCACCAGGCCATGGAGTACCTGCCGCTGGCCAACAAGGTGCAGGAGGGCGACTACGTCTCCCCGCCGATCTCGGCCGAGGGCAAGCACGTCGTGGTGATCGGCGGCGGTGACACCGGCGCCGACTGCGTGGGCACCGCCCACCGCCAGGGCGCGGCCTCCGTCACCCAGCTGGAGATCATGCCCCGTCCGGACGAGGAGCGGAACCCGGTCTCCCAGCCGTGGCCGACGTTCCCGATGCTCTACAAGGTCACGTCCGCCCACGAGGAGGGCGGTGAGCGGATCTACTCCGTCTCCACCACCCACTTCGAGGGCGACGAGGACGGCAACGTCCAGTGGCTGCACCTCACCGAGGTGGAGTTCGTCGCCGGCAGGCCGACCCCGAAGCCGGGCACGGAGCGCAAGATCCCGGCCCAGCTGGTCACCCTCGCCATGGGCTTCACCGGCACCGACCGGGACAACGGCCTGGTCGAGCAGTTCGGCCTGGAGCTCGACGAGCGCGGTAACATCGCCCGCGACGCCGACTTCCAGACCAACGTGCCCGGCGTGTTCGTCGCCGGTGACGCCGGCCGCGGCCAGTCGCTCATCGTGTGGGCGATCGCGGAGGGCCGCTCGGCCGCCCGCGGCTGCGACCGCTTCCTCACCGGGGTGAGCGAGCTGCCGGCCCCGATCCGCCCGACGGACCGCGCGCTGACGGTCTGACGGAGCGGTTCACCAGGTGACCTGACGGTCCCTCGCACACGTCCCGTACAACGGCGTACGGAACACGTGGTGGCGCCTGCCCGCCAGTCCCCGACCGGACGACTGGGCAGGCGCCTCCGCGCGTTCAGGGAAGCCTGTAGTGGTCCCCGTACATCTCCCACACCAGCGGGGTGTCCAGGCCCAGGTTCCCGGCCTCGAGGAACCGGCGCTGGGCCGTGTCGACGCGGGAGGCGTCGTGCCCCGGGTACCGGGTCAGCATGGCCTCGCGTCGGACGTCGAGGAAGGCGTCCAGGTACCTCTCCTCGGAGCCCCCGGCGGCGGGCGTCTTCGCCTGCCTCAGCGCGCGCTCGCGCAGGGCGTAGAAGCCGTCCGCGTCGGTGTCGGGGCCGTGGAAGACCATCGCGTCGAAGTAGACGAACTGGCCCAGCGTGCCAAGGCCGTCCAGCTTGGCGAGCCGGACCGCCGGCTCGAAGTAGATGCGGTCGCGCGCCGCCTCCTGCGCCTCGCGGAAGGCGGGCACCTCCGCCTCCGCCTCCCATGCGGCCGGGAAGCCGGGGTCCAGGCCCTCGTGGGAGTCCGAGCCGTCGACCTCGCGCAGGGCGGGCAGATAGGACGCCAGCCCGTTGTCCGGGTGGTCCTCGGTGTAGCGCTCGACCAGCATGAGCAGGTCGTGGGTGCCGGTGCAGAAGCCGACGATCCCCGCCGTGTACCCGCAGCCGTCGCCCTCGTCCTCGACCGCCCCGTAGGTGGTGCGCCAGTCGGTGGTCGAGTGCTCGGCGCTCGCCACCAGCTGCTGGGCCAGCTCCTTCTTCGCGGGGGCGGCCAGTCCCGCCGGCATGCCGGCGACGACCGCGTCGTCCTTCTCCCGCTCCCGCTCGTGTTCCTGCTCGGCCCGGTCCTTGGCGTCCTCACGGGCCGACCGGGCGGTGGCCGCGGGCGGCGCCGACGGGGCGTCGGCCGAGTCCGTCGGCATGATGAAGTACACCCCCGTGGCGATCACGGGAACGGCAGCGAGGAGCAGCACACCGGCACGTTTCACTGGGGGATACCTCCACCTGTCAGTTCGGACACCTTGACCACCGCCGCCGTCCCCAGCACCACCACCAGCGCCACGCACGCGCCCACCTGCACCGCCGCCCGCCGTCCGTCCCTGGGGGCGTGGGCGAACGCCAGCGCCACCGCGCCGCCCGCCAGCAGCCCGCCGAGGTGCCCCTCCCAGGACGTGACGAGCGCGGAGACCACCAGCCACAGCAGCAGTCCTCCGACGAACCGGTTGACCCGGTCCATGTCGGCCCCGATGCGCCGGGCCATCACGTAGTACGCGGCCCCCACCCCGAAGATCGCGCCGGACGCGCCGACCACGGCGTCCCCGGGCGCGAGCAGCAGCACCAGCACCGAACCGCCCAGCGCCGACAGCAGATACAGGGCGAGGTAGTGCACCCGGCCCAGCATCGGCTCGACGAGCCGGCCCAGGTTCCACAGCGCCGCCATGTTCATCACGATGTGCAGGATCCCGAACGTGCCCTCGGTGGGCGGCAGGTGCAGGAACGCGCCGGTCAGCAGCCGGTACCACTCCCCGCCCGCCAGGCCCTCCGGAGTGAAGCCCCCGGGGTACGGGTCGACCCACAGGTAGTGCTCGCCGTCCGGTCCGAGCAGCCCCGCGCCCACCATCGCGAACCGGTCCACGATCTCCGGCCGCGCCAGCTCCGCCAGGTACACCAGCACATTGAGGACGATCAGCACGTACGTCACCACGGGCACCGCCGAGACCCGGCCGCCCACCAGGGTGCGGGCCTGCCGCACCGACCGCGCGCCCTCCTTGACGCACTCGGGGCACTGGTGGCCCACGGCCGCCTCGTGCATGCAGGCCGGGCAGATGTACCGCTCGCAGCGGGTGCAGCGGACGTGGCACTCCACCTTGGGGTGGCGGTAGCAGGTGGTGACGACGGACTCGGGATCCACGGGCCGGCTCCTCGGGAGGGAAGGGACAGGAATGAGCCGGTGGGGACGGCGGCGAACAAAATAGCGAACACCGGTGACGCGAGCGGAGGCCGGGGTGACGTGCCGTACGCTCGGTGCCAGTTCCATGACCGAGGGGGAGTCGTATGGCCGCGATCAGTCTGCGCAAGATCGAGGAGACGGCACCCGCGCTGGTCAGCCTCTACAAGACCGCCGGGGTCTCGCTCGCCGAGCACGGTCTGGACGGGCTGCGCGCCGCGGTCTACCTGGTGGTCGACTACTCCGGCTCGATGAAGCCGTACTACAGGGACGGCAGTGTGCAGACGCTCGCCGACCGGGTGCTGGGCCTGGCGGCGCACCTCGACGACGACGGCACCGTGCCGGTCGTCCTCTTCTCCACCGACGTCGACGCCGTCACCGACATCGCCCTCGCCGATCACCGGGGCCGTGTCGAACGGATCGTGTCGGGCCTCGGCCACATGGGCAGGACCAGCTACCACCTGGCGATGGACGCGGTCATCGACCACTACCTGGACAGCGGCTCCACGGCCCCCGCCCTGGTGGTCTTCCAGACCGACGGCGGCCCCGTCAACAGACTCGCCGCGGAGAAGTACCTCTGCAAGGCCGCACGCCTCCCGCTGTTCTGGCAGTTCGTCGGCTTCGGCGACCCCCGCAGCAGACAGTTCGACTACCTGCGCAGACTCGACGACCTGGCGGTCCCGGCGAAGCGCGTGGTCGACAACGCGGGCTTCTTCCACGCGGGCGAGGACCCGCGCGAGGTCCCGGACGCCGACCTGTACGACCGTCTGGTGGGCGAGTTCTCGAAATGGCTGGTGGCAGCAGGCTCACAGGGGATCATCCGCGAGCCGTAGCGCCCCGACGGGGCGCGGGGCTGCGTCGATCCGCGGCTCCGCCGCGTGGGCGTGGGCGCTCCCCGCATCCGGGCCCGGAATCCGAGCGGCGGCACCGTCAGGTGTCGCACTCCAGCACCGTCCGGCACAGTCCGCAACGCGCGCGCACCCGCCCCTGTACCGGCACACGGATCCGCTGATGGCACGTAGGACAGGGGAACGACACCCGCAGGGAGCCGTGTTCGGCCGGAGCGAAGCTGTAGGCAACCTCCGGCCGCCCCGCGGACGCGCGATGGTCCTGCGCGTGGCGTCGCTCCCGCGCGTACCGCCGCCGTCCGGCCCAGCCGGCTCCTGTCAGCGGCGGCTGCTCGGCGTCCCGGCGGGCCGCCGCCAGACCCTTCGTGTACGCCGTGTACGCCTGCGCGCTGGTGAACCACACCGACGGGTCCTCCCCGAACACCAGCGACCGCTTCGCCAGCACGTACCCGAACTCCTCCGGCGTGAGGTACCCCAGCTTCTGCGACGACACCCCGTCCTCCCGGAACGCGTCCAGCAGCAGCCACCCCGCGCCCAGGTACGTCGCCGTCGTGTCCGTCAGGATCTCGTTCTCCCGCGTCCCCGGGAACGACAGGTCCAGCCGGTGCAGGTACACGTGCGCCACCTCGTGCGCCAGGGCCGCCCCGATGTCCCGCCGATGCGTCCGGAACCGGTCGTTCAGCTCGACGAAGTACTCCGGCCCGGCCGCCAGTTCCACGTTCGCCGCGTGCGTCATCTCCCGGAACCCGACGATCAGCCGCGCGTCCGGCAGCCGGTAGTGCCGCACCAGCTCGCGGGCCACCCGCTGCGCCCCCAGATGGAGGTCGTCCGTGTCGCAGAACGCCACGTCGGCGGGCGCCACGCTCACCGAGAAGGTGCGGACCGTGTCGTACGACAGCCTCCGGTACAGCGCGGTGACGGCCGCCCGCACCGTCTCCAGGTGCGGGTAACCGTGCTCGACCGGTCCGCCGTTCGCCACGCCTCACCCCCGGACGCCCTGAACCCGGTTCCACTGTACGGGCCCGCCCCGACCCGTGCCCGCCCCGTAAGGTGACCGACCATGACCACCAGCAACACCACCACCGGTGAGGTCGACCCCGCCGTCCGCGAGGAGCTCGCCCGGCTGCGCGACAGCATCGACAACATCGACGCGGCCGTCGTCCACATGCTCGCCGAACGCTTCAAGTGCACCCAGCAGGTCGGCCGGCTCAAGGCCGCGCACCAGCTGCCGCCCGCCGACCCGGGCCGGGAGGCCCGCCAGATCGCCCGGCTGCGCGCCCTCGCCGAGAACGCCAAACTCGACCCGGCCTTCGCGGAGAAGTTCCTGAACTTCATCATCGCGGAGGTGATCCGCCACCACGAGCGCATCGCCGAGGACACCCTGGGCGGCGCCGCGCCCTCGGCGAACCACACCACGACGTCCTCCCCCGGGGAGTGACGGACCCGCCAGCGCGGGGCATGCTGCGCTGTGCGCTCCTTGTCGGCCGGCGGGCACCACCCGCCGGTCCCCGGACAGCCGTCCGGTCCCTCGCGAGGAGGGACGCGCGCATGCCGCCGAACGCCCGGATCCTCGTCGTCGACGACCACGAGGGCTCCCTCTACGCCCTGGAGAGCGCCCTGGCCCCGCCGGGTCACCCGCTGCCGGGCCACCAGCGGCGACGAGGCCCCCGAGCGACTGCTGCGCGGGAACGTCGGCCTGCTGCTCCTCGACGTCGAGCCGTCCGACGCCGGCCGGCTCGACGTCGTCCGCTCCATGCGGCGCCTGGAGCGGACCCGGCTCATCCCCGTCGTCCTGCTCACCGGACACGCCCGCGACCCGCAGGTCGGCGCCGCCGCGTACGCCCTCGGCGTAGCCGACCTCGTCACCCGACCGGTGGACCCGTGGGCGCTGCGCACCAGGATCCGTCATCTCCACGACGCGCACCAGCGCCACCTCGCCCGCAACGTGAGATCCGCGCCCTGCGCGCCCGGCTCGGGGAACGCACCGGCACCCCCGGACATACCGCCCCGCCCCACCCTCGCGCGCACATACCACCCGGACAGCCCGCCGGGGCGCACCCCGGGGAGCTCGAACGAGACCGGACATAGGGCGCGTACCCGATCCGCCCCTGTGGTTCGGCGACCGCATCAGGCAGCATGGCCCGCATGTCCGTACTGACGCGCGACGAAGCGCAGAACCGAGCACAGCTCCTCGACGTCCACCGCTACACGATCGAACTCGACCTGAGCGGTGGCGACGAGACGTTCGACTCCCGCACCCTGATCAGGTTCAGCGCCCGCACGAACGCGGACACCTTCGTCGAGCTCAAGCCCGCCGAGCTGCGCTCCGTCACCCTCGACGGACAGCCCCTGGACACCGACTCCCTCGACGGCGGCCGGCTGCCGCTGAAGAACCTCACCGCCGGCGAGCACGAACTGCGCGTCGACGCGAGCATGCGCTACTCCCGCACCGGCGAGGGCATGCACCGCTTCACCGATCCCACCGACGGCGAGACCTACGTCTACACCCAGCTGTTCCTCGACGACGTGCAGCGCGTCTTCGCCGCCTTCGACCAGCCCGACCTCAAGGCCGTCTTCGAGACGACCGTCATCGCCCCCGAGGGCTGGACCGTCCTCTCCAACGGCATCACCGAGCACACCGGCAAGGGCGTGTGGCGGGCCGCCCCCACCCCGCCGATCTCCACCTACCTCGTCGCCGTCGCGGCCGGCCCCTGGCACTCCGTGCGCACCGAGCACCGGGGACTGCCCTTCGGCATCCACTGCCGCCGCTCCCTCGCCCCCCACCTGGAGGCGGACACCGAGGAGCTCCTCGGCATCACCCGCGCCTGCTTCGACCGCTACCACGAGAAGTTCGAGGAGCCCTACCCCTTCGACTCCTACGACCAGGCGTTCGTCCCCGAGTTCAACGCCGGCGCCATGGAGAACCCCGGACTGGTCACCTTCCGCGACGAGTTCGTCTACCGCTCCGCCGTCACCGACACCGAGCGCCAGACCCGCGCGATGGTCGTCGCCCACGAGATGGCCCACATGTGGTTCGGCGACCTCGTCACCCTGAAGTGGTGGGACGACATCTGGCTGAACGAGTCCTTCGCCGAGTACATGGGCTACCAGACCCTCACCGAGGCGACCCGTTTCACCGACACCTGGACCGACTTCGGCGTCACCCGCAAGCCCTGGGGCTACGACGCCGACCAGCGGCCCTCCACCCACCCCGTCGCCCCCGACGACGTCGTGGACACCGCTTCCGCCCTGCTCAACTTCGACGGCATCTCCTACGCCAAGGGCGCCTCCGCCCTGCGCCAGCTCGTCGCCTGGCTCGGCGAGAAGGACTTCCTCGCCGGCATCAACACCCACTTCCAGCGGCACCGGTTCGGCAACGCCGGTCTCGCCGACTTCCTCGACTCCCTCGCCGCCGCCACCGACCGCGACGTCCACGCCTGGGCCGACGCCTGGCTGCGCACCACCGGCGTCGACATCCTCGCCCCCGAACCGAGCAACGGCGACAACGTCCACTGGCGCCTCGGCATCGGGCACCGGGGCAGCGGCGGGGTCCGGCCCGGGGCCGACCCCGACGAGGACCTCCACGGCCCGGAGCACGTCGGCGGGACCCTCCCGGAGGGCGGCATGCGCCCGCACCGCATCGCCGTCGGCGTCTACGACCGCGACCTCCACGACGCCGGCCGGCTCACCCTGCGCGACCGCTTCGAGGCGGACATCCCCGCCCACGAGAACATCGTCGTCAGCACCGGCGGCGCCCGCCCCGCCCTCGTCGTCCTCAACGACGGCGACCTCACCTACGCCAAGATCCGCTTCGACGCCGAGTCCCTGGACACCCTGCGGACCCACCTGTCCGGCCTGCCCGAACCCCTCACCCGCGCGGTGGTGTGGAGCGCGCTCAGGGACGCCGTCCGGGACGGCGAGCTGCCCGCGGGCGACTTCCTGGACATCGCCCGCGCCCACCTCCCGCACGAGACCGACCTCGCCCTCGTCCAGGGCGTCCTCGCCTTCGCCTGCGTCCACATCGCCGACCGCTACCTCACTCCCGACCGGCGGCCCGCCGCACTCGCGACCCTCACCGAACTCTGCCGCGACCTCATCCGACGCACCGAGGACGGCGACCACCCCGGCCTGCGCCTGATCGCCGTACGACACCGCATCGACACCGCCGCCCACCCCGACACCATCGCCGCCTGGCTCGCCGACGGCACCGTCCCGGGCGGCCCCGAACTCGACCCCGAACTGCGCTGGCGCGTCCTCGCCCGCCTCGCCGTGCTCGGCGCCACCGACGAGGCGGCCATCGCCGAGGAGCTGCGGCGCGACCCCAGCGCCACCGGCCAGGAGGGCGCCGCCCGCTGCCGCGCCGCCCTGCCCGACGAGGAGGCCAAGGCCCGCGCCTGGGAGGCCATGTTCGGTTCCTCCGACGACCGGGCCGACCTGTCCAACTACCTCTTCGCCGCCACCGCCCGGGGCTTCTGGCAGCCCGGGCAGGCCGACCTCGTACGGCCCTACGTGTCCCGCTACTTCAAGGACGCCGTCGCCGTCGCCGCCCGCCGCGGCCCCGCCATCGCCGAGGCCGCCGGACGCTGGGCCTTCCCCGCCCACGCCGTCGACGCCGAGACCCTGAAGCTCGGCCGGAAGTGCCTGCGCAAGGCCGACCCGGTCCCCGCCCTGCGCCGCCGGCTCGTCGACCAACTCGACGACCTGGCCCGTGCCCTGCGCGTACGGCAGGTGTGATCCGACGCCCGGCGAACACCCCTCGAAGGGGACCTACCCCCTTCGAGGGGTGTTCGCCGGGCTTTTCGGGCGTAGCCGCTCACTCCCGTCCAAGCTGGACCCTCCCGTGCACCGTGCCCCGGAGGACAGTCCATGAGCACCCCGCCCCACGACCTCGTCGGCGTCGGCATCGGCCCCTTCAACCTCTCCCTCGCCGCCCTCGCCCACCCCCTCCCCGGACTCCGCACCGCCTTCTACGACCGGAACCCCCGCTTCACCTGGCACCCCGGCCTGCTCCTCGACGACGCCACCGTCCAGGTGCCCTTCCTCGCCGACCTCGTCACCCTTGCCGATCCCACCAGCCCCTGGACCTTCCTCAACCACCTCAGAGCCCGCGAACGCCTCTACCCGTTCTATTTCGCCGAGCACTTCCACATCCGCCGCACCGAGTACGACGCCTACTGCCGCTGGGTCGCCGAGCACCTTCCCGCACTCCACTTCGGCCACCACGTCGACACCGTCCGCTGGGACCCGGGGCGTGCCCTGTTCGAGGTGGGCCTCACCCGGCTCGATCCGGACGGGCGGGCCGCCTCCGCGGGCCGCGTCCACGCACGCCACCTCGTCCTCGGCGTCGGCACCGAGCCCTGGGTGCCCGAGCCGCTGCGGCCCCTCGCCGACGCCCCCGACGTCCCCGTCGTCCACTCCGACGACTACCTCACCCACCGTGACACCCTCCTCGCCGCGGGCCACGTCACCGTCGTCGGCACCGGACAGTCCGGCGCGGAGGTCTTCCTCGACCTGCTGCGCCACCGGCCCGTCGGCCGGGAACGCCTCCACTGGATCGGCCGCACCGAGGCCTTCGCCCCCATGGAGTACTCGAAACTCGGCCTGGAGCACTTCACCCCCGACCACACCCGCTACTTCCACGCCCTGCCCGAACCCGTCCGCGACCGGCTCGTCCCCGCCCAGTGGCAGCTCCACAAGGCCGTCGACGCCGGCACCCTCGCCGCCCTCCACGACGAGCTCTACCGGCGCACCCTCCACGGCGGCTGGCCCGACACCGTCCTCACCCCCGCCGTCCACGTCCGCGCCGCCGGCCGTCTCGGCCCCGCCCGCGTCGAACTCCACCTCGAACACACGGTGCAGCACACCCGCGCCCGCCTCGCCACCGACGCCGTCGTCCTCGCCACCGGCCACCGCGGACGCCCCCTCGACGACCTCCTCGCACCCCTCGCCCCCCGGCTGCGCCGCGACCGCGCCGGCCGGCCCCGCGTCGACGCGCACTTCCGCCTCGACCTGGACCCCTCGATCACCGGCAGCGTCTACGTCCAGAACGCCGAGCTCCACACCCACGGCGTCGGCGCCCCCGACCTCGGCCTCGCCGCCTGGCGCAGCGCCACGATCCTCAACCACCTCACCGGCCGCCCGGCCTACCCCCAGCCCACCCGCACCGCCTTCACCACCTTCGGCCTCCGCCCCCTGACGCCGCAGGTCCCGCCCGCCCGGCGAGCCGCACGGCTCACCCCACTGGCGGACGGGACCTGAACATCACCCGAACGGAGGGACGACGATCAGAACACCGGTGTGCCGTCCCGTGTCAGCCTCCAGTCCACCGACGCGAAGTCCGCCGGGTCCAGCACACCCTTCGCCGTCACCCACTCCGCGATCCGCGTCCGGATCTCCGTCGACTCCGACCACAGCTCCTTCGCCGCCGCCACGTGCGGGAACGCGCCACCGCCGTTCGCCCGGTAGTTGTTCACCGCGAACACGAACTGCGCCGCGTCGTCCAGCGGGGCGCCGCCGTGGGCCAGGTTCCTGATGCGCGAACCCGCCGGCCGGGCGATGTCGATGTCGTAGGTGAGCCCCGACACGTAGTCGTAGTTGTAGTCCGGACGGCCGCCCGCGTTCGTCAGCTTGTCCACGTCCACCGCCGCACCGGCCGCCGTCCGCACGAAGTACTCCGCCGAGTACTCCAGGTACGCCCGGACCTGCGCGCCCGTCATCAGCTTCGCCACCAGCGTGTTGTCGTACACGTACAGGCTCGACAGGTCCCGGATCGTCACCTCGCCCGCCGGGATCTGGGAGGTCCGCGAGAACGGCGACGCCTGCGACAGCACCGGCAGCGAGGCGTACTCGGTGCCCGCGAGGGCCGCCCTGACCACGTCCTCCTGCACCTTGCCGATCAGGTCGATGATCGGCGCGTCCCGGTAGCGCGCCTCCGCCGTCGTCAGCGTCTCGGTCGCCGTCCCCACCACCTGGTTGACGTACTCCACCACCTGCGCGTGCTCGTCGCGCAGCAACCGGGTGATCCTCGGGTCGTCCTCGACCGTCGCCGCGTCCCGCAGCGACGCCTTCACCGACTCCACCCGCCACCGGCCCCGCTCGAGGACCAGCTCGAAGTCGAACAGCGTCAGCCGCTCCGCGTAGCACAGCGGCTCCGACAGCACGACCTCCCTGCCGGTCTCCTCGTTGGCGACCCGCAGCTCCGCGATCTCCCGGTGCGCGTGCCCGACCAGGATCGCGTCGATCCCCGGCACCTGCCGCGCCACGTTCGCCGCCGCGTTCTCCACGTACGGCAGCTGGTCACCGTACGAGGACGTGCCCGACGACCCCGAGTGCGCCGACACCACCACCACGTCCGCACCCATCGACCGCAGCTTCGGCACCCACTTCGCCGCCTGCTCCTCCAGACCCGGGAAGGTCAGCTTCCCCTGCACGTACGCCTTGTCCCAGATCGCGATGCCGGGATTGGTCAGCCCCAGTACCGCCACCTTCACCGGGGGAGCGCCCTTCACCCGGAACGTCTTGACGAAGTACGGCGGGAAGGCCGGCTTCAGCGTCTTCGCGTCCAGCGCGTTCGCGCCCAGCAACGGGAAGTCGCACTGCTCCTCGAACCTCCGCAGCGTCTCGATGCCGTAGTTGAACTCGTGGTTGCCGAGCGCCACCGCGTCGTACCCGATGGCGTTCATCGCCTGCGCCATCGGGTGCACCGGACCGCCCTCGGCGGTGATCGGGTCCACCTTCGCGAAGTAGTACGTCAGCGGGGTGCCCTGGATGGTGTCGCCCGCGTCCAGCAGCAGCGTGTTGCCCCGGCCCTTCTCCTCGCGCACCTGGTCCACCAGCGTCGACACCCGTGCCAGCCCCTGCGCGTTGCCGGCCGCGTCCGTGTACTCCGCGTCCTTGAAGTAGTCCCAGTTGAAGACGTGGCCGTGCAGGTCGGTCGTGCCCATCACCGTCAGCGCGTACCGCTTCACCGGCTTCCTCCCCCGTCCCGCCCCGGCGGTCCCGGCCGCCTCGGCCACGGGCACCGCCCCCGCACCCGTCAGCGCCACCCCCGCCCCCGTCACGGCGGACCTCTTCAGAAACTTCCGGCGGTTCAACGGCATGTCAGGCTCTCCTCGGACAACAACGGAACAACGCGCGTAGATTCGCCCGATGATTCTGGCCCGAACGAGCTCGTCCGGAACAGCCCCCGCAGGTTGCGATCCGATGTCCGGCAACCGCCTCGCCCTCGCACGGCCGGTGACACAGTGGGACGTATGGCCACCCCTCACCCGTACGGCACTCCGGCGCGCCCCACCTCGCCGTCCGCGGCGAGGCCCACCTCGAGACCGCCCCCGACCTCGCCCGCATCGCCGTCACCCTCACCGCCCGCGGCCGCGACCGGCGCACCACCCTCGACGACCTCACCCGCCGCAACGCGCAAGCCCCCGACCTGCTCACGTCCTACGGCGACGCCGTCGAGCACCTCGAAACCGGCATTCTCAGCGTCACCCCGGAACTCGGCTCCCACGGCCGCGGCGAGCGGATCCGCGCCCACCACGGCACCGTCCACCTCACCGCCGACCTGGGCGACTTCACCGTCCTCGGCGCACTCGTCACCCGCCTGGCCGATCTCGACCTCACCCGTGTCGACGGCCCCCGGTGAATCCTCCGCCCGGATTCCCCCGTCCACCGCGAGGCACGACGACAGGCGGTCCACGACGCCGTCCGGCGCGCCCGCGAATACGCCGAGGCGCTCGGCACCACCCTCGCCGCTCTCATCGAACTCACCGGCACCGGAGCGGGAGCCGGGCACCCCGACCCCTTCTCCCGCGCCCGCTCCACGGCGTTCGCCGCGGCCGCCGAGGACGCTCCGCCCCCGCCCCTCGACCTCGAACCCCGGCGGCAGCACGTCCACGCCGAGGTCGACGCCCGCTTCACCCTCCAGCCGCCCCGGCTGCAGAACCGACATTCGAACGCCCGTCGGAGCGGCTCGGTGCACCATTCAACACTTGTCAACGACCTTTCACCCGAAGGCCGTTGGGTCGTCATGTGCCACAGGATCGCTACCGGCCGGTAAGCCCTAGGCTCGACTTATGCGCCGAGCGAAAATCGTCTGCACACTGGGCCCCGCCACCGACTCGTACGATCGGATCAAGGCCCTGGTCGACGCCGGAATGGACGTCGCCCGACTCAACCTCAGCCACGGCGAACACGCCGAGCACGAGGAGCGCTACCGGCGGGTGCGCAAGGCCGCCGACGAAACGGGCCGCAGCGTCGGCCTCCTCGCCGACCTCCAAGGCCCGAAGATCCGCCTCGGCCGCTTCACCGAAGGCCCCGTACTCCTCGAACGCGGGGACACCTTCACCATCACCGTCGAAGAGGGCGCCGAAGGCGACCGCGACCTCTGCGGCACCACCTACGCCGGCCTCGCCGACGACGTCACCACCGGCGAACGCATCCTCGTCGACGACGGCAAGGTCACCCTCGAGGTCACCGCCGTCGACGGCCCCCGCGTCCGCACCACCGTCCTCGAAGGCGGCATGGTCTCCGACCACAAGGGCCTCAACCTCCCCGGCGTCGCCGTCTCCGTCCCCGCCCTCTCCAAGAAGGACGAGGACGACCTGCGCTGGGCGCTGCGCACCGGCTTCGACGTCGTCGCCCTCTCCTTCGTCCGCAGCGGACGCGACATCAAGGACGTCCACCGCATCATGGACGAGGAGGGCCGCCGCCTTCCCGTCATCGCCAAGGTCGAGAAACCCCAGGCCGTCGAGAACATCGACGACATCGTCGCCGCCTTCGACGGCATCATGGTCGCCCGCGGCGACCTCGGCGTCGAGATGCCCCTCGAACAGGTGCCGATCGTCCAGAAGCGAGCGATCAAACTCGCCAAGCGCAACGCCAAACCGGTCATCGTCGCCACCCAGATGCTCGACTCGATGATCGACAACGCCCGTCCCACCCGCGCGGAGGCCTCCGACGTCGCCAACGCCGTCATCGACGGCACCGACGCCGTCATGCTCTCCGGCGAGACCAGCGTCGGCAAGCACGCCGTCCAGACGGTGCGCACCATGGCCCGTATCGTGGAGGCCGCCGAGGAGGACATCCTCGCCAAGGGCCTCCCGCCCCTCACCGAACGCAACAAGCCCCGCACCCAGGGCGGCGCGGTCGCCCGTGCGGCGGCGGAGATGGGCGACTTCCTCGGCGCCCGTTTCCTGGTCGCCTTCACCCAGTCCGGCGACACCGCCCGCCGCCTCTCCCGCTACCGCAGCCCCATCCCGCTTCTCGCCTTCACCACCGACCCGGCCACCCGCTCCCGGCTCAGCCTCACCTGGGGCGTGGAGACCTTCCTGGGCCCGCACGTGGACACCACGGACGCGATGGTCGACCAGGTGGACGAACTGCTCCTGAAGTACGCCCGCTGCGAGAAGGGCGACACGGTCGTCATCACGGCGGGCTCCCCGCCGGGGGGCCCCGGCTCGACGAACCTGGTCCGTGTCCACCGCATCGGCGGGGACGACGGCCCGAAGTGACCGGGCGCCGGGCGCGCACGCTGGACCTGCGGCGAAAAGCGGATGCTCACCGGGAAGGTGGGCATCCGCCTTCACGTGGCGACCTTGGATATCAAGGAAAAGTACCCCGGGTCGGATTCGAACCGACGCTGGATGGTGTTTGAGACCATTGCCTCTACCGCTGGGCTACCGGGGCGCCCTGCAAAACGAAGGTCGACGGTCACCCGCCGTGCCCCCACCTTATCGCAGCTGGGTACGCTCTTGTCAGCAGTACCGGCCTGCCCCGCACCAAGGAGCCCACGTGAGCGCCCCCGAGTCGCCCCAGCCCGCAGACGCGCCCGATGACGACAAGTCGCACGTGCCTCCGATGACGACCCGTGTCGTGATCGCCGAGGACGAGGCGCTGATCCGGCTCGATCTCAAGGAGATGCTGGAGGAGGAGGGGTACTCCGTCGTCGGTGAGGCCGGTGACGGCGAGCAGGCCGTGGAGCTGGCGCGCGAGCACCGGCCCGACCTGGTGATCCTCGACGTGAAGATGCCGAAGCTGGACGGCATCTCGGCGGCGGAGAGGATCGCGGAGGAGAGCATCGCCCCGGTGCTGATGCTGACCGCGTTCTCGCAGCGTGACCTGGTGGAGCGGGCGCGGGACGCGGGCGCGATGGCGTACCTGGTGAAGCCGTTCAGCAAGAGCGACGTGGTGCCCGCGATCGAGATGGCGGTGTCGCGGTTCACGGAGCTGAAGGAGCTGGAGCGCGAGGTCGCGGATCTGAGCCAGCGGCTGGAGACGCGCAAACTGGTGGACCGCGCGAAGTCGGTGCTGCAGACGCAGTACGGGCTGACCGAGCCGGCGGCGTTCCGGTGGATCCAGAAGACGTCGATGGACCGGCGGATGTCGATGCAGCAGGTGGCACAGGCGGTCGTCGACGACGCCGAGGAGAAGAAGACGTCGAAGGGCTGACGTCGCCCGTGCGCGACGAAGGCCCGCGCTTCCTGTACGGCAGGAGCGCGGGCCTTCGTCGTGCGTCTCAGTCCTCGCCGAGGTAGGCCTTGCGGACGGACTCGTCGTGGAGGAGGTCCCGCCCGGTGCCGGAGAGGACGATGTTGCCGACTTCCATGACGTGACCGTGGTCGGCCAGGGAGAGGGCGGCCTGGGCGTTCTGCTCGACGAGCAGGATGGTGGTGCCCTGGGACCTGAGTTCGGCGATGGTCGCCATGATCTTCTGCATCATGATCGGCGAGAGGCCCATGGAGGGTTCGTCGAGCATGAGGAGCTGGGGCCGGGACATGAGGGCCCTGCCCATGGCGAGCATCTGCTGTTCTCCGCCGGAGAGGGTTCCGGCGGCCTGTTTGCGGCGTTCCCCGAGGATGGGGAAGAGGTCGTAGGCGCGCTGGATGTCCTTCTCGATGCCCGCCTTGTCGTTGCGGAGGAAGGCACCGAGGCGGAGGTTGTCCTCGATGGTCATGCGGGGGAAGATGTGCCGCCCCTCGGGGGAGTGGGCGAGCCCGAGGGAGACGATCTTGTGGGCGGGGGTCTTCTTGAGCGACTTGCCGTTGAACTTGATCTGGCCGCCGACGGGCTTGAGGAGCCCGGAGAGCGTGCGCAGGGTGGTGGTCTTGCCGGCGCCGTTGGTGCCGATGAGGGTGACGACTTCGCCGGCGCCGACCTTGAACGAGATGCCCTTGACGGCCTGGATCCTGCCGTAGGCGACTTTGAGGTCCTCGACCTCGAGGAGTGCGGTCATCGGTCGTTCTCCTTGCCGGGCGCGGCGTCCGTGGTGGCCTCGGCCCGTGTCCCCGCCTCTGCCCCTGTTTCCGCCCCGGTCGCGGCTTCGGCGGCGCCGGGGTCGTTCTCCATGGGTTCGCCGATGTAGGCGGCGATGACGCGTTCGTCTCCCTGGACGGTGGCCGGGTCGCCCTCGATGAGTTTCTGGCCCTGGACGAGGACGGCGACGCGGTCGCAGAGGTTGAAGATGAACCGCATGTCGTGCTCGATCACGAGGACGGCGGTGCCCTGGTCGCGGATGGCGAAGATGAGTTCCTCGGCCGCCCGGGTCTCCTGGGGGTTCATGCCGGCGGTGGGCTCGTCGAGGAGCAGCAGGCCGGGTTCGCTGGCGAGCGCGCGGGCGATCTCGAGCTTGCGCTGCTCGCCGTAGGGGAGGTTGCGTGCGAGGTGGTCGGCCTTGGCCGCAAGGCCGACGAACTCCAGGAGTTCCATGGCGCGGGTCCGGGAGGCGGCCTCGGCCTTGTGGAAGCCGGGTCCGCGCAGGACGGCCGACCAGAAGCCCTCCTTGGTGCGGGTGTGACGGCCGACGAGGACGTTCTCCAGGACGGTCATGTTGGCGAAGAGCCGGATGTTCTGGAAGGTCCGGGCGATGCCGGCGGCGGTGACCTTGAAGGACTTGGAGGGCAGGACCTTGCCCTTGTAGCGGACCTCGCCCTCGGTGGGGACGTAGAGGCCGGTGAGGCAGTTGAAGAAGGTGGTCTTGCCGGCGCCGTTCGGGCCGATGAGGCCGACGATCTCGCCGCTGCGGACGGTGAGGCCGACGTCGCGGACGGCGGTGAGGCCGCCGAAGCGCATGGTGACGCCGCGTGCGTCGAGGACGGTGTCTCCGGGGGCAGGTGTGCCCGGGGCGGTGCCCTTGGTGGTGGTGTCGGTGGTCATGGTGGTCAGGCCCCTGTCTTGCTCAGGACTGTGGGCGCGTCGGCCTCTTCGTGGAACTCCAGCTGGCGGCGTCGGCTGGGGATGAGGCCCTCGGGCCGGAAGCGCATCAGCAGAACCAGCGCGAGACCGAAGGCGAGGAGCTGGAAGTCGCCGAGGAACTGGAGTTTGTTGGGGATCAGGAAGAGCAGCGCGGCTCCGATGAGGGGTCCGGCGATGGTGCCCATGCCGCCGAGGACGACCGCGGCGAGCAGGAAGGCGGAGTTGGGCGGGGTGGTGCCGGCGAACAGGTACTGCTCGGGGGTCACGGTGTAGGTGACGTGTGCCTGGACGGTCCCGGCGAGGCCGGCGAGGGTGGCGCCGACGGCGAAGGCGATGAGCTTGACGCGGAAGCCGTTGATGCCCATGGCGAGGGCCGCGGTCTCGTCCTCGCGGATGGCGACCCAGGCGCGGCCGATGCGGGAGTCGCCGCTGCGCCGGAAGACGAGGACGACGACGGCCGTGATGAGCAGCATCAGGAAGAAGTAGTTCGCGAAACGGCCGATGGTGAAGCCGGCGATGTCGTGCTGGACGCCGAGGTCGAAGCCGAGGATCTTCAGGTCCGGGATGGAGGCGATGCCGTTGGAGCCGTTGGTGATGTCCGGACCCGAGGTGCCGTCGGTGTTGTTGACCGCGATGCGGAAGATCTCACCGAAGCCGAGGGTGACGATGGCGAGGTAGTCACCGCGCAGTCTCAGGGTCGGGGCGCCGATGAGGACGCCGAAGACCAGGGAGGCGACGGCCCCGACGAGCACGGCGGCCCAGAACGGGAAGTGGACGCCGAAGGGTGAGCTGGGGGAGCCGGAGACGAGGGCGGCGGCGTAGGCGCCGACGCCGAGGAAGGCGACGTACCCGAGGTCGAGCAGGCCGGCGAGGCCGACGACGATGTTCAGACCGAGGGCGACCGTGGCGAAGATGAGGATGTAGACGCCGAGTGTGGCGTACTGGTCGTCGGTCTGGGTGAAGGGGAAGCAGGCCGCCGCGATGAAGGCGCCGCAGACGGTGATGTTCTGGTGCCGTGCGGTGATCTGTGAGACGTGGGCGATCAGACCGGACCGGTTCAGGGCGCTGAAGCCGAAGCCGGCGGTGATCAGGAAGCCGACGAAGAGTTCGTCGTACTCGGTGCCGATGCCGTAGGTGAAGACGACCAGGGCCAACGCCAGGACGCCGACGATGATCAGGATCTCGACGGAGGACGGCAGGGTGCGCACCGGGCGGGGGCTGCCGGAGGCGAAGGCGGTCCGGAGGGTGGCCCAGCGGTGGCCGGTGTCGTGCTTGAACCGTTCCCAGCCGGTTTCGTCGGGGTCGATGGGGTCGGGTTCGGGCCGGTCGAAGGGGAGGGCGAGGGCGCCGAGGAGGGCTATGAGCGTGGCGGCGGCGGCGACATAGCCACCGGGTTCGAGGTTGACGAGGCCGCCGAGCTGGAAACTGATCGCGAGGACGGTGTACCAGGCGGTGGCGAAGGTGCCGAGCGTGGCGTACTTGAGGGCCGCGTCGCCGCCGGCCGGGGTGAGCCAGCCCAGCCCCCTGACGCCGTGGGAGGCGAGTCCGAAGAGGGTGGCGAGCGCGCCGCCCACGAGGACCAGGACCTGGAGTCCGCCGGGGTAGCCGTAGACGGTGAGGTCGCCGGGGAACTCGGCGGTCCAGGTCCAGGCGAGGAAGGTGGAGACGACGGCGAGGGCGCTGCCGCCGGTGGCGAGGGAGCGGCCGAGGTGCGGGGGGATGCCGATGAGGCCGGTGGGGGTGCTCACGGCGGGGGTGGTCGCGGTGTCGGAAGCGGTGGTCCGTGTGGTCATCGGTGTCACGCCCTGTCCGCGACGCGCTCGCCGAGCAGGCCCTGTGGCCGGAACAGGAGCACGAGGATGAGGAGGATGAAGGCCCAGACCTCGGCCCAGGACTGGCTGCCGAACTTGTCCAGGCCGGGAATGTCGGCGATGTAGGCGGTGGCCAGGGTCTCGACGACGCCGAGGACCACACCGCCGATCATGGCGCCGTAGATGTTGCCGATGCCGCCGAGGACTGCCGCGGTGAAGGCCTTGAGGCCGAGGATGAAGCCCATCTTGAAGTCGATCTGGCCGTACTTGAGGCCGCTGGCGACGCCTCCGACGGCGGCGAAGACGGCGCCGAGGGCGAAGGCGATCACGATGATGCGGTCGGTGTTGACGCCCATGAGCTTGGCGGTGTCCGGGTCCTGCGCGGTGGCCTGCATGCCGCGCCCGGTGCGGGTGCGCATCACGAAGTAGGCGAGGAAGGCCATGCTGGTGGGGGCGGCGATGAGCAGGAAGATGTCGCCGGTCTGGATGGTGGCGCCGCCGATGGTGAAGGGGCCGCCTTCGATCTGGGGGAAGGGCAGCTTGGACTTCGCCTCGGGGTAGAAGGCCCAGACGGCCTGCTGGAGCGCGAGGGAGAGGCCGATGGCGGTGATGAGCGGGGCCAGACGGGGCGCGCCGCGTAGGGGGCGGTAGGCGAACCGTTCCGCTCCGATGGCGACCAGGACCGAGACGATCACGGCGCCGAGCAGCATCAGGGGCAGTGCCACCCAGATGGAGGTGCCGTCGGGCAAGAGGTACAGGTGTACCGTGAGGGCGCCGAAGGCGCCGACCATGAAGATCTCGCCGTGGGCGAAGTTGATGAGCTGGACGATGCCGTAGACCATTGTGTAGCCGATGGCGACCAGGCCGTACATGGATCCCAGTAGCAGGCCGTTGACCAGCTGCTGCGGCAGTTCGTTCACCGCATGTCCTCCGAGACTTTCGGAATGTTCGACGGATGGGGCCGGATGCGAGTCCGCGCGGGGCGCCAGTGGAACGGCGCCCCGCGCGGCTCGTGGGAGTGGTGCGGGCGGCGGTCAGCCGGTGAAGGTGCCGGACTTCACCGTGGCCCAGTTGCCGTCCTTGACGGAGTACACGGTGAGCTGCTTGTTGGTGGCGTCACCGAACTCGTCGAAGGAGACCTTGCCGGTCACCCCGTCGAAGGAGACGTTCTGCATGGCGTCGACGACCTTGGCGCGCGCGTCGTCGGGGAGCTTTCCGTCGTTGTCCTCGACGACCTTCTTGACGGCCTCGATGATCGCCCAGGCGGAGTCGTAGGAGTAGCCGCCGTACGCCTCGAAGGCCTCCTCGTACCCGGCGTCCTTGTAGTTGGCGACGAACTCCTTGGCGGAGGGGAGCTCTTCGACGGGTGCGCCGACCGAGGTGGCGAGGTCGCCGGTACCGGCGGCGCCGGCCAGCTTGATGAAGTCGGCGCTGTAGATGCCGTCACCGCCGACCAGCGGGATCTTGGCACCGGCTTCCTTGATCTGCTTGCTCAGCGGTCCGGCCTGCGGGTACTCACCGCCGTAGTAGACGACATCGGCGCCGGAGTTCTTGACCTTGGTGGCGACCGCGCTGAAATCCTTGCTCTCGGGGTTGATGTGCTCGGTGCCGACGACCTGGCCGCCGAGCTTCTTGAACTCCTCGGTGAAGGTGGCGGCCAGACCGGCGCCGTAGGTCTTCTTGTCGTCGATGACGAAGACCTTCTTCTTCTTGGCGTCGTTGTGGACGTACTGTGCGGCGAACGGGCCCTGGATGGCGTCCGTGGTCGCGGTGCGGAAGTACGACTTGTACGGCCGGGCCTTCTCCTTCTGCCAGTTCACGCCCTGGGTCAGGGCGGGGTTGGTGTTGGCCGGGGAGACCTCCACCAGCTTGGCCGTGTCGAAGACCTTCTGCATCGACTCGCCGACGGAGGAGTTCAGCGGGCCGACGACGCCGAGCACGTCCTTGTTGGCGACGAGCTTGGTGGCGTTCTGCTGGCCGACGGAGGCCTGGCCCTGGTCGTCGAGGGCTTCGATCTCGAAGGTGACGCCCTCGACGTACTTCTCCTTGTTGGCGGTCTTCGCCGCGAGGTCCACGGAGTTCTTGATGCCGAGGCCGAGCGCGGACAGGTCACCGGTCAGCGGCGCGTCGACGCCGATGACCACGGTGGTGCCACCGTTGCCGGAGTCCGAGCTGCCGCCGCCGTCCTCGTCGCGGGAGCCGCAGGCGGTGAGGGTGAGTGCTCCCGCCGCCAGAGCGGCGGTGATGGCGATGAGCGAACGTTGACGCACGATCCAGTCCTTTCCCCTGACGGCCGCTTCCCGGTGGAAACGGACGAGTCGAGCGCTGGGCCGAGTGAGAATCGGGCGGCGCGGTGACTGGCGGTGACTCTAGGCGTGGGTGGGGAATGCGGAGGAGACTCTGGTCGAGGCTGTGACGCTCTTGTTATGACACGGCGTATCGCAGAGCGGTACCGAGTGGGGGGAAGAGCTGAATTCTCGCCGTTTTGCCCTGCCCGGATGCTGAGAAACCGCAGGACCGGGAGGGTTGGTTCAGGTGTATCGGCGGTTTTGGTGATTACCGTAAATCGTTGCTGCAGGCCACCTGTAGGGCCCTGGAGAGGGCCTGTGCGTACCGCGGTCCGAGGGTGAGGGTGCGCTCCTCCATTGCGTTCTTATTACGCGGAGTTACACCCAGGAAAAGGAGTCCGGCATTCCGTGGCACTTTTCCGCATTCCGTCACCCTTATGGTGAGGGTGATCCCGTGGGGGAGCCTGTTTTTGTCCGGAAAGGTGTGTGGGCCGGAGGTCACGGACAGCCCCGCGTATGGCTGGGATATTCGGGTGACGGCGACCGGAGGGTCGGATTCCGTTGTTGTCCCCACCTTGGGAGAGAAGTTCTACGGGGCGCTTTTCACGCCTGTGGCCTGCGTTTTCGGATCCCCGGAGGCGGTCGCCCGGCTCGGGTGGAGCGGGGCCGGCGGCGAGGGACCAGCCGAGCACGGCCCTGCGGCGCCGCTCGGACTACCGTGTCGGAGGTCCGCGTCGAGGGGCCGTCCGGAGCGTGGGTGTCCTCCCCCGCCTCGACGGGGCCGGTCCCGCTCACCGCCAGGGCTCCCCGCCCGGCCCGCCGACGCGGTACCACGCGACGCACCCCTCACGCGCCTCACGATCGATCAACCGGCCGGTGTCGGCCGCCCCTTGACGCTCGGCGGCCCGGGCGGATGCGACCACCTCGCGCAGGATGCCGTACTGACCGTCGGACAGCCCCATGGACTGGTGGTCGCCGTAGCCGCGGCCGTCGAGCGCCTCGTGCGACCAGTGGCCGACGAGCTTCGTGCACAGGTCCGCGTCGGACGTCACCCGCGGTGACGGTGCGGAGGAACGACCTGCCGCGCCGCCCGGCGGGGGCTCCCGCGCGTGGCCGGAATCCGTCGTACCGCACCCGGTCGCCGCCGGGCCCGCCAGAAGCGCGGCCACGAGGGGCGCGCCGAACGCCCCCGCCCGAGAGGTGCCGCCCCGTCGCATGTCCCGAACGCCAGGACGCCCGCCGGCCGGAGGCAACGACGGTGCGGCATGCGGCGGTCGGGACCGCGGCATGCGGGGGAGGGACCCGCGGCACCGGTGGGTGCGCGGTCCGTACGGGCTGCGGCACACCGGGGCCGGGGTCGAGGTGCGGAGGGGCGGCGGGGCGGGAGGGCCCGTGGTGCGGGGCGGGCGGGCTCCCGCACCACGACGACCGTCAGCCCGCCGCCCGTCCCCCGTCGCCGGGCCGGGCGTCCCGCAGCAGGCAGGTCAGCCGCGCGGTGCACACCCGCTTGTCCGCCTCGTCGGTGATGACGATCTCGTACGTCGCCGTGGACCGTCCCCGGTGCACCGGGGTGGCGACTCCGGTGACCAGGCCGGAGCGGACACCGCGGTGATGCGTGCAGTTGAGGTCGACACCGACGGCGATCCTGGAACTGCCGCCGTGCAGCATCGACCCCACCGACCCCAGCGTCTCGGCCAGCACGGCGGAGGCGCCGCCGTGCAGCAGCCCGTACGGCTGGGTGTTGCCCTCCACCGGCATCGTCCCGACGACCCGCTCCGCCGACGCCTCCAGGATCTGCACACCCATCCGCGTGCCCAGGTGGCCCGCCGAGAACAGCGCCGGCAGGTCCACGCCGAGCGCGGCGTACTCGTCTATGACCTCCTGCGGGAACGTCACCTGCTGCTGCTCTCCCATGGGCCCGGCTCCATTCGTCCTGCGTCGGTACGGCTGTCTGCTGAGCGAACGCTCAGTCGGTCGCCGATTGTTCCAGACGCACCACGACGGACTTGCCGGCCGGGGTGTTGCTGGTGTCCGCGGTGGCGTCCAGCGGCACCAGGACGTTCGTCTCCGGGTAGTACGCCGCCGCACAGCCCCGCGCCGTCGGATAGTGCACGACACGGAACCCGGGCGCCCTGCGCTCCGCACCGTCCTTCCACTCCCCGACCAGATCGACGTAACTGCCGTCCGCGAGCCGCAGCTCCCGTGCGTCCTCGGGGTTGACCAGCACCACGCGGCGGCCGTTCCTGATGCCCCGGTAGCGGTCGTCGAGACCGTAGATCGTGGTGTTGTACTGGTCGTGCGAGCGCAGCGTCTGCAGCAGCAGCCGCCCCTCGGGCAGCTCGGGGTACTCCACCGGCGCGGCGGTGAAGTTGGCCTTGCCCGTGGCGGTGGGGAAGCGGCGCTCGTCGCGCGGGGCGTGGGGGAGCGCGAAGCCCCCGGGGCGGGCCACGCGTGCGTTGAAGTCCTCGAAGCCGGGGATCACCCGCGCGATGCGGTCGCGGATCGTCGCGTAGTCCTTCTCGAACTCCTCCCACGGCACCGTGTCGTCCTCGCCGAGGACGCGGCGGGCCAGCCGGCACACGATGGCCGGTTCCGACAGCAGCTGCCCGCTCGCCGGTTCGAGGCGTCCGCGCGAGGCGTGCACCATGCCCATGGAGTCCTCGACCGTCACGAACTGCTCGCCGCCGCCCTGCAGATCGCGCTCCGTGCGGCCGAGCGTCGGCAGGATCAGGGCACGTGCGCCCGTGACGGTGTGCGAGCGGTTCAGCTTGGTCGACACGTGCACCGTCAGCCGGGCCCGGCGCATCGCGGCCTCGGTGACCTCCGTGTCGGGGGAGGCGGAGACGAAGTTGCCGCCCATGGCGAAGAAGACCTTCGCCCTCCCGTCGCGCAGGGCGCGGATGGCCCGTACGACGTCGAAGCCGTGCTCGCGCGGGGGAACGAAGCCGAACTCCCTCTCCAGGGCGTCCAGGAACGCGGGCGCGGGCCGCTCGAAGATGCCCATGGTGCGGTCGCCCTGCACGTTGGAGTGACCGCGCACCGGGCACACGCCCGCACCGGGGCGGCCGATGTTGCCGCGCAGCAGGAGGAAGTTGACGACCTCGCGGATCGTGGGCACGGAGTGCTTGTGCTGGGTGAGCCCCATCGCCCAGCACACGATGGTGCGCTTCGACGCGAGGACCATGCGCAGACACCGCTCGATGTCCCCGCGCGTGAGGCCGGTCGCGGTGAGCGTCTCCTCCCAGTCGGCGGCGCGCGCGGCCCGGGCGAACTCCTCGTAGCCGTGGGTGTGGTCACGCACGAACTCCTCGTCGACCGCGCCGGGCGTGTCGAGGATCAGCTTGTTGAGGAGGCGGAACAGGGCTTGGTCGCCGCCGAGGCGGATCTGCAGGAACAGGTCGGTCAGGGCGGCGCCGGTGGTGAGCCCCCTGGCGGTCTGCGGGTTCTTGAAGCGTTCCAGGCCCGCCTCCGGCAGCGGGTTGACGCTGATGATCCGCGCGCCGTTCGCCTTGGCAGTCTCCAGGGCGGACAGCATGCGCGGGTGGTTGGTGCCGGGGTTCTGGCCGGCGACGATGACCAGGTCGGCCCTGTGGAGGTCCTCCAGCAGGACGCTGCCCTTGCCGACGCCGATCGTCTCCGACAGGGCCGAGCCGGACGACTCGTGGCACATGTTGGAGCAGTCGGGCAGGTTGTTGGTGCCCAGCCGTCGGGCGAACAGCTGGTAGAGGAAGGCGGCCTCGTTGCTGGTGCGCCCGGAGGTGTAGAAGACGGCCTCGTCCGGGGAGCCGAGGGCGGCGATCTCCTCGGCGACGATGTCGAAGGCCCGCTCCCAGGCCACCGGCTCGTAGCGCTCGCCGCCCTCGGGCAGGTACATGGGGTGCGTCAGCCGGCCCTGCTGGCCCAGCCAGTAGCCGCTGCGGCCGGACAGGTCGGCGACCGGGTGGGCGGCGAAGAACTCCGGGGTGACCCGGCGCAGGGTGGCCTCCTCGGCCACGGCCTTCGCCCCGTTCTCGCAGAACTCCGCGCGGTGCCGGTGCTCCGGCTCCGGCCAGGCGCATCCCGGGCAGTCGAAGCCGTCCTTCTGGTTCACGCGGAGCAGCGTCAGCGCCGTCCGCTTCACGCCCATCTGCCGCCGGGCCATGCGCAGGGTGTGCCCGATCGCCGGCAGCCCCGCGGCCGCGTGCTCCGGTTCGGCAACCTGCGGGGCGTCCTGAACCGGGTCCCCCTGGGGCGGCTTCGTCGCCATCGCGCACTCCTGTTCACGCACACGTACGAGGTGTGCCTTCGATCCTCCCACGTCCTTGCCGGCCCGTCCGGCGGGTGAGGACGAGGCCCGCAGGGCCGACGGGGTCCGGGGCGCGGCTCCGGGGACGGGAAGGGGCCGTGGAGCCGAACCGACCCCGACGGCCACACGCCCGCCCCCACTGTCGGTGTCACGTGGCAGGATCGGACACGTGGCAGACACAGCATCGAAGAAGACCGACCAGCCCCCCACCGGCCCCCGCCCCCGTCTGATGCTCATGGACGGGCACTCCCTCGCGTACCGCGCGTTCTTCGCGCTGCCCGCGGAGAACTTCACCACCGCGACGGGCCAGCCGACGAACGCGATCTACGGCTTCGCGTCGATGCTGGCCAACACCCTCCGTGACGAGGCCCCCACCCACTTCGCCGTCGCCTTCGACGTCTCCCGCAGGACGTGGCGCTCGGAGGAGTTCACCGAGTACAAGGCGAACCGCTCCAAGACCCCGGACGAGTTCAAGGGCCAGGTGGAGCTGATCGGCGAGCTGCTCGACGCGATGCACGCCGACCGTTTCGCCGTGGAGGGCTTCGAGGCGGACGACGTCATCGCCACCCTCGCCACCCAGGCCGAGGCCGAGGGCTTCGAGGTGCTGATCGTCACCGGCGACCGGGACTCCTTCCAGCTGGTCTCCGAGCACACCACGGTGCTGTACCCGACGAAGGGCGTCTCCGAGCTGACCCGGTTCACTCCGGAGAAGGTCGTCGAGAAGTACGGTCTCACCCCCGCGCAGTACCCCGACTTCGCGGCGCTGCGCGGCGACCCGTCGGACAACCTGCCCGGCATCCCCGGCGTCGGCGAGAAGACGGCCGCGAAGTGGATCAACCAGTTCGGTTCCTTCGCCGAGCTGGTCGAGCGCGTCGACGAGGTCAAGGGCAAGGCCGGGCAGAACCTGCGCGACCATCTGGAGGCGGTCAAGCTCAACCGCCGCCTCACCGAGCTGGAGCGCGCGGTCGAGCTGCCCAAGGGCGTCCTCGACCTGGAGCGGACCGCCTACGACCGCAAGGCCGTGACGGTGATCCTGGACACCCTGGAGATCAGGAACCCGTCGCTGCGGGAGCGGCTGTTCGCCGTCGACCCGGGCGCGCAGGAGACCGAGGCCACTCCGGCCGTCGCGGCCGGCGTGGAGCTGGACGGCACGGTGCTGGGCACCGGCGAGCTGACCGGCTGGCTCACCGAGCACGGCACCGGCCCGCTCGGCGTCGCCACGGTCGGCACCTGGGCCCTGGGCGCCGGCTCGGTCGCCGAGGTCGCGCTGGCCACGTCCGCCGGACCGGCCGCCTGGTTCGACCCGTCCGAGCTGGACGAGGCCGACGAGCGGGCGTTCTCGGCCTGGCTCGCCGACGCGGACCGGCCCAAGGTGTTCCACAACGCCAAGGGCGCGATGCGGGTCTTCGCCGAGCACGGCTGGACCATCGAGGGCGTCACCATGGACACCGCGCTCGCCGCGTACCTGGTGAAGCCGGGCCGCCGCTCCTTCGACCTGGACGCGCTGTCCCTGGAGTACCTGCACCGCGAGCTGACGCCCGCCGCCGCGCCGGACGGCCAGCTGGCCTTCGGCGCGGACGACGGGGCTCAGGCCGAGGCGCTGATGGTGCAGGCCCGCGCCGTCCTCGACCTGGGCGAGGCCTTCGGGGACCGCCTGGCGGAGGTGGGCGCGGCGGACCTGCTCCGTGACATGGAGCTGCCCACGTCCGCGCTGCTCGCCCGCATGGAGCGGCACGGCATCGCGGCCGACCGGGAGCACCTCCGGGAGATGGAGCAGATGTTCGCGGGCGCCGTGCAGCAGGCGGTGAAGGAGGCGCACGCGGCGGCGGGGCACGAGTTCAACCTGGGCTCGCCCAAGCAGCTCCAGGAGGTCCTCTTCGGCGAGCTGGCCCTGCCGAAGACGAAACGCACGAAGACCGGCTACACCACGGACGCCGACGCCCTGGCCTGGCTCGCCACGCAGACCGACAACGAACTTCCGGTGATCATGCTCCGCCACCGTGAGCAGGCGAAGCTGCGCGTCACCGTCGAGGGCCTGATCAAGACGATCGCCGCGGACGGCCGCATCCACACCACGTTCAACCAGACCGTCGCCGCGACGGGCCGGCTGTCCTCGACGGACCCCAACCTGCAGAACATCCCGGTCCGCACGGACGAGGGCCGCGCGATCCGCCGCGGCTTCGTGGTCGGCGAGGGCTTCGAGTCGCTCCTGACCGCCGACTACAGCCAGATCGAACTGCGCGTGATGGCCCACCTCTCCGAGGACGCCGGCCTGATCGAGGCGTTCACCTCGGGCGAGGACCTGCACACCACGGCGGCGGCGCAGGTGTTCTCGGTCGAGCAGTCCGCGGTGGACGCGGAGATGCGCCGCAAGATCAAGGCGATGTCGTACGGGCTGGCGTACGGACTGTCGGCCTTCGGCCTCTCCCAGCAGCTGAACATCGAGGCGGCGGAGGCACGCGCCCTGATGGACGCGTACTTCGAGCGCTTCGGCGGCGTACGGGACTATCTGCGCCGGGTCGTCGACGAGGCCCGGGCGACCGGCTACACGGCGACGCTCTTCGGCCGCCGCCGCTACCTGCCCGACCTCAACAGCGACAACCGTCAGCGTCGCGAGGCGGCGGAGCGCATGGCGCTGAACGCGCCGATCCAGGGCACGGCGGCGGACATCGTCAAGATCGCCATGCTGAACGTGGACCGGGCGCTGCGCGAGGCGGACCTGCGCTCCCGCATGCTCCTCCAGGTCCACGACGAGATCGTCCTGGAACTGGCCCCCGGCGAGCGTGCCGCGGTGGAGGAGCTGGTCCGCCGGGAGATGTCCACCGCGGTCCAGCTCCGAGTACCCCTGGGTGTCTCGGTGGGCGCGGGCCCCGACTGGGAATCAGCAGCCCACTGACCCGCCGGGGGAGAGGAGCGGGGCCGGGGCGTCCGGCCCCGCCCGCCCCCTGCCCGCCGCGACGGCGGGCACCGCAGGTCGTTCCCGCCACGGCGGCGGACACCACGGCGGCGCGGGGTCCGGCGGCGCCGCGACGGCCGGGTCCCCGGTGGGGCGCCGGCGCCCGACGGCACCGGGCGTACCCGTACCCCGCGGGGTGCCGCGCACGCCCGTCGCGTCACCCCGCCGCGGCCCCGGAGGGAACCTTCACTCGCGTGGCCCCCGCGGGAAAGCCGCCGCCGGGGCGGGCGGACACCATGCCATGCATGGGTATACGCATGCTTCACCGCAGAGCGGCACCCCCGCGTTCCGGCGGCCCCACGGTCCTCCCGCCGGTTCCGGTCTTCGCGGCCGCCGCAAGCACCGCCCGCACCCCCGCCACCCTCGCGACCGCGCTGCGGAACGCCATGGCGGACCTCGGCCGCCGTACCGGCGGCCGCCGGAGAACCGGCCGGACCCTCACCACCGCGGGTCTCGCGGGCGGGCAGCCGCCGTGGCGGCTGTGGGCCGAGCTGGCCCGCGCCCACCTCGCCCTCGCGCTCACCCTGCTGCCCCGCCCCCGCCCGGTCCGCACCGTCACCGTGTTCGTCGCGGCGAGTGACCCCCTCGGCGTGCGCCCGTACGGCTCGGCCGCCGTGCCCCGCCGCTCGCCGCAGCCTCCGTGGCCGGACGCCGCACCCTGACGGCCGTCGCGTACAGCGGCGGCGCGGGGCCGGTCCCGTGTCCGCACCGAAGCGCAGCGTCGGGACCGGTTCCCGGGGCCTCGCGGTCGCGTCCCCCCGTGGGCCCACCACCGCGAGGCCCGCCGCACCGCCCGGCCGCCGCACCCCCGCCGAGCAGCTCGGCGGCCCACCACCGCTCCCCGGCGGACAGCGGGGCCCCGGCGTCGCCCGGCGCCCGTGGCGCGAACGGAGTGACGACGACCGCGGCCACCGTCGAACCCCCGTACTGCGGGCACCAGTACGGCGGTGACCCCGCCCCCTCCTCGCCGGCACGGGGAACAGCGCATGTGGCCCCGGCCGCGTTGTGCGGACGCGTCCCGGGCCACATGCGCCGAGGCCCCGCCCCGGCGGAGACGTACCAGCGCGCCACCGGCGACGGCCGCCCCGCGCACGCGGCCGCGCCGCCACCCGCCCCTGCCGGGCCCGCGGCGGCGTGGTTCGCGCACCGGCAGCCACAGCCCCGCCGACGCCAGACGATGAGCGCGTCGACCGTGAGCACGCCCCGGGACGCGCGGGTGACGTCGCCGGACTCCAGCGCCCCGACGGGACACTCGCCGCGTACCAGGTCATGCCGGGAGCGAAGCCGCCCGCGACCGGCACGGCGGGGACCGGGGACCGGGGACCCCGCCCGCTTCCGCCGTGCGCACGGCGGGCGGAACCGCCGCCGCATGACTCGGCGTGAACGGCAAAGCGGCCCCTCGTGACAGTGGTTGACCGGTCCGCAGGACCGCCTGACCGGCAGGCCCCGGTGTGCGGGACGCCCCGCACCGGCCCGCCGCCACACGGGAGCATGGCCAACCGGTGAATATCGGGCAGGAACGGGTGTCCGGGCAAAGGAAGTTGTCGTAGGGTCGCGAGGGCCGTCGTGCCGGATGCCCACAGGAGGGCAACCGGTGGGGCGGGCAGATCGTCACACCGGGGCGAACACGACAGAGGCTGACGGACGTCACGGCGTTCACGGGAGGGGCTCACTCTATGGCGGCGCAATTCGGCAGGAGGCTGTGCAAGGGAGTGACGACCACCGCCGTCGCCGCGGCGGCGGTCGCGGCCCTGGCCGCCTCCCAGGCTCCCGGTGCGACCACCGACGACCAGGGCAGACGGACCACCTCGGACGCCACGCCCTCGCCCGAGGAGAACGCCGACGCCGTCGGCGCGACCGGCAACTCGCCGTACTACACGGACCTGCCGCCGCTCAACAGCCCCAACCCCGCCCCGTCCACGAGCACCGGAACGGACGTGTCCGGCGTGACCGAGGCCGGCATACCCGCGACCGTCCTCGACGCCTACAAGAAGGCCGAGGCCGCACTGCGCGAGAAGAAGCCCGGCTGCAACCTGCCCTGGCAACTGCTCGCGGCCATCGGCAAGGTGGAGTCCGGCCAGGCCCGCGGCGGACGCGTCGACGCCGACGGCACCACCCTCTCGCCCATCCTCGGCCCCCAGCTCGACGGCAACGGCTTCGCCCTCATCAGGGACACCGACGACGGCGCCTACGACGGCAACAGCTCCTACGACCAGGCCGTCGGTCCCATGCAGTTCATCCCCTCCACCTGGGAGTGGGCGGGCCGCGACGGCAACGGCGACGGCCGTGAGGACCCCAACAACATCTACGACGCCGCCCTCGCCGCCGGCCACTACCTGTGCCGCTTCGACTGGGACCTGTCCGACCAGCGCGACCTCGACAAGGCGATCCTCAGCTACAACAACTCGACGGAGTACCTGAACACCGTCATGTCGTGGCTGGAGTACTACCGCAGGGGCACCCACGAGATCCCGGACGGCACCGGCACGCTGCCCACGGACCGCAGCGACAGCGGCGGCGTCACGGCGCGGCCCTTCCCGACGGTGCCGAGCACGTCGCCGTCGCCGTCCCCGTCGCCGAAGCCCGGCACGAAGCCGACCAAGCCGTCCGGTTCCAAGCCGCCGGTCGACTCCGGCGGCCCGAGCACGCCGCCCGGCCCCACGCCGCCCACCCTTCCGCCCACCTCCACCGACACGGTGGACCACCTGGAGGACGCGGGCACCGCGACGCTCACCGCGATGGCGGGCGACACGTTCACCGAGCGGATGAGCGCCCGCGCGGAGACGGAGAGCGGCAAGGCCGTGGCCAAGGTGCGGATCCGGTTCACCGTCCTCGGCGACACCGACACCACCTTCACCGGCGGCGAGAGCGTGGCCACCGTCGTCACCGACGGCTCGGGCGTCGCCGTGGCCCCCGCGCTCCGGGCGGGCGAGAAGACCGGCCCCGTCGTCGTCCGGGCCACCGTGGCCGGCCGTACGGTCAAGGGCGTCGTCTACAGGGCGACGGTCACCGAACGCGCCGCCGACACCCTCGTCCGCACCGGCGGCAAGGCGCTCACCTGCACGCCGGGCGGCGAGTTCGCGGACGCGGTCGAGTTGAAGGCCACGTACGGGGGCGCCGCCGCCGACAGGGTGGCCGCGACCGCCACCCTGATCAGGTCGGCCGACGACCCGGCCGCGAACGACAAGGGCCCCTACTTCGAGGACGCCGACGGCAAGGCCGTCCGCACCCTGAGCGGCCTGACGACGGACGCGGACGGCCTGCTGAAACTGCCCCAACTGTACGCGGACGACACCACCGGCACGTTCCTGCTCCGCGTCACCACCACGGGCGGGGCGACCGTGACGGTCGAACTGACCGTGGAGGCGGCGGCCGAGGCGGGGTCCCCGGCCCCGTCCGCCGCCCCGTCGGCCGAGGCGGAGTCCCCGTCCGCCGCCCCGTCGGCCGAGGCGGGGTCCCCGGCCCCGTCCGCCGCCCCGTCGACGGGCCCCACCGCCTGACGGCACGCGGGACCGGTCACCGCCGGAGCCGGGCGTTGGTGTGCCGGGTCGGCGCGGCCGTGGCCGGATCCTCCGGCCACGGGTGCTTGGGGTAGCGCCCGCGCAGTTCGGCCCGCACGCCCTGGTAGCCGTCCCGCCAGAACGAGGCGAGGTCGGCGGTCACGGCGACGGGCCGCCCGGCCGGGGACAGCAGGTGCACCAGCAGCGGCACCCCGGCCACCCGCGGCGACTCCTGGAGCCCGAACATCTCCTGCAGCTTCACGGCGAGCACCGGCTGCTCCGGGTCGGAGTAGTCGATCCGGATCGCGGACCCGCTGGGTACGGTGATCCGCTCGGGGGTGAGCCCGTCGAGCCGCACGGCCTCGCCGGAGGCCCACGGCAGCAGCCGTGCGAGCGCCTGCCCGACGTCGATCCGCGCAAGATCGGCCCGCCGCCGGGCACGGCTCAGCTCCGGCTCCAGCCACTCCTCCACGCGTGCGTGGAGCGCCCCGTCGGAGACATCGGGCCACGGCTCACCGAGCCGGCCGCGCAGGAAGGCCAGCCGCTGCCGCAGTACGGCCGCCCCGGCCGGCCACCGCAGCAGCCCGAACCCCTCCCGCCGCAGTCCGTCCAGCAGCGCGGCCCGTACGAGCGAGGGGGCGGCGCCGGGGTACGGCCGTACGGCCACCTCCACCGCCCCGATCCGCTCGACCCGCCGCGCCACGACGTCACCGTCGCTCCAGCCCACTTCCTCCCGGTGCTCCAGCAACGCCCCCGCCGCGATCCGCGCGACCTCCTCGTCGACCACGCTCCCGAGCCGCACGCGCGCGTGCCCCCGGCCCACGGGCCGGTCGGCCACGGCGACGGCGATCCACCCGGCCCCCCGCAAAGGGGACACCGCCCCCACCTCGGCCCGCGTCCCACCCGCCATCAGATACGAACCGCCCTCCGCGCGGGCCACCCGCTCGGGAAAGGCCAGCGCGACGACGAACCCGGCCCGCCGCTCCTCCCCGCCCCCGACCGCGGGCCGGGGGCCCGGCAGGGGCGCAGGGACTGAGGCCCCCTCCGCCCGCGGGGGCCGGGAGCCCCCGGCCGCCTGGGACGCCACCGACCCGGCGCCCTCACCGTCCGGCGTCCCCGGGGAGTCCGGCGCGGGTGCGGCCGGGGCGCCTCCCCGGCCGGCCGACGGCCGGGACGACGTGTCCGGGGCGGGCGCGGCGCAGCCGCCGGACCGGTCCGGCACCGGCGGTGAGGTGTGCGAGGGCCCGCCCGGGAGCTCGGAGGCGAGCCCGCCGAGGCGGCCGACCTCCTTGCGCCAGCGGGCGGCGTACGCGTCACCGCCGCGCCGGGCGGTCCGCAGCGCGGCGGCGAGGTCGTCGCCGTACTCGCGCGGTGGCTCCTCGCCGATCAGGGCGACCACCTCGGCCGCGAGCTCCGGGCCCACCACCGGTGCAGCGTCCAGCAGGGCGCGGCCCAGCCGCGGGTGCAGACCCAGGCGGGCCAGCCGCGCCCCACGCTCGCCGGCCCGTCCGTCGGGGCCCACCGCCCCGATCGCCGTCAGGACGGAGCGGGCCGCCGCCATCGCCCCGGTCGGCGGGGGATCCAGCAGCGCCAGCCCCGAGGCGTCCGGATCGCCCCAGCAGGCCGCCTGGAGCGCGAACGCCGTCAGGTCGGCCACCTTGATCTCGGGGGAGGGGAACCGCGGCAGCCGCGCGTCCTCGGCCTCCGCCCAGCACCGGTACACCGTCCCCGGCGCCTCACGCCCGGCCCGCCCCGCCCGCTGCCGCCCCGCCGCGCGGGAGGCCCGCACCGTCGTCAGCGCGCTGAGCCCCCGCGCGTGGTCCACGCGCGGCTCCCGTGCCAGTCCGGAGTCCACGACCACCCGCACCCCCGGAACCGTCAACGACGACTCCGCGACCGAGGTCGCCAGCACCACCCGGCGCCGCTCCCCGACGGACAGCACCGCGTCCTGCACGGCGGCCGGCGCCCGCCCGTGCACCTGGAGCACGTCGACACCGTCGAGGTCCCCGAGCCGTCCGGCCACGCGGGCGATCTCGCCGACCCCCGGCAGGAACGCCAGCACGTCCCCGTCCCGCTCCGCCAGCGCCCGCCGCACCACCGACGCCACGTGCGTCAGCAGCGCCGGATCGACCCGCGTGCCGTGCGGCGGCCGCACCGCACGCGGGGGAGGCGCCCACACCACGTCCACCGGGAACGCGGCGCCGCTCGCCTCCACCACCGGCGCGTCCCCCAGCAGCCGGGCCCAGCCCTCCGCGTCCGTCGTCGCCGACGCGGCCACCAGCCGCAACTCCGGGCGCAGCGCCTCGCGCACGTCCCACAGGAACGCCGCCGCCGTGTCCGCGTCCAGATGCCGTTCGTGGCACTCGTCGAGCATCACCACGTCCACGCCGGGGAGCTCCTGGTCGCGCTGGAGGCGCTGGAGGAGTACACCGGTCGTGACGACCTCCACGCGCGTGCGCCGCCCCACCGACCGCTCCCCGCGCACGGTGAAACCGACCGCCCCGCCGACTTTCTCGCCCAGCAGCCACGCCATCCGCCGTGCCGCCGCGCGGGCCGCGATCCGCCGCGGCTCGGCGACCACCACCCGCCGTGCGGGCCCGTCCCCGAGCAGTCCCGCCAGCGCCAGGGGCACCAGGGTCGTCTTGCCGGTGCCGGGCGGCGCCACCAGCACGGCGGTGCCGTGCGCGTCGAGCGCGTCGGTCAGCCTGGGCAGGGCCTCGCGTACGGGAAGGGCGTCCAGGGCGTCGTCACGGATCACGCACTCAGTCCCGTACGCACACGAGGATCGCCGTCCCCGGGATCAGGTTCCCGCGCAGCGGCGACCAGCCGCCCCACTCGGAGGTGTTCCAGGCCGGCCACTCCGGCTCCACCAGGTCCACCAGCCGGAACCCCGAGGCCACGACGTCACGGACGCGGTCCCCGAGCGTCCTGTGGTGCTCCACGTACACCGCGCGGCCCTCCTCGTCCTGCTCGACGTAGGGAGTGCGGTCGAAGTACGACGCGGACACGCTCAGCCCCTCGGGGCCCGGCTCGTCCGGGAACGCCCAGCGGATCGGGTGCGTGACCGAGAAGACCAGTCGGCCGCCCGGCCGCAGCACCCGCCGTACCTCGCGCAGCACCAGCCGTGGATCGGCGACGAAGGGCAGCGCCCCGTACGCCGAGCAGGCCAGGTCGAAGGAGCCGTCCGCGAACGGCAGCGCGCCCGCGTCGGCGCACACCAGCGGGACCGGCCCGCCGATCCGCAGCGCGTGCTGCAACTGCCGGTGCGAGATGTCCAGCGCCACCGGCCGGGCCCCCTGCGCGGCCAGCCAGCGCGAGCACTGCGCCGCACCGGCGCCCAGCTCCAGGACGTCCCGCCCCTTCAGCTCCTCCGGCGGACCGAGCAGCTCGGCCTCCACCTCGTCCAGGCCCTCGGGCCCCCACACGAAGCGGTCGTCGCCGAGGAACGTGCCGTGCTCGGTCTGGTACTCGTCCGCGTTGCGGTCCCACCATCCCCGGTTGGCTCGGGAGCTCTCCGCGACACCGGCCTGCCGCCGGGTCGCCTCCGGTTCGGGCGCTTCGGGCTCTTGGATGATGGGCTCCCTCGTCGTACTCTTCCGTCCAGCCGGACCCCGGCGTGTCGCCGAGGGGTGTTCCTGGCCCCCGCGTGGCCCCGGATGTCGGGGACTGTGCCGGTCGTGCGGCGGTCCGCCCCGGGTGGGCGGCTTCGCACATTGACCCTGCCCGGCTGCCCCCGTATGCTACAAGTTGCGCTGCGAGCTTGCGCACCTCAGACGTAGCAGGCTGCGCTCGCATCTGTATGTATGTCCCCTCGGTTCTTGAGGCGCCGCCGTCGGCAGACGGTGGGGTGCTTCCTTGGCTGTCCGGCTTCTGCAGAGCGAAACGGGCTCCGGCGTAGCAGTACCTACGACTTCAATGTCCGTACCGGAGCCCTTTCCCACATGACGAGCAGCACCGAGACCACCGCCACCACCCCGCAGGTAGCGGTCAACGACATCGGTAACGAGGAAGCCTTCCTCGCCGCGATCGACGAGACGATCAAGTACTTCAACGACGGCGACATCGTCGACGGCGTCATCGTGAAGGTCGACCGGGACGAGGTCCTGCTCGACATCGGTTACAAGACCGAAGGCGTCATCCCGAGCCGCGAGCTCTCGATCAAGCACGACGTCGACCCCAACGAGGTCGTCGCCGTCGGTGACGAGATCGAAGCCCTCGTTCTCCAGAAGGAGGACAAGGAAGGCCGCCTGATCCTCTCGAAGAAGCGCGCCCAGTACGAGCGTGCCTGGGGCACCATCGAGAAGATCAAGGAAGAGGACGGGATCGTCACCGGTACCGTCATCGAGGTCGTCAAGGGTGGTCTCATCCTCGACATCGGCCTCCGTGGCTTCCTCCCGGCCTCCCTGGTCGAGATGCGCCGCGTCCGCGACCTCCAGCCCTACGTGGGCAAGGAGCTCGAGGCCAAGATCATCGAGCTGGACAAGAACCGCAACAACGTGGTCCTGTCCCGCCGTGCCTGGCTGGAGCAGACCCAGTCCGAGGTCCGCCAGACGTTCCTCACCACCCTCCAGAAGGGTCAGGTCCGTTCCGGCGTCGTCTCCTCGATCGTCAACTTCGGCGCCTTCGTGGACCTGGGTGGCGTCGACGGTCTGGTCCACGTCTCCGAGCTGTCCTGGAAGCACATCGACCACCCCTCCGAGGTCGTCGAGGTCGGCCAGGAGGTCACCGTCGAGGTCCTCGACGTCGACATGGACCGCGAGCGCGTCTCCCTGTCGCTGAAGGCGACGCAGGAAGACCCGTGGCAGCAGTTCGCCCGCACCCACCAGATCGGCCAGGTCGTGCCCGGCAAGGTCACGAAGCTGGTTCCGTTCGGTGCGTTCGTCCGCGTGGACGAGGGCATCGAGGGTCTGGTCCACATCTCCGAGCTGGCCGAGCGCCACGTGGAGATCCCGGAGCAGGTCGTCCAGGTCAACGACGAGATCTTCGTCAAGGTCATCGACATCGACCTCGAGCGCCGTCGCATCAGCCTCTCGCTGAAGCAGGCCAACGAGGCCTTCGGCGCCGACCCGTCGGCGGTCGAGTTCGACCCGACCCTGTACGGCATGGCCGCGTCCTACGACGACCAGGGCAACTACATCTACCCGGAGGGCTTCGACCCCGAGACCAACGACTGGCTCGAGGGTTACGAGGCCCAGCGCGAGGCGTGGGAGACCCAGTACGCCGAGGCGCAGCAGCGCTTCGAGCAGCACCAGGCGCAGGTCATCAAGTCCCGCGAGGCGGACGAGAAGGCCGCTGCCGAGGGTGGCGAGGACGTCGCTCCGGCCGCGTCCGGCGGCGGTTCGTACTCCTCCGAGGGCGGCGACCAGTCCGGTGCGCTGGCTTCGGACGAGGCGCTGGCCGCGCTGCGGGAGAAGCTGGCGGGCGGGCAGAGCTGAACGCTCTCCGCTGACGCCTAGCCGTTGACTGAGGGGCCGTACCTTTCGAGGTACGGCCCCTCAGTGCTGCGTTCCGGAGGGAGGCACGGGCGGCCGGGGGTTTCGCGCCCACGCGGCGCAGCCGCATGCCGGTACCGTCCTGCGCCCCGGAGCCGTCCCCACCGGGGAATGTCAGTGGCGCGTGCCACGTTGTGCAGTACGAACACGAGGAGGAGCGGTCACTGTGCTTGATCCGCAGGGTTTGTACGCATGGGAGCCGAAGGGGCTCGGCGTCGTCGACATGGCGCTGGCCCAGGAGTCGGCCGGACTTGTCATGCTCTACCACTTCGACGGATACATCGACGCGGGGGAGACCGGGGACCAGATCGTCGACCGGCTGCTCGACTCGCTGCCCCACCAGGTCGTCGCCCGGTTCGACCACGACCGGCTCGTCGACTACCGCGCCAGGCGCCCGCTGCTGACCTTCACCCGCGACCGGTGGAGCGACTACGAGGTGCCCGCCCTGGAGGTGCGCCTCGTCCAGGACGCCACGGGAGCGCCCTTCCTGCTGCTCTCCGGGCCCGAGCCGGACGTGGAGTGGGAGCGCTTCGCCGCCGCCGTCCAGCAGATCGTGGAGCGGCTCGGCGTACGCCTGTCGGTGAACTTCCACGGCATCCCCATGGGCGTCCCGCACACCCGGCCCGTCGGCGTCACCCCGCACGGCAACCGCGCCGACCTCGTCCCCGCGGCCGGCAGCGTCTTCGACGAGGCGCAGGTGCCCGGCAGCGCCGAGGCGCTCGTCGAGTACCGGCTCATGCAGGCCGGGCACGACGTCCTGGGCGTCGCCGCGCACGTGCCGCACTACATCGCCCGCTCCCCGTACCCGGACGCGGCACTGACCGCCCTGGAGACCATCACGGCCGCCACGGGACTGGTGCTGCCCGGCGTCGCGCACGCGCTGCGCACCGACGCCCACCGCACCCAGACCGAGATCGACCGCCAGATCCGGGAGGGCGACGAGGAACTGACCGCCCTCGTCCAGGGCCTGGAGCACCAGTACGACGCCGCCGCGGGCGCGGAGACCCGGGGCAACATGCTCGCCGAGCCGGTGGAGATCCCGTCGGCGGACGAGATCGGCCTCGAGTTCGAACGCTTCCTGGCGGAGCGGGAGGGTGACAACTGACGGCCCCCCGCCACCCCCTAGGCTGCCCCTCATGCTGAAAGTGGGCCTGACCGGCGGGATCGGCGCCGGCAAGAGCGAGGTGTCGCGGCTGCTCGTCGAGTGCGGGGCCGTGCTGATCGACGCGGACCGCATCGCGCGCGAGGTCGTGGAACCGGGAACGCCCGGCCTGGCGGCGGTCGTGGACGCGTTCGGCGCGGAGATCCTCACCGCGGACGGCAGGCTCGACCGGCCCAGGCTGGGGTCCATCGTCTTCGCCGACCCGGAGAGACTGGCCGTCCTCAACTCGATCGTCCACCCCTTGGTGGGCGCCCGCTCCCGTGAGCTGGAGGAGGCCGCCGACGAGGACGCCGTCGTGATCCACGACGTCCCCCTCCTCACGGAGAACGGCCTGGCCCCCCTCTACGACCTCGTGATCGTCGTCGACGCGAGTGCCGGGACCCAGCTCGACCGGCTCGTGGGCCGACGCGGCATGACGGAGCAGGACGCACGCGCGCGGATGGCCGCCCAGGCGACCCGCCGGCAGCGCCGGGAGATCGCCGACATCGTCATCGACAACGACGTCCCCCTGGACGAGCTGGAGCAGCGCGTCCGGGACGTGTGGTCCGAGCTCGTCCACCGGGCGCGGTCCACCCGCGCGGAATAGCGGGTGCCGGGCGGGGCGTTGAACCCGTTCAGCGAGGGAAGGATTCCGCCGTGCCCGAGACCAGCGGTTCGACCGGACGTACGCCGGAAACGCATGTCATCGACTTCCGTGCCGCCGAGCACCTGCTCGCCTCCCGGGACCCGAGGGGTGCGGTGAAGCTGCTCGACGGTGTCATAGACGTCCACCCGGAGAACACCGCCGCGCGGCTGCTGCGCGCCCGCGCCTTCTTCGCGGCGGCCCAGCTGCGCCCCGCCGAGCTGGAGTTCTCCCTCGTCCTGGAGCGCGAGCCGGACAACGCCTTCGCCCACTTCGCCCTGGCCCGCACCTACCAGCGGCAGGGCCGCCCGCACCCGGCCAAGCGCCACTTCCGGCTGGCGGCGGCGCTGGACCCGAACCCGGAGTACCTGAAGGCGGCCCGCTTCGACGAGTGACGGCCCGCGCTCACGGCCGGGCCGCACCCCCGGCCCCCTTGTCCCGGCCCCTGCGTCCACCACCGGCTGTTCCGCGTCCGGCGGGCGCGCCGCGCCGGCCGGCTCCACCGGACGCCGCGCCCGGGTCGCCGCCGCCCGGCCCGCCCGGTCCCGCGTGCCCACCGAACGGGCCGGGCCCGCCCGGTCCCGCGTGCCCACCGAACGGGCCGGGCCCGCCCAGCCCCCGCAGCCGTTCCATCTCCCGCCGGTCGCGCTTGGTCGGGCGGCCCGTGCCGCGGTCGCGGATGCCGGCCGGGGCGACCGCCTCACGGGGCGGGGGAGGCGGGGAGTTGTCGATGTAGCACTGGACCGCCACCGGAGCGCCGACCCGCTTGCGGATCAGCCGCTTGACGACGACGACCCGCTCCCGGGTCTCCGCCCGCAGCCGCACCTCGTCGCCGACACGGAGGGAGTGCGAGGGCTTCACGCGCTCGCCGTTCACCCGGACGTGCCCGCCCTTGCAGGCGGCGGAGCCGAGCGAGCGCGTCTTGACCAGCCGCACCGACCAGATCCAGCTGTCGATCCGTACGGACTCGCCGCTGCCCGGACCGGCCGCCTCGGCGGCGGCCACGGCGGCGGCGACCCCGGGGTCCTCGGCACTCTCAGAAGCCATGGTTCCGACCTTAACGCCCGGGCCCGGCCGGCGGTGCGGGGTTTTTGCCCGCCCCGAACACCTACCGTGGAGCCATGGACCCCCATGCCCTCGACCGGCTCGACCGGCGCATCGCCGGCTGCCGCGCCTGCCCCCGGCTGGTCGACTGGCGTGAGGAGGTCGCCCGTACCAGAAGGGCCGCGTTCGCGGACTGGACGTACTGGGGCAGGCCGGTGCCCGGATTCGGGCCGGCGGACGCCCGGCTGCTGGTCGTCGGCCTGGCGCCCGCCGCCCACGGCGGCAACCGCACCGGCCGCATGTTCACCGGGGACCGTTCCGGGGACGTGCTGTACCGGGCGCTGTACGACGTGGGGCTCGCCTCGCAGCCGGGCTCCACGCACGCCGGGGACGGTCTGGCGCTGTACGGCGTGCGCGTCACCTCGCCCGTGCACTGCGCCCCGCCCGCCAACAAGCCCACCCCCGAGGAGCGGGACACCTGCCGGCCCTGGCTGGTGCGGGAACTGCGCCTGCTGCGGCCGACGGTACGGGCCGCGCTCGTCCTCGGGGCCTTCGGCTGGCAGGCCGCGCTGCCCGCGTTCGCCGAGGCCGGCTGGACCGTGCCCCGGCCCCGGCCCGCCTTCGCGCACGGTGCCCGCGTCACCCTGGACGCCCCCGACGGGCCCGCCCTCCACCTCCTCGGCTGCTTCCACGTCAGCCAGCGCAACACCTTCACCGGCCGGCTCACCCCCGAGATGCTCCGCGACGTGCTGCGCACGGCCGCCGGGGCGGCGGGCCTGCCCGTGCGGAAATGAGACGAGCCGCCCCGCCGACGGCACCACCGTGTCCCGACGGCCGGATGTCCGGAGATCGAACCGTACGACCGCGGCGTGCTCGACGTCGGTGACGGCGACCGCGTTCACCGGGAGACCGGCGGCGACCCGCGGGGCAGGCCCGCGGTGGTGCTGGCCGACGGAGCGGCGGTACGCGCGCCGCGGCGCGCGAACGCCGCCACCCTTGCTCCGGAGGAGGGAAATCCGGCTCTCCACAGGCATGATCCGCACGGTGGACATACGCTTCCGACGGAGGGAGGGGACCGCGGAATTCCAGCCGAGGAGGTCCGGTGGCCGAACGCATCGCGAAACGACGAGGCTATCGAGAAGGCGTTCTCGGTGAGATGCTCGCCGAATTCCTGGGCACCTTCGTCCTGATCCTGCTGGGTGTCGGGTCCGTGGCGGTGGCCGTCGTGGGGCTGCCCGGCTCGGGCCGGCAGGCGGTGGATTTCGGACCCGCCAACTGGCTCGTCATCACCTGGGCGTGGGGGTTCGCCGTGGCGTTCGGCGTCTATGTGGCCGGCGGTGTCAGCGGCGCCCACCTCAATCCCGCGGTGACCCTGGCCTTCGCCGTGCGACGGGACTTCCCCTGGCGGAAGGTCCTGCCCTACTGGTTGGCGCAGGTCCTGGGGGCCTTCGTCGCCGCCGCGCTCGTCTACGCCTGCTACCGGTGGGCGATCGACGCGGCCAACGCCCGGGAGGGGATCGCCCGGGAGGAATCGCTGGGCACCTACTCCATCTTCGCCACGTTCCCCGCCGAATACTTCGGGGACTCCTGGTGGGGCCCCCTGCTCGACCAGATCGTCGGCACCGGGATCCTGCTGCTGCTGATCTGCGCGCTCATCGACACCCGCAACACGGCTCCGGCGGCGAACCTCCACCCGTTCGTCATCGGTCTGGTGGTCGTCGTCATCGGTATGGCCTTCGGCACCAACGCCGGATACGCGATCAATCCCGCGCGCGACTTCGGCCCCCGGCTGTTCACCTTCTTCGAGGGCTGGGGGGCGATCGCGCTGCCCGGGTCGTTCGAATGGTTCAGCGGCTACTGGTGGATTCCCGTCGTCGGCCCGCTCATCGGCGGCGTCCTCGGGATGCTCGTGTACGACCTGTTCATCGGCCCGGTACTCAGGGCGAGGACGGAGAAGGCCGAAGAAGGCCCGGCCACCGAAGAACCCTAGGCGGACCAGGAGGTGGCAGCGATGCCCGAATTCGTCGGCGCCGTGGACCAGGGGACCACCAGCACCCGTTTCATGGTCTTCGACCACTCCGGCAACGAGGTGGCCAAGCACCAGCTCGAACACCAGCAGATCCTCCCGCGGTCGGGATGGGTCGAGCACGACCCGGTCGAGATCTGGGAGCGCACCAACACGGTGATCCAGAACTGCCTCCGTGACGGAGGGCTGTCGGCCGGCGACCTGGCGGCCATCGGCATCACCAACCAGCGCGAGACGACCGTGGTCTGGGACCCGCGCACCGGCCGCCCCTACTACAACGCCATCGTCTGGCAGGACACCCGCACCGACAGCGTGGCCGCCGCCCTGGAACGCGACGGCCACGGCGACGTCATCCGCCGCAGGGCCGGTCTGCCGCCGGCCACCTACTTCTCCGGCGGCAAGATCAAGTGGTTGCTGGAGAACGTGGACGGACTGCGCGAGGCCGCCGAGGCGGGCCACGCCCTGTTCGGCAACACCGACGCCTGGGTGCTGTGGAACCTCACCGGAGGCCCGAACGGCGGGGTGCACGCCACCGACGTGACCAACGCCAGCCGCACCATGCTGATGAACCTGGAGACCCTCGACTGGGACGACGAGCTCCTGGACGTCTTCGGCATCCCCCGTGCGATGCTGCCGGCCGTCCACCCCTCGTCCGACCGCGAGGCGTACGGCACGGCCCGCACCTCCCGGCCGCTGGGCGCCGCCGTCCCGATCACCGGCGTACTCGGCGACCAGCACGCGGCGACCGTCGGCCAGGTCTGCTTCTCGCCCGGCGAGGCCAAGAACACCTACGGCACCGGCAACTTCCTGGTCCTCAACACCGGCACCGAACCGGTGCGCTCGGAGCACGGGCTGCTCACGACGGTGGCGTACCAGTTCGCGGGCAGCCCCGCGGTGTACGCGCTGGAGGGTTCCATCGCCGTCACCGGCGCCGCCGTGCAGTGGCTGCGCGACCAGCTGAAGATCATCAGGAGCGCCCCGGAGAGCGAGCAGCTGGCCCGCCAGGTGGAGGACAACGGCGGGATGTTCTTCGTCCCGGCCTTCTCCGGCCTCTTCGCCCCGTACTGGCGCTCCGACGCCCGGGGAGCCATGGTCGGACTGGCCCGCTACAACACCGGCGCGCACATCGCGCGGGCCACGCTGGAGGCCATCTGCTACCAGAGCCGTGACGTGGTCGAGGCCATGGAGCAGGACTCGGGCGTCCACCTGGACGTGCTCAAGGTCGACGGCGGCGTCACCGCGAACGACCTGTGCATGCAGATCCAGGCCGACGTCCTGGGCGTCCCGGTGAGCCGTCCCGTGGTCGCCGAGACCACCGCGCTGGGCGCCGCCTACGCCGCCGGGCTCGCCGTCGGCTTCTGGCGCGACACCGACGAGCTGCGCTCCCACTGGCAGGAGTCGAAACGCTGGGACCCGCAGTGGAGCGAGGAACGGCGCCAAAGCGGCTACCGGGACTGGAAGCGCGCCGTGGAACGCACCCTGGACTGGGCCAGGATCATCTGAGGCGCGCCCCGTGCCCGTACGTCAGCGGTCGGCGATGTCCTCGCGGAGGCCGTCGGAGAACTTCCACCACGACAACGCGAGCCAGTCACCGTTGACGAAGGCGCCGACGGACGAGCAGGCCCAGCAGGGCATGCTCCCCGTCGCGATCGGCGAGCTCTTCGAGAAGGGCCTGCGGGTGGGGACGGGGCAGTGCAACGCGAAGCGCTGCAACCGGCGGCTGCGCGACATGATCACCGAGGGCAGGGCGAAGCCCGGCTTCGTGGTCTCCCACGAACTCCCCCTGGACAGGCGGCGTCGGCCTACGACAAGTCCGACAAGCGAATCGAGGGCTGCACCAAGTCGTACTGCACCCGTGGCCCGGCCGTCTACGGCCGCCACACGTACCGCACGTCCGGCTCCCGCTCCTCGTTGCCGGAACCGTCCGTCCGCTCCACGGCCGTGAAGCCGTGCCGCTCGTAGAAGCGGTGCGCGGGCGCGTTGACCTGGAAGGTCCACAGGGAGAGCCCTTCGGGGACGCGTTCCTTGGCCAGCGCGACGAACCGGTCACCGATCCCGCGCCCGCGCCACTCGGGGGCGAGGTACAGCTGGTCCAGCTCCTCGCCCTCCAGCACCATCACGCCGACCACGTCCCCGTCCGCCGCCCGGGCGACCCACGTCTCCCGCGCCGGTACGAGCACATGCCGGAAGTGGCCCCGCACCTCGTCGTCGGACCGCGGCCGGACCACGCCGGGCAGCGCGGCGGCGAAGGACCGCAGCCAGACACCGGCCGCGGCCTCGGCGTCGGAGGGCAGCGCCCGGCGCAGGCGCACCGTCCGGTCGCCGGCCGTCATGAGCCGGCACCGTCCGGCACGGCCGCCGTCGCGGTGATCTCCACGAGCTGCCCGGGGTAGCCGAGACACGCCACGCCGACGAGGGTCGACGAGTGCGGGCCCGCGCTCAGTCCGGACGCCTCGACCACGTCCCACACGGCGGAGAGCACCGCGGGCTCACCGCTCACCACGTATACATCCGTCGCGACGACGTGGCCCGGGCCGGAGCCCACCGCCCGCAACTGCTCCTCCAGGTTGACGATCACCTGCCGGGCCTGACGCACCGGATCCCCTTCGCCCACGAGCCCGCCGTCGGCGTCCAGCGGGACCGACCCGGCGAGGAAGGCCAGGCGGGTACCCGCCTCGACGACGGAGGCGTGCGAGTAGGCGGGCGGCGGGAAGAGCGTGGGGACGGTGACGCGGCGGATCACGTGCACTCCGATCTGAGGGGGGGGCGAACGACTCCCCGATCCTGCCGCGAGGCGGCGACCCACCGCACCCGTATTTCGTTCGCCCGCCCCTCGGCCGGTCCCGTAGCCTGTCCGACGGCCTCCGCACCCCTCTGATCGCCAGGAGCCGCGCCCGTGCCGTCCGCCCTTTCCGGCCAGGCGTTCCTCGACCGCGTCGCCGACCGGCTCGCCGCACTCCCCGGCGTCCGCGCCGTCGCCCTCGGCGGATCGCGTGCCCAGGGCACCCAGCGGCCCGACAGCGACTGGGACACGGCGGTCTACTACCGGGGTCCCTTCGACCCGGCGGACCTGCGCGCGGTCGGCTGGGAGGGCGAGGTCTCCGAGATCGGCGGCTGGGGCGGCGGCGTCTTCGACGGCGGTGCCTGGCTGACCGTCGAGGGGCGCCGGGTCGACGTCCACTACCGTGACCTCGATGTCGTCGAGCACGAACTGGCGGAGGCGCAGGAAGGCCGCTTCCGCGTCGAGCCGCTGATGTTCCACCTGGCCGGCATCCCGACGTACCTGCTGGCAGCCGAACTCGCGGTCAACAAGGTGCTGCGCGGCGAACTGCCCCGCCCCGCCGCCTATCCGCGGGCCCTGCGCGAGTCCGCCCCGCCCCGCTGGTACGGCACGGCCACCGCCACCCTCGCCCACGCGAAGGCCGGTCACGTGCCGAAGGGGGCCGTCACCCAGGTCGCGGGGGCGATCGCCGTCGCCGCGATCCACACCGCGCACGCGGTGGTGGCGGCGCGCGGGGAGTGGGTCACCAACGAGAAGGGGCTGCTCCACCGCGCGGGACTCCGGGGTGTGGACGACATCGTCGCCGCCGTCGCCGACGCGGAGACCCTGTTCGCGGAGTCGGTGCGCTGACGCGGCGCCGTGTCAGCGCCGGGCGAACTGGACCCGGGTCGACTGGACGGCGTCCGGGCGTACGGCGATGCCGTCGACGGTCAGTTGCTGGCCGTAGATGTCGGTGAGCCTCAACGCGCCGCCGCAGCCGGTGCCGTCGGGGGAGAGGAAGTAGTTGTACTCGGTGCGGGTCAGCCGCTGCCACCCGGAGCCGGTGGCGACCTCGAGCCGGGCGAGCGGGTTGCGGTGGCCCATCGCCTGGATGCCGCACCAGTGGCTGCTGGAGCCGGTCTTGTAGCGGATCGAGAGGGTCTCGGACGTGCCGGGGCTGAGCAGGCTCCACGTGACCGCGATCCTCCCGGCGGAGAGACCGGCGAGTTCGGCGAAGGCCTCCCTGCTCAGGTCGAGCTGTCCGGGGGCGCAGGGCGCGGGGCACTCGTTGGTGATCCGGACCGTCACGGAGGCGCCACCGGCCGCGCGGACCAGGACGTACGCCCCGCAGGCCTTGGACGTCTCGTAGTCGGTGGTGTTCATCGCCGCGGTCATGCGGTCGGCGCTCGGACCGTACAGGCAGGCGCCGTCGCCGTCCCCGGCGTCGTAGTGGGTGGCGACTCCGCTGTAGGTGATCCCGGGTGCGATGCGCCCCGCCAGGGGTGCCCCGCCGGAGGCCGGGCGCGGGACGGTCGTGGGGGTGGCGCTGCTGGGAGGCCGGACCGGCGTCGTCGTGGAGGGCTTCGGGGCGGCCGGGGACGCGGTGGACGACTGCGCCTCCGGTGTCCCCCCGGTCGCGGTGGGCGAGGCGTTCGGCCGGGCGGCGTCGGCACCGGCGGCGGACGTGACCTTGGTCGTGGCCGTGGCCGTGGTCCGCACTGTGTCGGATCCGCCGTCGCGGGTGAGCGCGACGACCAGCGAGACGAGGAGGCCGACGGCGGCCACGGCGACGGCCGGGGCCGACAGGCCGCGCCGCTTGCCGCGCGGACGGCGGTGGGAGGGGGATGCCACGGATGAGTCCTTACGTGGTGCGGGAGAGAACACACGTTTCCGACCTGGTGGTCGTCACCGCCGCCGGAAAGGTTGCCGGGCTTGCAACGGCGGGGCGCCGGCAGGAGCTCCGCCCATACGGTCCTGCCGGGGCCGGCGGGGCGGGGCAGGACGCCCCGGTCGTCGGCGAGGGCCTTCACCAGGAGCGGGCCCCGGCCCGACTCGCCGTCCGGGGCGGGTGCTCCGGCGACCGGCCGGTTCTCCGTGCGGGTGTCCGTCACCTCGACGCGCAGGGTGCCGTCCTCGGTCTCGGTGAGGCGGAGGCGGAAGTCGAGGCCCGGTACGTGTCCGTGCCGGACCGCGTTCGCGGTGAGCTCGGCGGCGATCAGCGTGGCCGTCTCGTTCGCCGGTGAGGCGTACGGGCGGCCCCGCGCGTGCAGGCGGTGCGAGACCGGCCGGCGAGCGAGGCGGGCGCCGCGCGGGGGCGAGGTGAACCGCATCGCGAACGTGCGGGCCGGTCGGGGCGTACGCCTTTGCGGGGAAGTCGGTGACTTCATGGCGTCAACGGTCGCGAACCGTGCGTAGCGTTGAACAGGCGTGACGCGCTGACCGGCGGTGGCTGTACGCCGACGGCGCGAGGCTTGTACACGGGGTGAGCCGTGACGGGGCCCCGGCGAGGCGGGTTGGCCGCGTATGCGACGGCTGAGCGGGGTGTTCGGCGGTGGGTGCGTACGGGAGGTGCCGGGCGTGGAGGAACAGCGGCAGCAGGTGGACGGCCAGGAGCAGGAGGCGAGCGCGGGCATCCTGCACGTCTTCGGACGGCAGTTGAAGCTGTGCAGGGAGCGGGCGGGGCTGGACCGGGCGGAGTTGGGGAGCAGGGTGGGGTACTCCGCGTCGACGATCGCCTCGTTCGAGCAGGGGAGGCGGATCCCGCCGCCCAAGTTCATCGACAGCGCGGATGAACTGCTGGGTGCGGGCGGGTTGTTGAAGGCGGGGAAGGAGGAGGTGGCCCGGGCGCAGTATCCGGCGTTCTTCCGGGATGCGGCGCGGTTGGAGGGGGAAGCGGTCGAGATCCACCTGTACGACACCCACCTGGTCAACGGCTTGTTGCAGACGGAGGAGTACGCGCGAGCGGTGTTCGCCATGTGGCAGCCGCTTTTGGACGAGGCGATCATTGAGGAGCGTGTTACCGCGCGACTGGCACGGCAGGAAATTTTTACCAGGCGCCCCGCACCTCATCTCGGCTTCGTGATCGAGGAGAGTGTCCTGGTCCGTCCGATTGGCGGCAAGGGGGTCTGGCGGGGGCAGTTGGAGCACCTCATGCTGATCGCGGAGAAGCGTAACGTCGTGATTCAGGTGATGCCGCTCGCTCATCAGGAACACGCGGGGCTGGCCGGCCCGTTCACCTTGATGGAGACCCGGGATGAGCGGAGGATCGCCTACACGGAAGTGCAAGGTGACAGCCGTGTCCATACAGAGCGTCAGAAGGTACGAGGTCTTGAGCGCACGTACGGGATCCTGCGTGCGCAGGCCCTCACTCCGACAGACTCGCTCGCGTTGATCGAGAAACTGCTGGGAGAGAGATGAGCGGGGACAAGGCCAGGTTGGCGTGGTTCAAGAGCAGCTACAGCGCTGGCGACGGTGGCCAGTGCGTGGAGGTGGCCGCCGGGAACGACACCTTGTATGTGCGTGACTCGAAGGACAAGGTCGGCCCTGTGGTCGGCCTCGCGCCGGGGGTGTGGGCGGACTTCGTCGGGTTCGCCGCCCGGCACACCGTGTAGAACGAGGAGGGCCCCGGTGCCCCGTGACCGCTGATGCGGTCACGGGGCACCGGCGTGCTCAAGAGGCCGGCCCCGGGGGGGGGGATGCCGGAAGATAGTAGCCATGTACATAATCGCTATGTACGCTATCCGATATGAGCAAGGGTCCACCGGGTCCCACGCCCGGCTTCCTGGTGTGGCGGCTCGCCAACAAGTGGCGCGTCGCGGTCGACCGCGCGGTCGCGCCGCTCGGCCTCACCCACGCGCAGTACTCACTGGTCGCGTCGCTGTACGGCATGCAGCGCGCCGGCGAGCGGCCCAGTCAGCGCCGGCTCGCCGATCACACCGGTCTGGAGGCGCTGTACGTCTCGAAGCTGGCGCGCGCCCTGGAGGCGGCCGGCCTGATCGAGCGCACCCGCGACCCCCGCGACCCGCGCGCCGTGCAGCTCGCCCTCACCGAGCGGGGACGGGCCGTCACGCGGCAGGCCATCGAGGTGGTCCAGGACCTGCTCCAGCAGTTGCTGGAGCCGCTCGGCGGCCTCGACGCCCCGCGGACCCGCGCGTTCACCGACGAGCTGACGACCCTGCTCGACGCACCTCTCGCTTCCTCCGTACCGAACGACGAGAGAACCAAGGGGACACCACCATGACCGCCACCGCGCCCGTCGCCGACACCCGCGCCCTCGGCCTGGCCCACTACGCCGCCCGCGGCGTCCTGGAGCACTTCCTCGCCCGGCACGGCCTCACGTTCCAGCAGCAGATCACCCTGCGCGCCGCCGTCGCCGCCGACACCCCGTGGACGCCGGACGACCTGGTCGCCCGGGTCCGTGACGACCTCAAGGCCGACCCGGCCGACGTCCGCGCCGCCCTCGGCGCACTGCTGGAGCGGCGCCTGCTCGTCGTGGACGGCGCGCACCTGCGCCCCACGGAGGCGGGGCGCGAGCTGACCGCCGCCGTCGGCGCGGAGAGCGCCCCCGTCACCGCCCGCATCTGGGGCGGGATACCCGCCGAGGACCTGGCCGCCGCGGGCCGCGTCCTCGCCCTGGTCACCGAGCGCGCCGACGCGGAACTGGCGGCGCTGACCGCATGACCGCATGACCGCGTGACCGCCCCGGCGCGGCCGCCGGTCCGGCGAACCGGCGGCCGCGCTCGCCGTTCATGCGGCACGCGCCTTCCGTCCGCATCGTCACCTTCCGGAAACACGAGCGTTCGCCTCTCTCCGAGAACGCCGACTACCGTGGAGGGAACGCTTCCGCCTGCCCGGTCACCGTCGCCCGTGAGTTTGTTCCGTTTCCGATGCGACCGACTGGAGCCCCGTGACCCGTGCCGTACCCCCGTGGCTGGCCCACGCGCTGCGCGCCCAGCGTGGACCGGTTCCGTGGAGCGCCGTCGCGCGCGGCGCGCTGGGCGGCGGGCCCCTGCTGCTCGCGGCCGTCCTCGCCGGACGGCCCACGCTCGGGGTCGTCGCCGCCATCGGCGCGATGTTCGCCGGGATCAACGACCGGCCGGGCAGCCGTCGCGCCTCCGTCGGCCGCATCGGCGGGCCCGCGCTCGCCGGGGCGGCCGGGCTGGCCGTCGGCACGTACGCCGGGGACCACGTCTCCGCCGTCCTGCTCACCCTGCTGCTGACCGGGCTCGGCCTGGCCGCCGGCGCGGTCAGCGCGCTCGGGCCGGTCGGGTCCTCCGTCGGGACGCAACTGCTGGTCGGCGCCGCCGTCGGCGCCGGGATGCCGCTGCCCGAACCGGGCTGGCAGCGGGCGCTCGCCTTCCTCGCCGGAGCGGGATGGCTGCTCCTGCTGCGGCTCGCGCTGCCCACGTCCGGCTCGCTCGCCGGGGGCTTCCGGTTCGACGGGGAGCGGAACGCCGTGGCCGGGGTGTACGACGCCGTCGCCGGCCTGCTCGACGCCACCGGGTCGGACACCGCCACCGCACGGCGGGCCGCACTCACCGCCGCGCTCGACCACGCGCAGGACGCCCTCGCGGGGCCCCGGCTGCGACGGTACGCCTCCTCCGCCGCCGAACGCCGGCTGCACGCCCAGTACGCCGCCGCCCTCCCGCTCGCCGAAGCCGCCACCGCGCTCGCCTGGGCCGGGGAGCCCGTACCGGCCCGTGCCGCCGAAGGGCCCCGGCGCCTCGCCGCCGCCGTGCGCGGCAGCGCCCCCACCGGCCCGCTGCCCGCCCCCTCCCGGGCCGTCCCCGCGCTGCGCGCCCTCGACGACGCCCTCCTGCGCGCCGCCGAGGCCTTCGACCGGGGCGACGGCGGTGACCTGCACGGACGCAGGCGCTCCCGGGCCGTGAGGATGCGGACCGTCCTCGGCGCCCGGGGCCGGGAGTACGGGCTGCGGGTCGCCCTCTGCTTCGGGGCGAGCGCCGCCCTCGCCCAGGCCCTGTACCACGCCCGCTGGTACGGGCAGCACGACCACTGGTACTGGCTGCCCGCCACCGCGGTCTTCCTCGTCAAACCCGACCTCGGACCGCTCGCCTCCCGCGTGCTGTCCCGGGCCGCCGGGACCGTCCTCGGGGCGCTGCTGTTCGCCGGGTTCGCCGCCGTACTGCCCCGCCCGGGGGGACTCGTCGCGCTGGTCGCGGTCAGCGGGGCGCTGATCCCCGTCGCCGCCCGTCACTTCGCCGCGCAGACCGCCGTCGTCACCGTGCTCGTCCTCGCCCTGGTGATGGCCGGCGGCGAACCCCAGGCCTCCCTCGCCCGCATCGGCGAGACCCTGCTGGCCTGCGCCGTCGTCCTCGTCGTGGGGCACCTCCCGATGCCGGGACAGCGCGGCGGCGCCGCCATCAGGGCCCGGCTCGCCGAAGCGGCGGGCGCCGCCCAGACGTACCTCGACCACGTGCTCGGCGGGTCCGACGACCGCGCCGGCCGCTGGGCGCTGCGCCGCGAGGCCTACCGCACCCTCGCCGAGGCCCGCGCCGCCATCGCCCTCGCCTCCGCCGAACTCCCCCCGCTCGCCCGGCACGCCGACGGCGCCGACGAGACCGCCGCCGCCCTCGAACTGCTCGTCGACACCGTCACCGCCTGCGCCGTCCACCTCGACGACACCGGCCGCCTCGACCCCCGGCACGTCCGGCGGCTGACCGAGCTCGCGGACCGCGTACGGGCGCGGGGGGACGTCGCGGTCCGGCTCACGGCCGGATTGCGACGCACCACGGGAGCCGACGGCACGAGACCCGGCACGAGCGGTGCGGAGAACGGCACGGAGCGTGGCCGGTTGGTGTGATCGGCCGAGAGTCCGGTCACACTTGGCGGTGAACGGGTGTCGACTACGTCTCAGTACCGTCACCGAGCGAGGCGTTCGCCCCATGGTTGGCGTTTGACTCCTACGAGTACAACGCAGCATGGAGGTGGCAGGGTGAACGGGCGAACGGTGCTCGAACGCTTTCCCGCAGGTGGACCGCGCGGCTCCTGGCCGGCGGAGGAGTTCGCCCACGCACGTCGCCTGGAGGGCCTGTCCGCCGAGGTTGTCATGGACCTCGCGACCGACATGTTCCTGGTGATCGTCCGGGGGGACGTCGGCGGGGGTGACGTCACGGCGTGAGCGGGCGCCGCCCCGGCGGCTCAGCCCGTCCTCGTGGAGGGTGTCCTTCCGGCCGGGGGCGGTGAGGGCGACGCGGTGAACTGCTGCGCCTGGAGCGCGTACAGCTCCGCGTAGAGGCCGCCCGCGGCCAGCAGCTCGTCCGGTGATCCGGACTCCACCAGCTTGCCCTGGTCGAGCACGTGCACCAGGTCCGCATGGCGCACGGACGCCAGCCGGTGCGTGATCAGCACCACCGTCTGGCCGCTGTCCGCCAGGGCCCGGATCCGGTCGAAGACCTCCAGCTCGGCCCGGGCGTCCAGGGCGGCCGTCGGTTCGTCCACGATCAGGATGCGACCGCGCCGGTACGAGGCCCGCGCGATCCCCAGCCGCTGCCACTGGCCCCCGGACAGCTCATGGCCTCCACTGAAGTGCCGGGCCAGCAGGGTGTCCAGGCCGCGCGGCAGGTCCGCGATCACCGTCTCGGCCCCGGCCTCGGCGATCGACGCGGCCAGCCGCTCGTCGCTCACCGGTGCCGACGGCCGCCCCAGGAGGACGTTCACGCGGGCCGTGAACGGCCACCGCTTGAAGTCCTGCGCCACCATCGCGACGCGCTCGGCCAGCAGACGCCGGTCCGCGGCCGCGGCGTCCACGCCGTCCCACAGGATCCGCCCCCGCTCGGGCGTGTACAGCCCG